>JBIIDJ010000014.1:0-39010 GCA_044238415.1 Novosphingobium sp.
TCCTGCAGCGATTGCAGCGTGTCTTGCGCCGCAACAAGGATCAGCTTTTTCCATTCCTGCAGCAGCCGCCGGTAATAATCGAGCTGCGCTTCGCTCATGTACTCTTCCGCATCGCTGGGCACATAGGCCCCGCCGATTGCCCGCTTTGCCTTGGCAAGGACGTCAATTTCATCGCCCAGAACCGTCGCCATATGCTCTCCACTTCATGCCAGCCGGGCCGGCCCCGACATCGTCGGGATGGTCCCTGCGCCCCGGGTTTTCCCGGTAGCCACCACAGGCCGGAATGAGCGCGCCTATAGTGTTCGGTAATAACCCGCACAAGCGGCAATGCGGCGGGGCTGTTACATTCCACAACTTAACGGGGCCGAGCCAGGCCTGCAGTCAGCCTTGCTCCCCCTGTCGCGGAAAAGACTTTTACCTGCGTTAACGTTTTGTTGACCATGTTCGGCAAATTTCCGGTTGTGGACGGCAACAGGGACGCGGTCCGAATTGGGGGTAGCAACGATGACAATTGCCTGGAAACATGACGAAACCTTCACCAAGGTTCAGCCCATTGCCGCCAGCGGCGAAGACCTGCTGGTCGCTACCTGCCTGGCCGCGGCCGCCCAGGGCGATGTCAGCGCCTACTTCGATCTCGGCGTGGCCTATTCGACCGGCAGCCACGGCGTGGACTGTGATCTGATCGAGGCACACAAGTGGTTTAACCTGGCCGCAGCCGGTGGTCACGGCGAAGCTGCCCTGTGCCGCGCTGACATTTCTGACGAAATGACCGCCCGTGAAATCGCCGAAGCACAGCGCCGGGCGCGCGAGTGGCTTTCGGCCACTGCCCGGAAGGCTGCCTGAGCCCTATTCCCTCCTGAACGGCGCCCGCTCGGCCAGATAGAGCCGGTCCTGCGCCACCCCCTGTCGCTCGCGGTCGAGGAAATCGGCCACGGCCGCGCGAAAACCAGGGTGAACAATGTGATGTGCGGACCAGGTTTCGACCGGTTCGTAACCTCGGGCCAGCTTATGCCCACCCTGGGCTCCCGCCTCCACTCTTGAGAGGCCGAGCGCAATCGCTGCGTCGATGGCCTGATAATAGCACAGCTCGAAATGCAGGAACGGCTTGTCGAGCACGGCGCCCCAGTAGCGGCCGTAGAGCGCATCCGGACCAATGAAGTTGAGCGCGCCCGCCACCGGCATTTCACCGATAAAGGCCAGCACCAGCAGGATCCGATCTCCCATCCGCTCCCCCAGCAGGGTGAAGGCCTCACGCGTGAGGTAGGGCTGGCCCCACTTGCGCGCGCCGGTATCCTGGTAGAACTGCCAGAAGGCATCCCAGTGTTCCGGGCGGATCGCCGCCCCGGTCAGTTGCCGGATCTCCACCCCGTCCTGCGCAGCAGCCCGTTCCTTGCGGATGTCCTTGCGCTTGCGGCTGGAGAGCGCGCCCAGGAAATCGTCGAAGCTGGCATAGCCCCGGTTTGTCCAATGGAACTGGATGTCGCTGCGCAGCAGCCAGTCGGCGGCCGCGAACAACGGGAGCTGGTCTGGCGCGATGAAAGTGGCGTGGGCCGAGGACAGACCGTTTGCCGCACACAATTGCTCAGCCGCGCGCAGCAGCGGGGCGGCCAGCGCCGGATCGGCCAGCAAGAGCCGCGGGCCAGTGGCAGGCGTAAAGGGCACGGCGATCTGCAGCTTGGGGTAATAGCTGCCGCCGGCGCGATGCCAGGCATCGGCCCAGCTATGATCGAACACATATTCGCCCTGACTATGCGCCTTGAGATAGGCCGGGAGTGCCGCCACCAGCCGGCCATCGCCGCCGTGAATGGAAATCGGCGCCGGACTCCAGCCGGTGCCGGGGCCGACCGAGCCCGAATCCTCCAGCGCCGTCAGGAACGCATGGCTGAGGAACGGATTGCCGCCAGTCAGCGCATCCCACTGGTCAGCAGGCAGATCACCCACCGCCGTCAGCACCCGCGCCTCGATCGAAGCATCGCTCACGCGACGCCGGCACCCTCGGCAATGGGCGCATCGGCATGCCTGGCGGCCCGCTCGCGGTGCTCGCTGCTACGCACGGTCCAGGTCAGCACCGGCAAGCCGCGCTGACGCTGGCCGGCGGCAAACCGGCTTGGCAGGTCGCGAATGTCATAGGCCAGGAAGTGCGGCTTGGCGTGCCACAGAGCCAGCCGGCGGCGCACCATTCCAGGCAGGGCCTTGTCATTTTCCTCGGTCACCACCAGCCCGCGCGTGGTCAGTGGCGAATGATCGGCGAACCAGCGGACAATGCGCGGATCGAAGCTCATGATGGCATGGCGCCCCTGATAGCCTTCCAGCACCCGCCGCACTGCCAGGCAGAGAGCGCCTATCCGATGGCCATCGTCCTTGGGGGACTTGATCTCGATCAGCAGTGGCGCGGCCCCGGCCACCTGATCGAGCACCTGGCGCAGCGTGGGGATCCTATCGGTCCCGCCCACCAGCGTGATACGGCCCAGTTCCTCGGCACTGCGGCTGGCAACCGGCCCTTGCTCACTGGTCAGCCGGTCCAGCGTGGCATCGTGGAAGACCATGGCATGGCCATCGCGCGAGCGTTGGATATCGCATTCGATGCCCATGCCCCGCGCCATCGCCGCGGCGAAGGCGGCGGGAGAATTTTCAGGCAAGCCGGGCGCATGGAGCCCGCGATGGGCATAGGACTGGCCGGCCAGCCAGTCGATCCTGGCCGGCGAAGGGGCCGGGCTCAGCCAGCGGTCAAGCAGGCCGAAGGGCAACGATGGCATCCACTTCGACCGCACAGCCGCGCGGCAAGGCGGGTACACCCACGGCAGCGCGAGCATGCTTGCCAGCCTCGCCGAACACGGCGACCATCAGTTCCGAGGCGCCGTTGACCACATCGGGCTGGTCGGTGAAGTCGCCAGTGCAATTGACGAAGCCGCCCAGCTTGACGATCCGCTCGACCCTGTCGAACGAGCCGAGCGCGGCCTTCAGCTGGGCCAGGATCATCAACCCGCAGCCCTGCGCGGCACGAATTCCATCCTCGACCGTCAGATCATCGCCCAGCCGGCCCTTGACCAGCGCGCCGTCGACGAAGGAGACCTGACCCGAGACGAAGGCATGCCCGCCTGAAACCACTACTGGCACATAGGCGGCGATCGGGGCCGCTGCCTGGGGCAGGGTCAAGCCCAGTTCGGCCAATTTCGCGTCAACTTCGGCGTCGGTCATGCATTCACTCCAATGCGTTCGAGCAGCCACGGCAGGGCATGCTCCCAGGTGTCGATCCGGGCATGGGCATGGCCCGCCTCGAAAGCGCAGGCAATATGCGGCGCCAATGTTGGCTCGCCGCAGAGGTGCAGCCGGTCGATCTGCGGAGCGATCTCCTTCACCGAACCATGGTGCTGCGGCAGATCATCGATGAAGACCGCATGGCTCGGCTGGTATTCGTGGAGGATTGCCTGCAACGCCGGACCCTTCGGCCCCTGATTGGTGAAGACCCGGGCGTGAATGCCGTGGTTGGCCAGCTGCTGCGCACGGGCCTGGTTGTGCCTGTCGATCAGGTTAGTGAGAATCACCACATCGGCGTGTTCGGCCAGGGTGTTCATGGCATGAACGGCGCCCGCGATCGGCGTCTGGCGGTGCATCTCGTTGTCGAAGAAGCCCTGCAGGAATTCCCAGATCTTTGGCCCTTCGACCAGCTCACCGCTGTCCTTCCAGCGCACCGCCCGGGCAAAGTCGTTGCCGACCATCGAGAAGGTCACGCCCTGGGTCTCGTCGAGCCACTCGGCAAAGGGGACGACCATGTGCAGCAGCACTTCGTCGCAATCGGAAATGATCAGGGGTTTCGTCATGTCAGCCCATCCCGTGCCGCGATCAGGGCCTGCGGCGCAACCCCCAAATGCTCGGCTGCGGCACAAAGGTCAGGTTCGTAGGCGCTAAGAAAGTCGAGCACGGCCGTCAGCACCCCCGGATCGCCCACCCCGGCGCGCAAGGCATCGGCATCAAGCCCGGTCAAGGCCAACAACCGTTCGGCGCGGGGTGCGTCGCACAGCACCCAGCCGAGCGCACCGAGCGCCAGAACGAAGGGGTCAGCCGGGGATTGGGGTTCGCGAAGAATTGCGGGCCTCTGGCGTTACGTTGTAGGGATTGCCGCATGGCAAAGCGCATCCTGGTTGTCGAGGACAACGACCTCAACCGCAAGCTCTTCTGCGACGTGCTGAAGAGCCAGGGCTATGCCGTGGAGCCCTGTGCCGACGGGCTAGAGGCACTCGACAAGGCGCGCAGCTTTGTTCCCAACCTGATCATCATGGATATCCAGCTGCCCAACGTTTCGGGGCTGGACCTGATCGAGGCAGCCAAGGCCGACGCCGTGCTGCGTTCGATCCCGGTCCTCGCCGTCACCGCCTATGCCGGAAAGGGCGACGAGGAACGCATCCGCGACGCCGGGGCCGAGGGCTATCTGGCCAAGCCGGTCTCGATCGGACCCTTCATGGCGGCAGTGAAGGGGCTGGTGGAAAAGGCCTCGGCTTGACATTTCGCTGCCAACGCCGCTTTTCCGCCCCATTCGTCGGCCAGAGCGCCGCAAAGCCAATTGGAGCAAAAGATAATGGACCGCGCCGCCACTGCCGAGACAATCGCCGGGATCATCGAACCCTTCAACAAGAAAGGGATCGAGATCACCGAGGCCAGCACCTTTGCCGGCGACCTGGAATTTGACAGCCTTACGGTCATGGATTTCGTCGCCGCGATCGAGGACGAGTTCGACATCATCATCAGCATGAACCAGCAGGCCGAGATCGAGACTTACGGTCAGCTGATCGACGCCGTGGTGAAGCTGCAGGGGTAACTCCCCGGTTGCGGCAAGCAGAGGATCACCAAGACTCTATGACCGACCTGTTCTCCAAGTTCGACCCGCTGATCGAGCTGCGTGCCAACCTGCTGGCTCACGGGCAGGAAGACCCGTTCAACCTGGTGATGGAACGCGTGCTTTCCCCCACCGAGGCGATCTGCAACGGGCGGCCGACAATCCTGCTTGGCACCTACAATTACATGGGCATGACCTTCGATCCGGACGTGATCGAAGCGGGCAAGCAGGCGCTCGACGATTTCGGTTCGGGCACCACCGGCAGCCGCGTGCTGAACGGCACCTATGCCGGGCACCGCGCGGTGGAGGATGCGCTTAAGGAATTCTACGGGATGGACCACGCGATGGTCTTTTCCACCGGGTAC
This sequence comes from Novosphingobium sp., assembly GCA_044238415.1. GTDB lineage: Bacteria > Pseudomonadota > Alphaproteobacteria > Sphingomonadales > Sphingomonadaceae > Novosphingobium. Next base: position 5,200 of record JBIIDJ010000014.1, read on the forward strand.
CAGGCCAACCTGGGGATCATTTCGACCATCGCCGGCAAGGGCGATTACATCGTGCTCGACATCGATAGCCACGCCTCGATCTGGGATGGCTGCAAGATGGGCGATGCCGAAGTGGTGCCATTCAAGCACAACGATATCGAGGCGATGGAAAAGCGCCTGAAGCGCATCCCCGAAGGCGCCGGCAAGCTGGTGGTGCTGGAAGGCGTCTATTCGATGCTGGGCGACATTGCCCCGCTCAAGGAGATGATCAAGGTCGCCAAGGACAACGGCGCGATGGTGCTGGTGGACGAGGCGCACTCGATGGGCTTCATCGGCCCCAACGGGCGCGGCGTGGCCGAGGACCAGGGCGTGCTGGACGACGTCGATTTCGTCATCGGCACTTTCTCCAAGTCGGTCGGCACGGTCGGCGGGTTCTGCGTCTCCAACCACCCCAAGTTCGAAATCCTGCGGCTGGTCTGCCGGCCCTATGTGTTCACGGCCTCGCTGCCGCCGAGCGTGGTCCACACCGCTGCCACCTCGATCCGCAAGCTGATGCACGCCGGCAACAAGCGCGCCCACCTGTGGGAGAATTCGCGCGTGCTGCACCAGGGGCTGCGCGAGCGTGGCTTCAAGCTGGGCACGGACAAGGCCGAAAGCGCGATCATCGCGGTGATCATGCCCGACCTGGAGAAGGGGGCGGCAATGTGGGAGGCGCTGCTGAAGGAAGGGCTTTACGTCAACCTGGCCCGGCCGCCAGCCACCCCCGCCAACATGACCCTGCTGCGCTGCTCGCTCTGCGCCGAGCACACCTCTGAACAGGTCCAGACCATCATCGGCATGTTCGAGCGCGCCGGAAAGGCCGTGGGGATCATCTGATGCCGCGCCTGGCGGGCAAGCGCGCAGTCATCACCGGCGCGGCGCAGGGCATCGGCAAGGCGATTGCAGAACGGTTTTCGGCCGAAGGGGCGGCCCTGCTGCTAGCCGATATCGACGGGCCGAAAGTGGCAAAGGTCGCGGCTACGCTGGGCCAGCGGACGCTGGTTGTCGACGTCTCGCGCAAGGCCGAGGTGGAGGCACTGATCGGGCAGGCCCTGGCCCAGCTGGGCGGGCTCGACATTCTGGTCAACAATGCCGGCATAACGCACGCTGCCAGCCTCGACGAACTGGCCGAGGACGATTTCGACCGGGTGATCGCCACCAATCTCAAGTCCGCGCTGTGGGGCACACAGGCGGCCGCGCGGGTGATGGCGCCGGGCAGTACGATCATCAACATGAGCAGCGTCAATGCGGTGCTGGCGATCCCCAACCAGATCCCCTACGCTGTATCCAAATCGGCACTAAAGCAGCTAACCAATGTAACCGCATTGGCACTTGCTGCGAAAGGCATCCGCGTCAACGCGATTGGACCCGGTTCGATCGAGACCGAAATGCTCGCCGGCATCCTCGCCGAGGACGATGCCGCCCGTGATCGGATCCTCAGCCGCACCCCGCTGGGCCGCTGCGGCACGCCAGAGGAAGTGGCCGGCGTGGCGCTGTTCCTGGCCAGCGATGACAGCAGCTATCTGACCGGCCAGACGATCTATCCTGATGGCGGCCGGCTGGGCCTCAATTATACGGTGCCGGTCAACCGGCCGGACTGACCACCAGCCGCGGACGCCCGGTCGCCATCCGGTCGAGCACCAGCCGCCAGGTGCCGGGCGCGGCGGTTTCGAACACCACGTTGCCGCCGCCCGGATCAAGCCGGACCGCACCCCCGCCGGCCTTCAATGCACCTTGCCCCTGGCCCAGCGCCAGATAGTTCCAGTCGGCCGTGGCCAGCTTGAACTCATGGCGACCGGCCGGGAGGGTGACCTCAGCCACATAACCCGAGCCTTCGCGGCGCAGCGGCACCCCCGCGCCCCAATCGTTCATCGAACCGCGCAGGTAGAGCACGGTCTCGGCCGGCAAGCTGGCCAGCGAGCGCGATTGCCGGGCAGTCCAGCCATAGCGGTTGGCTGCGGCCCGGATGATCTCATCAGCGAGGGCAAAGCCGCGATAGTCGTTGGCCATGACCACGATCCCGTCGCCGCTCTCGGGGTGGATGAAGGCGCGCGTGAACATGCCCCAGCGGGTGCCGTCGTGGCCAAAGGTCTGAGCTGGACCTGTACCCCTGATCTGGAGGCCCAGCCCCCAGTCAGCCGCCTGGACCTTCATCATCTCGCGCGCGGCAGTCTGTGGGAGCAAGGTGGTTCCGGTGCCTTGCGCCGCGTTGCGCAAGCCGATCAGCAGGCGGGCAAGGTCTGATGGGGTCGACCAGAGGCCGCCTGCGCCGAGTTCCGCCACATTGTTGAACCGGCTGGCAAAGGGCTTGCCCAGATGATGCCCGGCCGCCGTAGCCTCGGCCAGGGGGGTGGCGGGGGGCTGGGCAAAGGTCGAGCGGGTCATGCCCAGCGGGCCCAACACCTGCTTCTCGGCCAGCGCCGCATAGGGCTCGCCATACATGTCCTCCAATGCGGCCTGGGCCACCAGGTAGCCGCCGTTGGAGTAATTCCATGCCCCGCCCGGCTTACCAGTGACCCGCACGGGCTGGCCCTTCACGCCCTTGCCGGTGAGGATCGCCTGCAAGCTGGGCAACGGCTGGCCGGGGGCATAGCCGGTCGAATCCGGATTTGAGACCCCGGCGGTATGCGACAGCAGGTGCCGCAGCGTGACCCGGTCCTTGGGATAGGCCTTGTTCATCGGCAATTGCCAGCGGGCCAGTGCCCAGTTGATATCGGCATCGAGCGGATGCTTGCCCGCACTGACCGCCTGCATGGCCAGGGTTGCGGTCACCACCTTGCTGACCGAGCCGGCCTGGAACAGGGTATCGGCGGTAACGGGGGCGCAAGTCGCCATGTCGGCCAGACCCCAGCCGCGCGCCAGCATGATCCGGCCGCCCCGGATCAGCGCCACGCTCACCCCTGGGACCTGCAACGCCTGCATCCGCTTGGGCAAAGCCTGCGGCTTGACCTCACTGCCGGTCCAGGCCGGGACGAGGCCCCTGGCCAGCGCCTTGGCCTCGGCATCGAGCGTACCGCCGACCGTCTCCTTGGGCGCTTTGCAGCCCTGGGCGGCGGCGAGCGGTGGCAGGCCTTCGGGCAGGTCCTGCGCGCGGGCCGGGCTGGCAATCAGCGCGGCGGCGAGCGTGAGGGCGGCGATCCGGTTCATCGTTGCTGCTTCTCCTTGGCGCGCTGGAAGGCGGGCCGCTGGCTCAATCGCTCAAGATAGGCCCGCGCCGCTTCCGGCACCTGTTCCTCGAGCCCGATCGACAGAGCGAGCATCACCGCATAGCCGATCGAGACATCGGCCATGGTAAAGCGCCCGGCGCAGGCGAACTCCGGCCCCATCAGCTTGATCGCATTGTGCAGCCGCGCCCCGAACCACTGGGCATAGTCTGCCGCTGCTTCGGGGCAGCGGCCCGGCTCCAGCCGGGTGTAACGCAGGTGGATGGTCTGCGGGAAAGTGAGGGTTGCCTCGCCCATGACGAGGAAGTTCATATAGGCCGGATAATCCGGCTCGTCCGGTGCGAGCGCCAGCGGCGAGGGGCCAAAGCGGGTGGCCAGCACATGCGGGATCGCCGCGCTTTCGGTCATCAGCTGGCCGTCGATCAGACAGGCCGGGACCGTGCCGAGCGGATTGACATCGCGGTACCCTTCAAACCGCACGCGCGGCGGAAAGGGCATCAGCGTCAGTTCATAGGGCAGGCCCAGCTCCTCCAGCGCCCAGAGCGCACGGAACGAGCGGGCATCGGCGCAATGGTAAAGGTGGATCTGCGGCTCGCTCATCCCTGCATCACTCCCACGGCGGCGCATTTCGCGCTCGATTCCTTCGCATCGCCGCCAAGGTAGGCGACCGCGATGAAACCGCCAACCACCACCACGACAAATGCGGCGGTTGCCAGCCCCAGATACTTGTCGATGAAGGCCTTGATCGGCGCGCCGAACATCCGGAACAGCACGCCCACGATCATGAAGCTGATCGCGCGGGACACGATGCTGGCCAGGATGAAGGGCACCAGCGGCATGGCGATGAAGCCCGCGGTAATGGTCAGCAGCTTGAACGGGATCGGGGTAGCGCCCTTGATCATGATGATCTCGGCGCCAAATTCGCGCAGGTAGCAGGCCGCCTTGGGGAAGCTGTCCGTCAGGCCCAGCAGCGCGAGCAGCTGGGTGCCAATCGTATCGTACAGCGTATAGCCGATGGCATAACCCAGCAGCCCGCCGGCGACCGAGGCGATTGTGGCGATCAGGGCAAAGCGCACCGCCTTCTTCGGTTCAGCGAGGCACATCAGCCCCAGCAGCGGGTGTGGCGGGATCGGGAAAAAGCTCGCCTCGACAAAGGCAAACAGCGCCAGCCACCATTCGGCCTGCGGATGCGCCGCCTTGGCCATGGTCCATTCGTAAAGCCGGCGCAGCATCGCGATGTTCCCCCATTCCCGCCGCTTGCTTAGAAGCGCAGGCAGCAGGCGGCAAGCGTGGCAGCCATATAACCACATTGGTTATTTATTCTTGACATTGTAACGCTATTTAGGTACAAACAAGGAACATCGCGATAGACCGATTCGGATCGGCCCGCCGCTTTCCCACCCCTTCCAGCAGGAGCATGCCCATGACCACGGCCCCACCGGGACCGCACAAATCCGCGCGTGCCCGCAAGGGCGCCGCCAGTACCAAGTCCGCCCGGCAGAAACCCAAGGTCCGCCTGCCTGGCCGGGTACGCGAAGCCGGCGATAACCCGGGCACCGGCCACTGGCGGGTCTATTTCCTGGAACACCTGATCGAAACGTCGAACATCACTGCTTCGGCCCATTTTGCCAGGACGGTGCCCAGCCGGGCCTATCGCACCCGCAAGCAGGACCCGGCCTTTGCCGCAGCCTGGGATGCGGCACTGGCGGAAGGCTATCGCAACCTCGAAATGGATCTGCTGGCCTATCTGCGCAGCCCCAGCCCGGACCGCAAGATGGACGTGGCCAGTGCGATCCGCCTGCTGACCCTGCACCGCCAGTCCGTCGCCCGCAGCCGGGCTGCGGAGGACGAGCAGAGCGAGCAGGAGGTGCTCGATTCGATTGACGCAATGATCGACGAGATGCGCCAGCGCGCCGCTGCTGGCCCAGGTCCGGATGAAGTGGACCCGGACCCGGTCGCCCCAGGAAAGGCCGGCGATGAGCCAGCGTAGTGACAGCCGCGCGACCTATTTGCTGAGCCTGGCCCGCAAGGAACGCCGGGCCCTGCTGGAGCGGATGGGCGAGCGCCAGCGCCGCTCGCTGCGCCACCACTGGCGGCTCTGGGCCCATGATGGCCAGTTGCCGCCTGTGGGCGACTGGCTGGCCTGGCTGATCCTGGCCGGGCGTGGCTTTGGCAAGACCCGCGCCGGGGCCGAATGGGTCCGCGCCATTGCCGAAGCCGATGGTTCGGCCCGCATCGCACTGGTCGGCGCTTCGCTGGGCGAGGCGCGGCGGGTGATGGTGGAAGGCGACAGCGGCCTGATCGCCATCGCTCCGCGCGGCAGGCGGCCCCGGTTCGAGCCATCAAAGCGCCTGCTCAGCTGGCCCGGAGGCGCCCAGGCCTTGCTCTATTCAGCGGGCGAGCCGGAATCGCTGCGCGGACCACAACATAGCCACGCCTGGTGCGATGAGATCGCCAAGTGGGACAATCCAGGCGGCGGGCAGGCATGGCTGGTCGGGGCGGCGCCCACCGGGCCTTGGACCGGCCAGGCGGGCGCGATCGCCATCTGGCAAAGCGGCAACTGGTTGTTCCAAGCACCCCGCCCTGGTCTGCGGCTGCTGAACCGGTCCACCGGCCAGGACATCCGCTTTACCACTGCTTGGCAAAGCGCCAGTCGACCGCCCACCCCCACCGGGGGCACGACCGTCGATGCGCAAGCTCGCGCGGCCCTCGCAGCGCTTTACGATTCCCTTACTATTGCCGGAGTTTTGCCAGCGGCGTGAATCGCGCGGCGAACCGATGCATTTTCGCGGGGAGCAGCCGCCGAATCGCGACATTATTGCCACAGTTCCGAGTTTTGGGTGCTTGCACAGGCAATACGATGCAGTTAGACACGCTCGAACTCGGTGGTTCAATCCTGTTAAAAGGGGAAAACGATAATGCGGAAACTGGTCATTGGTCTGGCGCTGGCCTCTACGGCCTTTGCGTCGCCGGCCCTCGCCCGTGACGATTCTTGGTACATCGAAGGTAATGCCGGCGGCATGCTGGTCGAAGATATCAAGAACTTTACCGGCCTCAACAACGAAGGCGTGCTGGATCTCAAGACCGGCTACGATTTTGGCGGCATCGTCGGTTACGACTTCGGCGGTTTCCGCATCGAAGCCGAAGCCAGCTATCGCCGTGCCGAGGAAAAGAGCTTCAGCACGACCACGGCAAACTTCCCCGACGCCCGGACGGGTGGCGGCGCCGAAGCGCTGAGCTTCATGCTCAACGGTTTGCTCGACTTCGGTCCCGATGACGGCCTGCAGGGCTTTGTCGGTGGTGGTGTCGGCGTCGGCCGCGTGAAGAACGCTGTTCTGCTCTCGCCGAACTCGCCGCTGTCGCTGGTTGACTCGGACACCGGTCTCGCCTGGCAGGCGCTGGCAGGCGTGCGCACCCCGATCACCGACAACATTGATGTCGGTCTGAAGTACCGCTTCTACAACCAGTATCGCAATGATCTGGTGAACAACGGCGGCCGCAGCATCCGTACCCGCTTCCGTTCGCACTCGCTGATGCTGACGCTGGGCTACAACTTCGGTGGCGCTGAGCCGGCTCCGCCGCCGCCGCCGCCTCCGCCGCCGCCGCCGCCTCCCCCGCCGCCTCCCCCGCCGCCGCCGCCGCCGCCGCCGGCTCCGGTCTGCAACAAGGGACCGTACATCGTGTTCTTTGACTGGGATAAGTCGGACATCACGCCTGAAGCGGCTTCGATCCTCGACAGCGCGGTCACGGCCTATGCCAACTGCGCCAACGTTCCGATCATGCTGGCCGGCTATGCCGACCGCTCGGGTACGCCGAAGTACAACCAGGGCCTGTCGGAGCGTCGTAACGCTTCGGTCCGCGCCTACCTGACCTCGCGTGGTATCGCCGACGGCGCCATCACCAGCCAGGGCTTCGGTGAAAACAACCCGCGCGTTCCGACTGCTGACGGCGTGCGTGAACTGCAGAACCGCCGGGTGGAAATCACCTACGGTCCGGGTTCGGGCATGTAAGCAGCCGCAAGGCGCTAAAAAGGATCGGGGGCCGGAGCAATCCGGCCCCCTTTTCTTATGGCGGCAAGGGGTGCAAAGGGAGAATCATGATACGCACCGTTTCACTTGCTCTTGTCGCCGTAGGTTTGGCCGGGTGTGCCACCGATGGCCCGAAGGTTGTCATCACCAATCAGGCAGTTGCCAGTCTCGCCAATGCGGAAGGTAAGGCTGTCGGCACAGCCGAAGTAATCAGGCGCGGTACGGAAACGGTGGTTACGGTAACCGTGACTGGGCAGCCTGGCGCAACCCATGGGATGCATCTGCACACAATCGGCAAGTGCGAAGCTCCGGCCTTTGCCAGTGCCGGGCCACACCTCAATCCGGGCGGCCACCAGCACGGCAAGGATAACCCGATGGGTGCGCACCTGGGTGACTTGCCCAACGTCACCATCGGCTCGAACGGGTCCGGTTCGGTTACGACCAGCCTGGGATCGGACAGCGCAACCATCGATGCGGCGCTGCATGATGCCGATGGCACCGCGATCGTGCTACATGCCGCTGCAGACGATTACCGTACCGATCCGACTGGCAACAGTGGGGCGCGGATTGCCTGCGGAGTTCTGACCCGGGTGACGCGCTGAGTTCGCTGCAGCACCGCTAAGCCCGGTTTAGTAGTACGTGGCGCGGAATCGTTCGATGTGTGAAGCCAGACCAGGTCGATCGTCGATCATGGCTTTCATCGGACTTGAAAAGCCAACCAGGTGGATATTGGCGAGCAGGCTAAAAACCGTGGCATCGGCCAGCGATGGCTTAGCACCGAAGAACCAATCCCGATCGCCCAGCATCGATGCCAGTGCGTCAAGATCCCGGCCTGCGATTGCCGCGATCTCCATCTCCGAGTGCAAGCCCATACCATGGCCGGCGAGTTGCTTCGTTACGCCCCGGCGCGCCAGCGGTGCAATCACCGCACGGATCGGGGCGGCGATCTCCCCCAGCACTGAGCCTTTCAGGATCGGCCAGTTTTCCGCGCGCACCCAGCGGTCATAAACCATTGCCCAGTAGAGGTTCTCCTCCACCAGTCGCTGGATCGCGACCGCCTGCCCGCGCTGGACAGGGGAAAGCGCAGCATCGGGATCGATCCCGAAACGCTCGATCAGATAGGCGATGATGAAAGCGGAATCGCCGATCGTCCGCCCCTCATGCTCGATCCACGGGGCCTTCTTCTTAGGCCCAGCAAAGGGCGTAGCGGCCGTGACCGAGCGGTGCGGAATACCCGTCATCCGCAGGAAGGCGTCGAGCTTAAGGCAGAATGGACTGACCGAAACTAGGCCCCAGCGGCCCGGCAGGTGGTAGACAGTGAGTTGCGACATGCCCGTCCCCCTGTCGCCCTTCCGAAGATCGGTTCAGGCGTCGTGAATGAAGCTCATCTTGTTTCCATCCAGATCACGGACGTAGGCAGCATAGACGTTGGGCCCATAGATCGGCCGCGGGCCGGGCTGGCCTTCACAAGTGCCGCCCTGTGCCAGAGCGGCGGCATAGGCTGCATCGACTTCGCCGGGAGACGCACAACCGAAACCCGGCATCGAACCATTGGCAGCACGCGCACTCTGCTGGTCATTTGGCCGGGCCACCCAGGCGCGCGTGCCGTTGCGGAATTTGTAGCCGAAGGTCATGCCCGGATAGTCCACATCCAGTACACCGCCGATCGCCGGGAAGACCGCGTCGTAGAACTGGCGCGCCCGGTCCAGATCGTTGGTGCCGATCATGACATATTCTATCGACATGCTGGCGCTCCCTAGCTACCTCTTTGAGAGAACAATAATCGAACATCCTGCTTCGTCAAGCGGTTGCGATCATTCCCACTCAATCGTGCCCGGCGGCTTTGACGTATAGTCATAGACCACGCGGTTGATGCCCTTGACCTCGTTGATGATCCGGGTGGCGACGCGGGACAGGAAGGCAGCGTCGAAGGGATAGATGTCGGCGGTCATGCCGTCGGTGCTGGTCACGGCGCGCAGCGCGCAGACATTGTCATAGGTGCGGCCATCGCCCATCACGCCAACGGTCTTGACCGGCAGCAGCACGGCGAAGGCCTGCCAGATCGCGTCGTAAAGCCCGGCGTTGCGGATTTCTTCTAGATAGATCGCATCGGCCTTGCGCAGCACATCGCAGCGCTCGCGGGTCACTTCGCCGGGGATGCGGATCGCGAGGCCCGGGCCGGGGAACGGGTGGCGGCCGACGAAGATCTCGGGCAGGCCGAGCTCGCGGCCGAGTTCGCGGACCTCATCCTTGAACAGTTCGCGCAAGGGTTCGACCAGTTGCATGTTCATCCGCTCGGGCAGACCGCCGACATTGTGGTGACTCTTGATCGTCACCGAGGGCCCGCCGGTGAAGGAAACAGACTCGATCACGTCGGGATAGAGCGTGCCCTGGGCCAGGAAGTCCGCCCCGCCGACCTGCTTGGCCTCTTCCTCGAACACGTCGATGAAGGTCTTGCCGATGAACTTGCGCTTGGCCTCGGGGTCGGTCACGCCAGCGAGGCCATTCAGGAACAGCGCGGAGACATCCTTGTGCACTAGCGGGATGTTGTAGTGTCCCTTGAACAGCGAGACGACCTGCTCGGCCTCGCCCAGCCGCATCAGTCCGTGATCGACGAAAACGCAGGTCAGCTGATCACCGATCGCCTCGTGGATCAGCACGGCGGCCACGGCGGAATCGACCCCGCCCGACAGGCCGCAGATGACCTTGCCCTTGCCGACCTGGGCGCGGATTTCCTCGATCTTGGTCTTGCGGAATTCGGCCATGGTCCAATCACCCGCCAGGCCGCAGACGTGGCGCACGAAGTTCTTGAGTAGCTTCGCCCCGTCCGGCGTGTGAACCACTTCGGGATGGAACTGCATCGCATAGATGCGCATCTCGTCATTCGCGATCACTGCATATGGCGCGCCGGGGCTGGCTGCAACCGAACGGAAGCCGGGCGCCAAACCGGTCACCTTGTCGCCATGGCTCATCCAGACCTGGTGGGTTTCGCCCTCGGCCCAGAGCCCGTCGAACAGCACGCAACCATCGGAAATCTCGATGAAGGCGCGGCCGAATTCACCGCTGTCGCCCTGTAGCACTTCACCGCCGAGCTGGTGCATCAGCGCCTGTTGGCCATAGCAGATCCCCAGCATCGGCAGGCCGCTGGACAAGATCTCGTCGGGAATGCGTGGACCGTTCGCATCCAGCACCGAGGCTGGCCCGCCGGACAGGATAATCCCCTTGGGCTTCATCCGCTCAAACGCGGCGGCCGCATGGCTGAACGGGGCAATCTCGGAATAGACCCCGGCCTCGCGCACGCGCCGTGCAATCAGCTGGGTAACCTGGCTGCCGAAATCGACGATCAGGATCGAATCTGAAGGCTGGATGCTCATGGCTGGCCGATAAGGAAGGCGGGCCAAGGTGGCAAGCGCAGCGCGCCACCTGCCAACACCCATGCAGCCCGGAACAGCCCCAAGCTAAGCACCAAAGCCGCTAGGCGGCGAGCCTTACCGATCGTGCCTGACCCGCCTGTGTAGCAGCCGGGATGCGTTTCGCGGCATAGAGCGCCTGGTCGGCAGAGTGCAGCAGGGCCTCAACCTCCGCTCCGTCGACGCCGTGGACCGCAAAGCCCAGGCTGGCTCCGAACGGCATCCGCACCCCGGCCAGGATCAGGGGCGGGGCCAGCGCCGCAAGATAGGCGTTCGATCGGGCTGCACAGTCGGTTTCACTGGTCACGTTTCTGAACAGGACGATGAATTCATCGCCCCCCAGCCGGCCCACGACATCGCCCTTGCGCGCGGCGCCGCGCAATCTTTCCGCTATGGCACAGAGCAGACCGTCGCCGACCGGATGCCCGAACTGGTCGTTGATCTGCTTGAACCCGTCGAGGTCGATCAGGGCGATCCCGAACGTCGTCGCTTCATCAACGGCTTCGTCCAATGCCGCCATCGCCGCCCGGCGGTTGGCCAGTCCGGTCAACGGATCGGTGAGCGCCAGGCGCCGGTTCTCGTCGGCCAGCAACAGGCTTGCCACCAGCTGGTTGTACTGCGCCGCAACAAAACGGACCATCAACACGCCAACGCTGAGCATGGCAAGGCCAAGCATCTGCGCCTCGAAGGGGCCGATCAACAGCATGGCAATGGAACTGGGCAACAGCCCCATAATCAACGTTCCGATCGCTGCGGACCTAAGCGTGTAAAGGCAGTGTGCGATCGACACGGTTCCGAATCCCAGGGACATCGGAACAAGCAGCAGAGAGTCGAAAGTGCCGGCGGCGAAGGTCAGGGCCGAGACCATTCCCAGCACGCTGATCATGGCCAGGGCTGCCACGATGGTCATCTTCAACAAGCGCGGAATGTCGGCGGGATCGTAAGGTGTCTTGCTGCGCCTGATCCAGAAACCGATCCGGAACACGCAATAGACGATCAGCAGCGAAAGCCAGCCATAGTTCGTGAAATCCATGCCCTCATGGGCACAAACCGCCATCAAAATACAGGTGTTGAGCGCAGCAACCGCCAGCAGCATGGGAACCTGACTGCGAACGCTTTCGAACTGTGCTCGCTGCATCGCTCCCACGATCGATTCCGGAACTGCCGGGAACAGGAACCTGTGCAGCGCTCGCCACCCGCCGATCTTGCGCTGTTTCAATCCCATCCGCCCAAGGTAGGCAAAGTTAGTAAAAGGCTCCTTAAACTCTATAGATCGTTCGGTAATTCGATCCTGCGCAACGATGGGGAAAGGCGCCAGGGAAGATGCTCTCGGTGCCCACCAACTTTTGATGGGCGTCAAAGACTCGCAGCACAGACCGGGCAGATTGCGGGCTGGGAGAGAATAGATGGCCGAAACTTCGCAGACGCCCTACCCGCGTTTCCCCGTCGCGCGCGACCTGACGCTTGGCGACCTCGCTGCTGCGGCGGGCGCAGGGCTGCGCGATTTCCTTGCTCATCCGCTCTATGGCCTGTTCTTCGCGACGATCTACGTGGCCGGGGGGTTGGGGGCAGCCTATGCCTTGATGACCAAGGGTGCAGCGGCCTGGTTAATCCCGCTGGCTGCCGGCTTTCCACTGATCGCCCCGTTTACCGCCGTGGGCCTGTACGAAGTAAGCCGTCGGCGCGAAGCAGGGTTGCCGCTGGGTTGGGGCAGCGTGCTGACCGCCTTACGCGGCCGCGGCGACGATCAGCTGTTGCTGATGGGCGGGTTCATTTTCGTCGGCTTCACCTTCTGGATCATCCTGGCGCACGGAATCTTCGCGATCTTTTCAGCGCAGCTTGGCACAGGCGGAGAATCGCTCGCCATGCTGCGCACTCCTACCGGCCTGGCCATGCTGGCGGTCGGCAGCACGGTGGGGGCGCTGGTGGCCTTCGTGTTCTATGCGGTGACGGTGATGAGCCTGCCGATGCTGGTTGATCGCGACGTCGATTTCCTCACCGCGATTATCACCAGCCTGCGCGCCATCCAGGCCAATCGCGGCGTCCTGCTGGCCTGGGCAATGCTGATCGCCCTGGTGCTGTTCGCCGCGATGCTCCCGGCCTTCCTGGGTCTGCTGTTGGCGTTGCCAGTGCTCGGCCACGCAACCTGGCACCTCTACCGGCGAACGGTTTGTGAGGCGGCAGCCTAACTGGCGTCCACGCCCCCGCTGCCTTCGCCGTCGGACAGATCGACCATGACTTCGTGAGCGGCGAGGCTGGTTTCGATCAACAGTGCGACCAGCGAGGCAGCGATCAGGCCCATTGCCAGCGCAAACATGCCTACAATGAGCGAGGCAGCCGAAAACTGCGCCAGCCCCATAACGAATAGCAGCGCCACCACAGCGCAGATTGTCACCCCGCCGGCCACGCAGAGCTGCATCGACCACTGGATCAGCCGCTTGCGACGGATCAGCACGGCCAGTTCATCGCGCAGGGATTTCGTTTGGCTGGCTGATTGCACTGGCAGCATTGCTTGCACGGCATGCGAACGATCGACCGCGCGCGCCAGCCGTCCGGTCAACACGCTGAGCAGGCTGGCAATCGCCGCCAGCAAAAACGCGGGCGCCAGGGCAATTTGCAGCACCCGGATTACAACCTCAAGCTCAGCTCCCCACTGTTCTTGCACCCTGCCCTCCCACTCAAGCAGCTAGCGAGGCCGCACCGGCACCAGTTCCCGCAGATCGGTCTTGAGCAGCTTGCCGATGTGACTGCGCGGCATTTCGGCGATGGGGTAGAGCTCCGCCACGCGCTGAGTCTTGCCGAGCCGGCTGTTGGCGACCGTGCGGATATCCTCCAGAGCATCCTCACCGACGCCAGGCTGGAGCACGACGAAGCCCACCGGGGTCTCACCCCACTTCTCTGACTGCACACCGACAACAGCCGCTTCGACCACGCGCTCGTCCTTCGCCAGTTCGGCCTCCAGATCGATCGGGAAGATATTGAAGCCGCCAGAGATGATCACGTCCTTGGTCCGGCCGACGAGCTCGACAAACCCGTCTGCATCGACCCGCCCAACATCACCCATACGCTGCCAGACCGAACCGTCCTCGGGATCGATCCAATAACCTTCACGGGTCTTTTCGGGCTGGTTCTTGTATCCCAGCATCATGGTGGGGGACTTGCCCACCAGTTCGCCAGGCGTACCGGGGGGCACCTCGTTGCCGTGTTCGTCCAGCACTTTCAAGAAATGGCCCGGCGCCGGCTTACCAACGGTGTGCAGCTTGTCCGGGTGTTCGTGGACTGGGAAGATGCAGGCCACCCCGCCCTCGGTCATGCCATAAATCTCGATCAGGCCGCCTGGCATCCGCCGCAGCACCTCGCCCTTGAGATCGGCCGGGAATGGCGCGCTGGTGCAGTACTTCATCTTCATCGACGAAAGATCGTAATCGTCGAAGCGTTCGAACTGCATCAGCCGGCGGTACTGCACCGGAACCAGCATGGTGTGGGTGATCCGCTCGGCCTGGGCGCGCTCGAGCCATTTCTCGGTATCGAACTTGCCCATCAGCGAGACATAGCCGCCCGAGTACATCGTCGGCAGGAACACGGCCATCGTGGTGTTCGAATAGAGCGGGGTCGAGGTCAGCGTGCGACTGTCGGTGCCGTAATTGAGCGCGGCGCGGAAGGTCATCTGCCGCCAGCGCATTCCGTGGCTATGAACAATCCCCTTGGGAATGCCGGTGGTGCCGGACGAATAGATGATATTGAGCGGATCGGCATCTTCCGGTTCGAACGGGGCAGCCTTGGTCCCCGCCGGAGCCATGAAAGCATCCAGTTCTTCATCAAGCACGATCTGTTTTTCGGTCGGCAGCTTGAAGGCGCCCAGTTCATTGAGCTTGGCGCGGTCAACAAACAGGTGCAGCGCGCCCGAATCTGCCGCCATGCCGGCGAGCTGTTCCGGGCTGGCGCTGGTGGTCAATGGTGCGGCACATCCCCCGGCGCGGATCGCGGCGAGGTAGATCAGGGCATAGTTGACCGTGGTCGTGCCAAGGATCGAGACGGCCTGACCCCGCTCAAGGCCATCTGCCTGGAGCCGCGCGGCGATCCGTTCCACCCGATCCGCCACTTCACGCCATGAAAGCGCGATTGTGCCATCGTAAAGCGCCGGGGCATCGCCGCGGTATTCGCCCCAAGCGGCGATCAGGCCGGGGAAGGACCCGAAGGGCTGGTCAAGCAAGGCGGCAGGGCTGACGGTCATTGCGGCGCGGTTCCTCTCCGAATTGTTCTTTGCCCCAAGGAAGCAAGCCACGCGGCGCCATGCAAGTGCCGAATGGTCCGCCAGGCACTAAGTAACTGGTTAACAGCTCAGTTGCAAATTACGCAACAACTCTGACACAGAATGCACTGGCAATCTCTACCGAATTACTTATGTTGCAACTGCGAACGGAATGACCCGTCCGCCTCATCCCCAGGAGCACACGATGCGCAAGTTTGCCAGCATTGTGCTGCCGATCATCGCCGCTGCCAGTGTCAGCGGTTTGATGCTCTCCGCCACCATCGCCTAAGGGCGCTGGAACCGGCGGGACAGCACAATCCCACCGAAGGCCGCCGCGCCCACCAAGGCGCGGCGGCCTTTCGCTTGTCGGCCCCGGACTATCGGCCCGCGTAGGCCTCAACCAGTTCGGTCAGGAAGTCCCGGCCGGTATAAAGCGAGGCCACTTCAATCCGTTCGTTGAGGCCGTGCACACCGTTGCCATCGGGATCGAGCCACATGCCTGGCACCCCATAGGTCGGAATGCCCACCGCGCCGAGAAAGGTCGCGTCGGTATAGCCATTGGCCATCAGCGGCACGAGCGGCACGCCAGGAAAATACTTGGCCACCAGCTTGCGGGCCGGGTCCATTACCTTGGGATCGAGCGGCGGGTTGGGCGGTGAGGGCCGCAGCGGTGCCAGCACAGTCACCGTAACGCCGGGATCGGCAACGATCTGGGCCAGTTCCCGCCGGATGGCCTCAACCGAATGACCAGGAAAGATCCGGCAGTTGATGTTGGCCCTTGCCCGCTGCGGCAGTGCGTTCTTGGCATGGCCGGCGTCAAGCATGGTCGCCACGCAGGTGGTGCGCAGGTTCGAATGGAGGAACGGCACAGTATTCACCAGCGCTTCGGCTTCCTGGTCAGCCGGATTGGCTGCCAGCGCGACCATGGCGCGACCGATCGCATCGTTCCGCCCAGCCCCGGCGACCTGGAAATAGGTCCGCGTGGTGTCGGTAAACTCGACCGGGAAACGGTGCGCCGCCAGCTTCTGCAGCGCCGCATTAAGCTGGTAGATAGCGTTATCGGGCCGGGGAACGGAACTGTGCCCGCCGGGATTGCGGGTTTCCAGTTCGTAGTTGGCAAAGGTTTTCTCGCCGACCTGCATCGACTGGCCCACCACTTTGCCACCCCTGGCGATCGGTGTGCCATTGCTGGACCCGCCGCCACCTTCGTTGAGGGCGAATTCGGCATCGATCAGGTCGCGCTTGTTGGCTGCCAGCCACTCGATCCCGTTGAAGGCACCATTGGTTTCCTCGCCGCAGGTCAGCGCCAGCTTGACCGTCCGCTTGAACCGCTTGCCAGACTTGGCCTGGCGCACGAGCAGGTCGGTCCAGACCGCCGCCAGCGCCTTGGCATCAACGGCGCCCCGGCCATAGAAATAGCCGTCCTCCTCGATCAGCTTATAGGGATCGCGGGTCCAGTCCTCGGGCTTGGCAGCCACCACGTCGATGTGGGCGATCAGCAGCAGCGGTTTCGCGGTCTTGGCGCTGCCAGGCCATACCGCGACCAACCCGCCTTCCTTGGGAGCCGCAGGATCAGCAAACAGGGTCAGCTGGTCATCCCTGAAACCGGCCGCCTTAAGCCGGCCGGCCATGCGTTCGGCCGCCAGGGTGCAGGACCCCGTGGTTATCGACGTGTCGGTTTCCACCAGCTCCTTGTAGAGCGCACGGAATTCGGCGCGGTCCGGCGCGATTGCGACTGGCTGAGCCAAGGCTGCGCATCCGGCGGCTACTGCGCCCAGAGTGGCAGTGCGGATCACCGTCCGGATTGCAAATGGCAAATTTGGCATGCTGTCGACCCCCTCCATTGCGGGGAATAGAGCATGGTTGCGCCGCTTTGCTAAGCCCTAATCCCGCGCTGCATCGAGCCGCATCCGCAACTTGCGCAGCAAGGCCAGCACACGGTCGAGCTCGGCGGGTGCCAGCGCAGCTTCGGCCAAAGGCAGCAGCGGAGCCACGGCAGCGATGCAATCACGCCGCATCGCCTCACCTGCGGAAGTCAACCGCACCTGCTTTCCGCGACCATCAGCTGGATCCGGCTCGATCGCGACCAGTCCGCGGGCTGCAAGCCGGCCCAGGGTGCTGGTCATCGTGGCCCGGCTGACCTGAATCGCCGCCGCCAGCACGGCCGGTGACTGGCTGGGCATACCGCGGCGGTAGAGGTGATGCAGCACGGTGAACTGTGCCCGGGTCATGCCATCAGGCATCGCGCGTTCGAAGGCGTTGCCGGCCAACTGGTCAATAATGCCAATCTCGGTGAACAGCTGGAAGACCTTGGGATCGTCACTCATGTGAGCAGGTGCGCCTCAAGCGGATAACGGGCAGCGGGACGAACCGGTTCGGCCAGCCCGGCCCGGGCCAGCATTTGCACCCGCCCGCCGGCCGGAGCAAGCAGGCCGTGCACCTTTGCCAGGTGCGGGGCCATGGCGGGATATTCCTGGAGCGATTGGCTCAGCGGATGAACGGCGACACCAGCCCGCGCCGCGCGCAGCGTTGTCCGGGCATAGGCCCGTCCGGCAGCAAGTTGGCTGGCCCGGCTATTGTCGGCTGTGGTGATCCACAGCGCAGCGGGAATCGAGCCGTAGGTTCGCTGCAGGTCATCCAGCCCCATGCGGAAGGCGGTGCTGGTCGGATCGGCCAGTGTGGCGCGGCTGGTCATGCCAAGCACGCTGGTCGCCTCGATCAGCGGTCCGGACAACGCCAAGCCATCCGGCATGGCATCGATTTCCGCTGCCCCGATCCGCATCAGGTTGACGCTTTCCATATGCGCTGCGGGCGTTTGCATTTCCCCGGTGATCGCCGCGACCGTGACCTTGGCAAGTTCCGCCAGCAGCGCGGGGGTATCACTCAGCGACACCCCCGGTTCGCCCAGTTCGGCCAGCTTGCCGGGGGGCAGCGGGGCATAGACCTGCCGGTTGGTGCGGCGCAGGGCGATCGCCGCCGCCAGCGGATCGGGGCGCAGTGCCGGGTCGGCGACCCAGCGCAGCCGTGCGACCGGGCGGCGGTCCAGCCGGGGTTGCGGCTCGCCCTCGGGAAATGGCTCAACCACCAACCGGAAGCCGCGCGTGCTCGCGGCGATCGCGGCCAGCTCGATGAAAGTGCCGAAGCCGATGATGATCTGGCGGTCGAACGGATCGGTTTCCGGCAGGCGCTTGGCGAGGTCGCAGGTCAGGATCGCGCTGTCGCTCCCCTCCAGCCGGATCAGCCACGGCTGGCGGTTGTGCGGGTTGGGGGCAAGGATTGCGTGGCGCAGTGCATCGAGCCGCGGGTCCGAGACTGGCTGGCCCAGGCCCTGCCAGGGGGCAATGGCACTTTCGGGTTGGCGCATCACCCGCCATGTGCCGGCTGCCGCCCCGGCCACCAGCGCTCCGCCCAGTCCGAAGACAACCTGCCGCCGCGATGCCATGACTTACTCCATCTAGTTCGATATCAAACTATATGGTTTGATATCGAACTATGGTCAAGCCAGTGCAATCAGGAAATCGCGCCCGCGATAGAGCCCGCGGACGGCGACCTGATCCGGGTGCAAAGATTGGGTCGGCAACATTGCCGGCGCAGCCGATGTGGCAACAACAGCGCCAGGGCGGTTCGCAGGATCGATTGGTCCTTCCCGATTTGCCGGATCATCGGCCTGGCCGGGAATTGCCTGTGGAAGGAAGGGAGCCTCGTGCACTGGTTCGCTTCCCCCGCGGGCCACGAATGCCTATATGCTGGCTATGTCCGACACCCCTGAAAACACCCCTGCCTCCGCCCCCAACCAGAACGCCTATGGGGCGGATTCGATCAAGGTCCTCAAAGGCCTCGATGCGGTCCGCAAGCGGCCCGGCATGTACATTGGCGATACTGATGATGGTTCGGGCCTGCATCACATGGTGTTCGAGGTTTCGGACAATGCCATCGACGAGGCGCTGGCCGGGCACTGCGACCTAGTGCTGATCGAACTGAACCCTGACGGCTCGGTTTCGGTTGAGGACAATGGCCGCGGAATTCCGACCGATATCCACTCCGAAGAAGGCGTTTCCGCCGCCGAAGTGATCATGACCCAGCTCCACGCCGGGGGCAAGTTCGAGAACACCAGCGACGATAACGCCTACAAGGTTTCGGGCGGCCTCCACGGGGTCGGGGTGTCGGTGGTCAATGCCCTGTCGGAATGGCTGGAGCTGACCGTCTGGCGCGACGGCAAGGAACACTGGATGAAGTTCGCTCACGGCGATGCTGTGGCGCCACTCAAGGTGACCGGCGATGCCCCGATTGCGACCGAAGGTTCGCGCAAGGGCCAGCCCAAGAAGGGCACCCGCGTTACCTTCCTCGCCAGTGACGAGACCTTCAAGAACGTTACCATCTACGATTTCGACAAGCTGGAGCATCGCTACCGCGAGCTGGCCTTCCTCAATTCCGGCGTGCGGATCCTGCTGCGCGACAAGCGCGGGGAAGAGGTGAAGGAACACGATCTGTTCTATGAAGGCGGCATCGCGGCCTTCGTGAAGTGGCTGGATCGCAACAAGCAGGCATTGCTGCCCGATCCCATCGCCATTTCCGCCAACCGCGACGGCATCGGGATCGATGTCGCGCTGGAATGGAACGATTCCTACTACGAAAACGTGCTGTGCTTCACCAACAACATTCCCCAGCGCGATGGCGGTACGCACCTGGCCGCGTTCCGCGCGGCGCTGACCCGCACGCTCAACAATTATGCCGAAAAGACCGGCCTGCTGAAGAAGGAAAAGGTCAGCCTGACGGGCGATGACATGCGCGAAGGGCTGACCGCGATCGTCTCGGTCAAGTTGCCGGACCCGAAGTTTTCCAGCCAGACCAAGGACAAGCTGGTCTCGTCCGAAGTGCGCCAGCCGCTCGAAAGTTTGATGGGCGACAAGATGAGCGAATGGCTAGAGGAAAACCCCGGCCCTGCCAAGGCGGTGATCCAGAAGATCATCGATGCCGCCGCCGCCCGCGAAGCTGCTCGCAGGGCGCGCGAAATGAGCCGCAAGGGCGCGATGAGCATCGCCTCGCTCCCCGGCAAGCTTGCCGACTGCCAGGAACGCGATCCGGCCAAGTGCGAACTGTTCCTGGTCGAGGGCGATTCGGCCGGCGGCAGCGCCAAGCAGGGCCGTGACCGGCACATCCAGGCGATCCTGCCGCTCAAGGGCAAGATCCTCAACGTCGAGCGCGCCCGGTTTGACCGGATCATCTCCTCCAAAGAAGTTGGCACGCTGATCCAGGCCATGGGCACGGGCATCCGCGACGAGTTCAACCTGGAAAAACTGCGCTATCACAAGATCGTGATCATGACCGACGCCGACGTCGATGGCGCGCACATCCGCACCCTGCTGCTGACCTTCTTCCACCGGCAGATGCCGGAAATCATCAAGAACGGGCACCTCTTCATTGCCCAGCCACCGCTGTACAAGGTGAGCAAGGGCCGCAGCGAAGTCTATCTCAAGGATGGCGCCGCACTGGATCGCTACCTGGTCGAGGCGGGCCTTTCCGGGCGGGTGCTGGAAACGGCGAGTGGGTCGCGCGGCGGCGCCGATCTGGAAGCGCTGGTCGATCACGCCATGCGGCTGCGTGCGCTGCTTGGCTTCGTGCCGCGGCGCTATGATCCGGCCGTGATCGAGGCGCTGGCCCTGGACGGCGTGTTCGAGCCTGATCTGGACCGCGCCGGGCGCGCAGCCGCCTTGGCCCGGACCGCAGACCGGCTTGGCCGCGGCGATCTCGAAGCCCGGTGGAGCGCAAGCCTGCGTGACGATGGCTCCTTGCTGATCGAACGGATCTGGCGCGGCGTGACCGATGCCTATCCGATCGACGCCGGCTTCCTGACCAGCGCCGAAGCGCGCAAGCTGGCCAGGCTGGCGATCGAGCATGCCGATGCCTATGCCGGTGTCGCCCGGCTGGTCCGCGCCAGCGCGGCAGAACCCGAGGCAGAGGCCGAAGTGGCAGGTGAAGCCGATGAGGGCACTGAAGGTCCAGCGCCCGGGGATCAGGCCCCGGCCGCACCTACGCGTGCTGGCACTACGGACGGCGGCATCACTCGGCCATCGCAGTTGCTGGACGCCGTACTCGCAACCGGACGCAAGGGCCTGGCGATTGCCCGCTATAAGGGCCTTGGCGAAATGAACGCCGAGCAGCTGTGGGAAACCACGCTTGACCCCGACAACCGCAGCCTGCTGCAGGTCAAGGTCGAGGATGCCGACATTACCGACGAGATCTTCACCCGCCTGATGGGCGACGTGGTGGAACCGCGCCGCGACTTCATTCAGGAAAACGCCCTCAACGTCGCTAATCTCGACGTCTGATCGCGGCGCCGACCGGCCTGCAGGCTTGCTGCCCAGGTGCCGCGGTACTCCGCCGGCAAAGCGCGTCGATCAAACGTAAACGGCATACCCTTGCGGGCTTCGTAAGCGAACTCGGGCGCGCCAGCCAGACTGGCCAGACGTCAGCCCGAGCAGCATCACGGATGCGCAGGCGGCAGCAGCCGCTCGCGATAGGTGCACGTGCGGCGAAAATCCTTGCCGCGCCGCTTCAGTTCGCTGCGCATGTCCTTGAATGCGATAACAGCCTCGCGCAACGCCGCGAGCGACAGCGCCCCCTTGGCAAGGTGGCGGGCATGACCAAACTGGTCGTGACTGGCGGTTAGGTTCCAGCCAAGCTCGTCATAGCCGGTGCCATAGGCCAGCAGGTCGCCCAGCGGCAGATCGCCAGACCCCCCAAGCGGATCGCGATCGGAATAGCGGAATGCCAGGGCAACAAGCGCCGCCGAATCGATCACGCCATGGGGCACGATCGGCATCGGCCGCTGGATCTGGAGCAGCACCACATTGGGCAAGGGCTCGTGGTGCTGGATCCGGAAGATGAGCTTGATGCGCCGATCATCGAACGGTTCATCACGCGCCGCACTCCACGGATAGGACAGGTGCCATTCGATCGGCGCGCGCGGCCGGGCCGGATCATAGCCGGCGGCGTCCCACAACAGACTGTCTCCCGAGTAAAGTTGCCCTGCGCGATCATAGGTGCGGATTGCATAGGCGCTGCCATGCGTCAGGGTGCGTTCGGCCTTGCACTCCCACACCCAATGCGTGGCCGCCCCACCCTCGACCGGAGCAGCCGCCAGCGCCGCGACAAGCAAGGCCGGAGCAATCGCAGGCAAACGCGGCAATGACGGACCCTCCCCGGCGATCTTAGATCACGCCGGGGGCCAAGTTGAACGACCCAGAGGTACCGGTGCATGGCCAGCGTTGAGAGCCCGTGTTGGGCCCCATAAGGTTCGCCCGCAACAGCGGAGGAGCAAGCAATGCAGCGGCCGGCCACAATCAGCTCCGCCCGGGTCTGGCCAGAACGGCTGCGCGGCCTGCTGCTGGGACTGGCTTTGGCAGCGCAGCCCGCTGCGGCTGCAGCGCAAAGCCCGGTTGCCGCAACAACTGAAGCGCGCCGCACTCCGGTCCCGGTCGATATTCCGCCGCCAGCCCCGCCAGTCGTCCCCACTGTGCCGCCCGTGCCCCTGGCACCGCCCGCACCGCCGCCCATGATTGATCGCGCCCGCGGGCTGGAACTGTACCAGCAAGCGCACGATGCGATGTCTGCTAAGCTGCCGGACCTTGCCAACATGCGGTTTGCCGAAGCCTGCCGCTTCGATGAGATGCGCAGTTGCTTCAACGTCGGCCTCGATCTCGAGGCGCGTGCGACCAAACCCGCCGCACCGGCCAGTCTGCGGCGTGAGACAGTCTCCGCCTATGGCCTGTCCTGCAGGCTGGGGTTTGACCGCGGCTGCGCAGCCCAAGGCCGGCTCCTGCTGGACAAGGCCTGGGGTGAACCGCAGCCGGAGCGGGCCGTTCGCCTGTTTGAGCAGTCCTGCCGCCGCAACGAGCCCGAAGCCTGCGAACAACTGGCCGGCGTGCTCTATCTGGGCGATCCGCTGCGGCAGGACCTGCCCCGCGCGGCCGAACTGTTCCGCCAGGCCTGCGACCGGGGGCGTTTGCCCCTCAGCTGTTTCAACTACGGCCTGATGGCCGAGCGCGGCCGCGGTATTGCAAGGGACATGACTGCGGCGCTGGCCTATTACCGGCAGGCCTGCCGCAACGGCTCGCTGGCCGGGTGCCACAACCTGGCGGTCCAATATGCCGAGGAACTCAAGACCAGCGAGCGAATACTGGTCGCACGCAACCTGCTGCGCAGCGGCTGCGAGCGAAACTACATCGCCTCCTGCACCACGCTCGGCCAGCTTTACCGCCAGCATTTCGAACCCCGCGACGATCCGGCTGAAGCCGTCGCCGCCCTGACCAAGGCTTGCAGCAGCAAGGATGGCCTGGCCTGCCGGATCCTTGGCAACATGGCCCATGAACGGGTTGGCGTACCCGGCGGCGACCGTGCCGCGAACGTCTTTTACGACCGCAGCTGCAAGCTCGGCTACGGGCCGGGTTGTTACAACCTGGGGCTGGTCTACTGGTCAGGCTACAAGGTTCGCGCCAACGCCGAAACCGCGATGGCCTGGTTCGGCGAAGGCTGCCGCCTGCGCTCGGCGTCCAGTTGCGCAGGGGCCTATCTCGCGACTCTCAACCTCCCGGCCGGGCATCCGCTTGCCGGACAAGACATGGCTGCCCGCTGGCTGGCGCAAGGCCAGGCTATCGACCCGGCCAACGACCTCGTGAAATCGGTTCAGGAAGCTTTCGAAAGCCAGGCCGCGAAGGCCAAGACCACAAAACCCTGAACGGTCACGCGGCGCGCAGTCCCGTTACCGCCCGCGCGCCGCGATCGACGGCGGACAGTCCATCGAACAGGGCATCGATGATCCGGGCCAACTTGTCTTCCGACAGCTTGGGCATGAGGAACTGCATGACACCGATGTTGGTGTAACAGCTGGTTATCTGGTTGATCAGACTGATCGCCTCATCGATTTCCAGACCGGCGAAGGCGCCGTCGGCCATCGCCTCGCCAATGATCTCGCCCAGATAGTGATCGCCCAGGTCAATATAACTGCGGACCAGCTCGAAATGCTCGTCACCCAATTCGCAATAAGTGGCGAAGGCCACGGGATCGCGTTCCCACATCGCCCGAACGGCGGCAAAGCGGCGGGCGTAGAATTCGAACATCTTGCGGCGCGGCGGCAGGTCACTGCTGACCACTTCCTCCATAATCGCCACCTTGGGCCTGAACCAGCGTTCAGCCACCGCCTCGATCACGGCATCCTTGCTTTCGAAGTAGCGATAGACGCTGGCAGGCGACATTCCCGCGCGCGAAGCCAGATCGGTGACAGTGAACCCGGCGTTGCCGCGTTCTTCGATCATCGCCATTACGATATCGACCAGATGCTCCCGTCCGGCTTCAATGTCCGTCAGCGGCCGCGCCATCGCGCTGTCTCCCCATGGGTTGTTCAATCAATATAGAATGAATGACCCGTTCTTTCAAGAAACTGTCTTAATTGCATAATACGCACGACTTGTTGCCGGCGCTGCTTCGGTTAGGAGGGCATCATGACGATTCTCCGCAATTCGGTTCTCGCCCTTCTGCCCCTGCTAGCTGCCTGCGCCACTCCGCAGGCCGGGGACAATGCAACCACGCCGACCCGCGTGGCGATCCTGGCAATCAACGATTTCCACGGTGCGCTGGAAATGCCGCGGCAGTCGGTGTTCGTGCCC
The DNA here is from genome assembly GCA_044238415.1 of Novosphingobium sp. GTDB lineage: Bacteria > Pseudomonadota > Alphaproteobacteria > Sphingomonadales > Sphingomonadaceae > Novosphingobium. Next base: position 29,737 of record JBIIDJ010000014.1, read on the forward strand.
GATGGCCAGGGCGGCGCCAAGCCGGTGCCGGCGGGCGGAGCCGCCTGGCTGGCCAGCGCCATGGACAGCCTGCGCGCGCAGCACCAAAATCATCTGGTGGTCAGCGCCGGCGACCTGATCGGCGCATCGCAGCTCTCCTCCGCCCTGTTTCTGGATGAGCCGACAATTGAAGTGATGAACCGCATCGGGCTCGATTTCAACGCTGCGGGCAATCACGAATTCGATCGTGGGCGTGAGGAATTGCTACGGATGCAGGCCGGCGGCTGCCAGCAGCATACTGCCCGCAAGCCCTGTCAGGTTGAGCCGTTCAAGGGTGCCAAATTCCGGTTCCTCACCGCCAATACGGTCAAGGAAGATGGCTCCACCCTATTTCCCGGCACGGCGATCCGCAGCTTCGGCACGGGCCGCAACCGCGTCGACATCGGGCTGATCGGGCTGACGCTAGAAGGCACCAATCAGCTGGTTTCGCCGGACGGGATCAGGGGCCTCAGCTTTGCCGATGAAGCCGAGACGATCAACGCCGCCGTTCCCCGTCTGCGCGCCGCCGGGGCCGACGCCATTGTGGTGGTGATCCACGAAGGTGTCCGCACCGAAGGCGTGCCCAATCCACAAGGCTGCGAGAAGGCCAGCGGCGATCTGGCCGGTATCCTTGACCGGCTGGAGGGCGGCGTGGACGTGGTCGTTTCCGGCCACACTCACTGGGATTACATCTGCGAATGGCCGGGCAAGAACCCGGCACGGCCAATCCTGCTGACCAGTGCCGGCAAGTTCGGCATGCAGGTGACCGAGATCGCGCTGGAGATCGATCCGCGCGCCGGCGTGACCAAGCGTTCTGCACGTAACGTGATCGTCCAGAGCGATGCCTATGTGCCTTCGCCGGGACGAGTTTCGGCCAACACTGACGAGTTCCCTCGCTTTGTGCCCCGGCCGGACATCGCAGCCTATGTCGGTAAATATGCCGAAGCAGCCAAGCAGTTCACGCTGCGATCGGTCGGCCGGATCGGCGGTGAGGCGATGCGTGGTGGGGATACTGACAGCAAGGGCGGCACGCTAGGACACCTGATCGCCGATGCGCAGCTGGCCGCGACAGCAGGGGCCGGGGCGGAGATCGCCTTCATGAACCCCTTCGGCATCCGCGCGCCGTGGCGGCTCGCCCCGAACGAAAACGGGCAAGTGACCTTTGGTGACATCTATAGGGTGCAGCCCTTTGGCAACGTGCTCATCACCCAGACGCTGACGGGCGCGGAACTGCGCGAACTGCTGGAACAGAACTTCGATGGCAACGGGCCCAATCAGGTGCTCAGCCCGTCGCGCGGGTTCACCTATTCCTATGACCTGTCCCGGCCGGTCGGCAGCCGCATCGTCGATGTTCGGCTTGATGGGCAGCCGATCGATCCGGCCACATCCTACCGCGTAACCACCAGCGATTTCCTGGCCAGCGGCGGCGATACCTACTCAGTGCTGCTCAAGGGACGGGACAAGGTGATCGGCACATCGGACATCGCGGCGCTGGAGGCCTGGCTTCAGGCTATCCCTGCCCGTCCGATACCGCAGGAAGAGCGGACGACCGACCTGACCCGCCGTTAGCGCTTACCCCTGCTTCGGCGGCCAGGGAATAAAACCGGAAGTTCGCGCCACATAGTCGGCGTAGCCCGGACGGGTCCGGGCCAGCCCCTTTTCCAGCAGGGGCTTACCGGACCACTTGGTCAGGGTGAAGGTCAGGAACAGCGGCCCGGGCAGGCTGGCCAGCGCAATCCAGGGTCCGGCATCGGCCGCAGCAAGCCAGATGCCCCACCACGCACAGGTATCACCGAAGTAGTTCGGATGGCGGGTATAGCGCCACAGTCCGGTATCCAACACCTTGCCCTTGTTGGCCGGATTAGCGCGAAAGGCGTTAAGCTGTGCATCGCCGACCACTTCGAACACCATGCCCAGCAGCCACACGGCTGCGCCGGCCAGGGCCAGCACACCCAGCGGCGCAGGCTCGCCGCTCGCCAGCACGCCCAGCTGGGCCGGCAGGCAGGTCAGATAAAGCAGGAAGGCCTGCGGCCCGAACACCTTGGTCAGCGCAGCTTGGGCGAAGCGGCCCTGTTCCTTGGCCTTGCCGAGCATCCGCGCATAGCGCACGTCCTCGCCGTGGCCGCGCCAACGCGTGTAGAGATGCCAGAATAACCTTAGCCCCCACAGGGCAGCCATGGCAGCGATCAGGGTCGCGCGGTCGCCCGGCGCACCCAGTTGCAGCCAGCTGGCAATTGCCAGCACGGCCATCCCGCCGCCCCAGATCGCATCGATAAATGACACATCGTTGATCCGCACCGCGATCGCCCAACCAATCAGCAGCAGGACCGCGGCAACCGCGGCATTGATGAGCATGGCCTCGATCATGGCAGCTTCTCCTTCAGACTTTCGGTGGCGGCATCCTTAAGTGCGGCAGCCGAGGCAGCGAGCCGTTCAAACCGCAGGCATTCGGGCATGACCGAGCGGTAGAACGCTGCGATCTTGGCCAGGTCGGCGGCATAGTCCCCGGTCGGCATGATGGCCGGGCCGATTCCGCCCTTCATCGTCGCGTGGTTGACCCAGGCCGGCACGATCGGCACCCCGGCGCGCAGGGCAATGTGATAGAACCCGCTGCGCCAGGTGCCGTCGCTGCCCCGCGTTCCCTCTGGCGCGACGACCAGGGCAAGGTCATCCATCCGCTCGAAATGGGCGGCAGTCTGCTCGACATACCTGTTGTTCCGCTTTGACCGGTCGACCGGCAACCCGCCCATGTCATACATGAAACGCTTGAGCGGCCCCCGGAACAGGCTGAGCTTGCCGACGAAGCTGGGCTTCAGCCCCAGCTTGTGAATCGTGCCGACGAAGAAGATGAAATCCCAGTTGGTGGTATGTGGCGCGCCGGTAATCACAAATTTGCGGAACGGCGGGGCCTCGCCGGTGATGGTCCAGCCCTTCCAAACATAAAGCTTCAGCACGACCCACTGCACAAAGCGGGACAGCAGCGTGGGGCGGCGCGCGTTCATTCGGGCATCTCTCTCACGTATTCTTCTTGTCTTGCTACCCGGTCATAAGGGCAGGCCCGCCTTGCGTCGATTCCGGTTTCAACAGCTGCGTGTAGGCCGGGTGTTACATCCGGAACACGCCGAAGCCCTGATCCTCGACCGGTGCCTCCAGCGTTGCCGCCAGCGCCAGACCGAGCACGTCGCGGGTCTGGACCGGGTCGATCACCCCGTCATCCCACAGCCGGGCCGTGGCGTAATAGGGGTTTCCTTCATCCTCATACTTCTGGCGAATCGGCCCCTTGAACGCCTCGGCTTGCTCCGGAGTCCAGGTAGCCGCATCGCGGTGAACGGTGGCCAGAACCGAAGCGGCCTGTTCCCCGCCCATCACCGAGATCCGCGAATTGGGCCACGAGAACAAGAAGCGCGGGGAGTAGGCGCGGCCGCACATGCCGTAATTGCCGGCCCCGAAGCTGCCGCCGATCAACACTGTGATCTTAGGGACGGTGGCCGTGGCGACCGCCGTCACGAGCTTGGCGCCGTGCTTGGCGATCCCTTCTGCCTCGTACTTGCCACCGACCATGAAGCCCGAGATGTTCTGCAGGAACAGCAGCGGCACCTTGCGCTGTTGGGCCAGCTGGATGAAGTGCGCGCCCTTCACGGCACTTTCGGAAAACAACACGCCGTTGTTGGCGAGGATCGCCACCGGCATGCCCCAGATATGGGCAAAGCCGCAGACCAGCGTGCTGCCATAATGGGCCTTGAATTCGTGAAACTCGCTACTGTCGACCAGCCGCGCGATCACCTCGTGCACGTCATAGGGCGCGCGGACATCCTCGGGGACGATGGCGTAGAGTTCTTCCGCGTCGTACTTCGGGCTGCGCGGCTCCTTCAGCGGCAGGCCGTGATCGTGGCGCGGGCCAAGGTGGCTGACGATATCACGCACGATGGTCAGCGCGTGTTCGTCGTTTTCGGCCAGGTGATCGACCACGCCAGACTTGCGGGCATGGAGATCGCCGCCACCCAGATCCTCGGCGCTGATTTCCTCCCCCGTCGCGGCCTTGACCAGCGGCGGGCCGGCCAGGAAGATCGTGCCCTGCTCGCGCACGATCACGGTCTCGTCCGACATGGCCGGGACATAGGCCCCGCCGGCGGTGCACGAACCCATCACACAGGCGATCTGCGGGATGCCCTTGGCGCTCATGTTCGCCTGGTTGAAGAAAATCCGCCCGAAGTGGTCGCGATCGGGAAAGACCTCGGCCTGGTGCGGCAGGTTGGCCCCGCCGCTGTCGACCAGGTAGATGCAGGGCAAGTAATTAGCCTCGGCGATCTCCTGCGCGCGCAGGTGCTTCTTGACCGTGAGCGGATAGTAAGTCCCGCCCTTCACCGTCGCATCATTGGCAACGATCATGCACATCCGGCCCGAAACGCGGCCGATCGCGGTGATGATGCCAGCGCCGGGAATGTCCTCGCCATAGACGCCATTTGCCGCCAGCTGCCCGATCTCGAGCAAGGGCGAACCCGGATCGAGCAGTCGCTCGACCCGCTCGCGCGGCAGCAGCTTGCCGCGCGATTTATGGCGCTCCCGGCTCTTCTTATCCCCGCCCAGCGCGGCCTGCGCCACCCGCTCCCGCAGCTCCGCCGCCAGCGCGCGGTTGTGCGCCGCGCGGGCTTGGGCCTGCCGATCATCGGGGTTGAGGTTCGACGAAAGTGTTGGTGCGGTCATGCCCAGGCTCCTGCCAGACCGGCGATACCCGAGAGTGTCAGCGTCGGCCAGCCAACATGCTTGCCACGTGTCGAGATCAGCGAAACCAGGCCGATCATCAGCCACACCCCCGCCACCAGCGCCTTGAGCTGCCAGTCGGTATCAGGCCAGATCATCACTGCGGCGGTAAGCAGCATGAAGGCACTGGTCAGGTGCCAGGCCCCGCGCAGCACCTTGCGTGACCGGGCGTTGGCGAAGATGCCCTGGCGCCCGGCCAGGGCAGGCCCGACCAGCCGGCGCTCACCAGCCAGCGAATGGATGATCGCGGTGGCCACCATGGCCAGCGCGCTGATCAGGAACCAGTTCATTTGAGGACCTCTACCGGCGGACTATAGAAAACCTGCGCTCCCGGCCCGAGCGGCAGGTCCAATGCAACCCAGCCGACCGTCATCACCAGCCCCGCTGCCATAAAACTAAGCGCATAGGGCAGCATCAGCGCCAGCAGCGAGCCAACGCCAAGCGAACTGTCATAGCGCCGCGCAAAGGCGAGGATCAGCGGGAAATAGCTCATCAGCGGGGTCATGATATTGGTATAGCTGTCACCCATGCGATAGGCCGCTGTGGTCATTTCCGGGCTGATCCCCAGCAGCATGAACTTGGGCACGACGACCGGGGCCATCGCGCTCCACTTGGCGGCGGCAGAGCCGATGAACAGGTCAAGGAACGAGGAGACGAACTGCACGCCCGCCAGCAGCACCGGCGCGGGCACGGCCATTTGCTGTAACGCCAGCGCCCCGTCGATCGCGAAGATTGGCCCCAGCCGCGACCAGTTGAACATGGCAACGAAGTGCGCAGCGAAAAACACGAAGACCAGATAGGGGGCCAGCATCCGCACCCCTTCTTGCATCATCGCGATCACGTCCTTCGAACTGTGGACCGTACCGGCCGCGAAACCATAAGCCGTGCCGCTGGCCAGGAACAACAGGAAGAACCCGGCAACCAGGCCCGAATAGAACGGCTGCAGCTGAGCCGGGCCGGTCTTGCTCTCGTCGATCAGCGGGCTGTAGCCGCTCCACAGGCTGAGCGCCGCATAAAGCGCAATGACCGCAAGCGCAGCCAGTCCGGCATGGCGCAGCCCGCGCCGTTCGACCGGAGTGACTTCGGATTTCGCCAGTTCGGCTCGCAGTTCCTCGTCCGGTTCGCTGCCCCACTTGCCCAGCCGCGGTTCGATCACCCGGTCGGTGATGTACCAGATGATCGGAGTGAACACCGCCACGATCGCCAGGATGAAGTACCAGTTGCCCAGCGGGTTCATGGTCCAGGCCGGATCGATGATCCGCGCCGCTTCCTGAGTAAAGCCGAACAGCAGCACGTCCATCTGGCCCGGCGTGATATTGCCGGCAAAGCCGCCCGAAACCCCGGCAAAGGCTGCCGCCAGCCCGACCAGCGGATGGCGCCCGACCGAGGCATAGAGGATCGCCGCGAGCGGAATGAACACGACATAGGCCGCGTCCGAGGCATGGTGTGAAACCATCCCGATCACGGCAACAATCGGCGTCATTACGGCGCGCGGGGCATTACGCAGCGAGGCGCGGATCAGGGCGGAGAACATCCCTGTCCGTTCAGCCACGGCGGCTCCCAGGATCAGCACCATCACCAGACCCAACGGGGCAAAGCCGGTCAGCGTCCTGGGCATTTCGGTGAGCAGGCGGGCCATGTTTTCTTCGGAGAACAGGCTGGTGGCGCGATAGGTCAGCACCCCATCCTTGAGCTCGCCCCACTGCGGCGCTTCTTTGCCGGTATAGGCCAGCGAGGCCTGCCAACCGAGCGAAGCGCCCAATGCCGAGAGCAGCATAAGGAACACGATCAGCCAGACGAAGATCATCGCCGGTTCAGGCAGCTTGTTGCCAACCCGTTCGACCCAGCCAAGAAATCCGCGCTGCGGCGCTTCAGGGGATTCAGTCATCTCTGCTCCTTGGATCCCCATCCCGTTGCGTGATGATCTGGTGCTTGCCACCAGCCCGAATAGTGTCTGGCCGCTCCTAGGCTGCCCCGATCAGTTCGCGGCCGATCAGCATGCGGCGAATTTCGTTGGTCCCGGCACCAATGTCGAGCAACTTGGCGTCGCGCAGATAGCGCTCGACCGGCCAGTCCTTGGTATAGCCTGCCCCGCCCAGCGCCTGGACCGCCTCGCCGGCGACCTTGAAGGCGTTCTCGCTCGCCAGCAGGATCGCGCCCGCCGCATCGAAACGGGTGGTCTGCCCGGCATCACAGCTCTTGGCGACGGCATAGGTATAGGCGCGGGCCGATTGCAGCGCGACATACATGTCTGCCACCTTGGCCTGCATCAGCTGGAACGCGCCGATCGGTTTGCCGAACTGCTTGCGCTCGCGCAGGTAGGGGATGACTGTGTCTAGGCAGGCCTGCATGATGCCCAGCTGCAGCCCGGCGAGGACCACGCGCTCATAATCCAGCCCGCTCATCAGCACGCCAACCCCGCCGTGCAGCGGACCCATGATCCGCTCTTCGGGAATGAAGCAGTCGTTGAACACCAGTTCGGCCGTGGGGCTGCCCCGCATCCCCATCTTGTCAATCTTCTGGCCGATCGAGAACCCCTCGTCGCCCTTCTCGATCAGGAAGGCGGTGATCCCGCGCGAACCGGCCTCGGGCGCGGACTTGGCATAGACCACCAGGGTATCGGCATAAGTGGCATTGGTGATCCAGAACTTGGTGCCGTTGAGGACGTAGCCGCCCTGCACCGCGTCGGCCTTGAGCTTCATCGAGACCACGTCCGAACCGGCCCCGGCTTCCGACATGGCGAGGCTGCCGACATGTTCACCCGAGATCAGCTTGCCGAGATACTTCGCTTTCTGATCGTCATTGCCCCAGCGGCGGATCTGGTTGACGCAGAGGTTGGAGTGCGCCCCATAGCTGAGACCGATCGAGGCTGAGGCGCGGCTCACTTCCTCCACCGCGATCACATGGTCGAGATAGCCCAGGCCCAGCCCGCCCCATTCCTCTTCCACCGTAATCCCGTGCAGCCCAAGTTCGCCCATCGCCGGCCACAGTTCGGCGCGCGGGAACCAGTCTTCGGCGTCGGCCTTGGCCGCCAGCGGCGCGATCTGCTCATCGGCAAAGCGGGCCGTGACCTCGCGGATCATCTGGGCACTTTCGGGCAGAGCGAAATCGAAATCGGGGGTGGCGCGCATGAATACTCCTCAAGCGTTTAAGCGCATAGCAAGCCGCGCGCGCTGCGCAAACCGGTTACGCTTGAAATCAGCCGCCAAATCCGGCTCCGCCCCGCCAGTTGGGCGCGGCCAGCCCCATCACCTTGAACAGCAGCCCCATCTGCCCTTCACCGATCAGCCGGTCCTTCGCGGCATGGATCGCCGTCCGGTGCTCGGGAGCGGCATTCGCCAGCGTTTCGGCCCGCGCCTCGATCCCCAGTTCGCGCAGCCAGCGTCCCTGAGGCACCGTGCCAAGCCAACGTACACCCCGCGATTCCGCAATCGGCGCAAGCGCGGCGAAATCGACGTGAGCGGTCAGGTCTGCCTCGCCCGGATTGACGAAGGGGTCGACCTTGAGGTGCGCCCGCACGGCCTGCAGGGTCGAGCCGTCGCGCGGGCTATCGTGGCCGTAATCAATGAACAGCGCTGCTCCGCCCTGTTCCTTGAGGCGGCCAGCCACCTCATAAACCGTCGCCGCCGCCCCAGGGCACAGCTCGTAGATCGTACCTTCGGGCGCAGCCCGCCGTGCCTCGGGCACGGCCGGGTCCATCAGCTGCGGGCCGGCCACGCAGACGAAGCGGTCCCCTTCCGCCATAACCATCCGCTCCCGCCAACCATCGGCAGCCTTGACCAGCTGGCGGACAGGCAAGGCATCAAGAAACTCATTGGCCACCACCAGGACCGGACCATAGGGCGGGATTGTCGACAGATCGTGATGCCATTGCGCGCCCGGCACCGTCGCCAGCTGCAAGTCCTTGAGCGCGGTCGATGCCTCGACCAGGTGAATCTGCGGCTCCAGCCCATAACGCCTGGCCACCCGCAGCGCATCGCGGGCGAGGGTGCCGCGGCCCGGCCCCAGCTCGACATAGTGGACCGGCTCCTCGCGCCCGGCATTGATCCACATATCCGCCAGCCACAGCCCGATCAGCTCCCCGAACATCTGGCTGATCTCCGGGGCGGTAACAAAGTCTCCCGCGGTGCCGAGCGGATCGCGGCTGGTATAGTACCGGGCGTTGGCCTCGCCCATGTAGTGCATCAGGCTGATCGGCCCAGTGCTGGCGATCAGGCGGCGAAAGATCGCCGCGAGCGAATCGCCTTCACCAGGAATCATGCCTTGGCGCCGCCCAGTGGCGGACGAATCAGCGCGCGGGCCATGAAAATGACACCGACCAGGAACAGCGGGATCGTCAGCCACTGGCCCATCGACAACCCGGTGCGTACGGCAAATTCGCTGAGCTGGGCATCGGGTTCGCGGAAGAATTCCGCCACGAACCGGGCCAGCCCCATGCCGGTCGCAAAGACCCCTGCCAGCAGGCCGGGGCGGAACCGCGCATTGGTGCGCCAAA
>JBIIDJ010000078.1:0-12171 GCA_044238415.1 Novosphingobium sp.
AGCTGGATCTGGCCGGCATGCAGATCGTCGGCCGGATCATGCGTCTCGGTCGCCGTTTCCAGGATGAGGCCAATGCCCTGCTGGGCCAGCATGGCCTGACCTATTCCGAGTTCGATCTGCTGGCCACTCTGCGCCGCAAGGGCGAGCCCTATAGCCAAACCCCATCGCAATTGCAGGCGGCTGTCGTGCTGACCTCGGGCGCGATGACGGCGTGTCTCAATCGGCTGGAGAAAAAGCAGTTGATCGAACGCTGTGACGGGATCGAAGATCGCCGGCAGCGCCCGGCCCGGCTGACCGCCCGGGGTCTGAAACTGGTCGAAGGCCTGGCGGCGGACCGGTTCCAGCTCGCCGGACGCCAGGTCCAGTCGCTGGACCCGGAGCAGCGCCAGCGCCTCATCACTGTACTGAAACTGCTAGACGGCTGATCAGCCGACCCAGGCTGCAACCTCGGCGGCAACCGCATTGGCGGCGCGATTGAGCGCTGGGCCGATGGCTTGCGGCGTGGCAGACACGCCCGGCACGACGCTTTCAAAGCGACGGGTGGCAACCGTACCCCCGGGGCCGGTACGCACTGCCTCAAACCGCACGACCACGGCCTGGTCGGCAGCGTCATAGCCCATGTCGATCAGCCGCCCCCCCAGCCGGTGCGCAGCCGGGCCGGCCGAACCGTTGTCCTCCTCGATCACCAGCCGCTTGCCGCCAGCGCGCAGCGTTTCAGCCAGCAGCGCGCGGAACTGCCGCGCTGGACGTTCGACCCAAGCGGCATCGGCGAGGTAAGCGACGCTTGCCGCATCGACCTGAACCGGGACCTTGAGCACGGCCAGCTTGCGATCGACCTCTGGCTCCAGCACAACCAGCGCATCGCCGATCTTGCCCGTGGTGCCGCTGCCGGCGGCGGGGCCCTGGGTAGCGGTCAGCGCGATCAGGGTGTCGGGCAGCTTGCCCCCGCCCAGCCCCAGGCAGCCGCCCAGCAGCAGCGCCAGCGAAAGCGCGGCGGTTCGCACAGGCAGAGAACGGATCATGGCTTGTACTCCGGCAGCTTGTTGCCCCCGAGCAGCGCGCCGGCGCCGCCATCGTCGAGCTTTTCGGTGAGGTCGCGCAGCGCCTTGCTGGTCGCGCGCAGGTCGCGGATCGCAGCTTCCGCCTGCGGCAGGGTCTGTTCATTTAGCCGCTCCGCCGCCGGACGGGCGCTGGACAGTGTGGCTTCCAACTCCTTGGCCGCGGCCGAGGCGGACTTGAGCGTGGCGCGCAGGTCCTTTGACAGGGCCTGGCCATCGGCCGAGAGGAACTGGTCAGCCGACCGGGCGACGTTCTCGAACTCGGTCAGGGTCAGCGTCGCCTGCTTCAGCGTCGCCTGCAGGTCGGTCAGCGTGCGCTGCACTTCAGGCGAGGCATTGGCGAGATTGCCGGTCATCCGGTCGGTATTGGCCAGGATATTCTCGATGCTCTCAAGGTTCTTGTCCGACAGTGCGATATTGAGCCGCTCGGAAGCTGTGGCCAGCCGGTCCAGCAGGACCGGCGCCGTGTTGAGCAGGGCGCCCAGCCCGCCCTGCTTGGTTGGGATCACGGGAACGCCTTCGGGGCCCTTCTCGGTGATCGGCGGCGCATCGCGCACGGCACCCTGCAGCTGGATGTTGGAGGTGCCGGTAAAGCTGCTCTGGATCGTGGCGGTGGTACCCAGCAGGATCGGCACCTTCTCATCCACGCCAATCCGCACCCGGACAAAGCTCGGGTCCTTGGGCCACAGCTCAATTTCCTCGATCTGGCCAATCGGGACACCCTGGAACGAGACCGACGAGCCGGCCGACAGGCCATCGACCGACTGCTTGAAAAAGATGTCGTAGGAATTGCGGCCTTCCTCATTCCACCGGGCAATCCAGACGATGAAGGCTGCCAGCGCCGCCAGCAAACTCAGGGTGACCACCCCGACCCAGACGTGATTGGCTTTCGTTTCCATCCCGCGCCTCTAATCCCTTGCCTTGGCAGGCTTGTCCATCGCTTTCACCCGGTGCTGCGCCGCAGCCTGGCTCATCTGGGCCGCCCGGCCGCGCGGGCCGTTGAAGTACTCCTGGATCCAGGGGTGATCGAGCTTGAGCAGGTTGGCGATGGTGTCCACCGCGATCACCTGCCGGTCGGCAATCACCGCCACGCGATCACAAATCTCGTGCAGCGTGTCGAGGTCGTGAGTGATCAGGAACACGGTCAGCCCGAGGGTATCCTGAAGTTCCTTGGTCAGGTTGTCGAAGGCGGCGGCACCAATTGGGTCGAGCCCGGCAGTGGGCTCGTCCAGGAACAGCAGCTCAGGATCGAGCGCCAGCGCGCGGGCCAGGCCAGCCCGCTTCTTCATGCCGCCCGACAGCTCGGCCGGATACTTGTTGGCGGCCTCTTCCGGCAGGCCGGAGAGGACCACTTTGAACCGGGCAATCTCGCGCCGCAATTCATCGTCGATCTCCGGATAGAACTCACGCAGCGGCACTTCGACGTTTTCGGCCACGGTCAGCGTTGAAAACAGCGCGCCGCCCTGGAACAGCACACCCCACCTGCTGCGGATATCGACCGATTCCTGCTGGTTCATCCCGTCGAGGATCTCGGTTCCGAAAACCTGGATCGACCCGGCGCTGGGCTTCTGCAAGCCGATGATCGAGCGCATCAGCACCGACTTGCCGGTGCCCGAACCACCGACCACACCGATGATTTCGCCGCGCTTCACCTTGAGCGAGAGGTTATCGTGGATCACCTGCTCGCCAAAGGCATTGCGCACGCCTTCAACCACGATCGGGTAGGCACCCTGGAACGTGCCAGGCATCCGCCGCAGCGCGGCATCGGCTACGTCATCGCGGATATCGGAGAGTTCGTCCCCGGTCATCCCCAGCCCACTTCGGTAAAGAACACGGCGAAGAAGGCGTCGAGCACGATCACCATGAAGATCGCCTGGACCACGGCCATCGTGGTGCGCAGCCCCACTTCCTCGGCATTGGCCTTGACCTGCATGCCCTGATAGCAGCCGGCCAGCGCGATGATCAGGCCAAAGAACGGCGCCTTGACCAACCCCACCCAGACATCGTGCAGTGGCACCACTTCCTGAATGCGCAGCAGGAAGGTCATGAACGGAATGCCCAGCGTAAAGGCTGAGATAAAGGCCCCGCCGACAATCGCCATGACCGAGGCGAAGAACCCCAGCAGCGGCATCATCAGCACGGCGGCAAAGATCCGCGGCAGGATCAGCGCTTCGGCCGGGGAGACGCCGATGGTGCGCATGGCGTCGATTTCCTCGGTCAGCTTCATCGTGCCGATCTGCGCCGCAAAGGACGAGCCCGAGCGGCCTGCCACCATGATCGCGGTCATCAGCACGCCCAGTTCGCGCAGGGCAATCCGGCCGGTGAGGTTCACCGTGAGCATTTCCGCGCCGAACTGTTCCAGCTGGACCGCGCCCTGCTGGGCGATCACGATCCCGACCAGAAAGCTCATCAGCCCGATGATCCCCAGCGCCGAAATCCCGACCAGCTCGACCTGGCGCACCACCGAGCGGGTGCGGATGCGCGAGGGGTGGCGCAGGACCACCCACCAGGCAATCAGCACCCCGCCCAGGAATTCCATGAAGCGCACCGTGCCCGCGCCCCAGCCGGCTACCAGTGTGCCAACCCCGGCGGCGACCCGCTCGGCCGGGGGCAGGCGGATGGCGCCGGTATGCCCTTCCCCGCTGGACTTGCCGACCGCCGCCATCAGCCGCTTGGCCTGATCGCTTGCGCCCACCAGTTCCGCCTGGTGATCGCGCACCACCCGCCAGACGGTCCAGGCGCCGACCGTATCGATCTCGCTCACCCCCGAGAGGTCAACCTGCCCGATCGGGCCAGCATATTCGCGCAGCGCCCGGTCGACCACGGCAATCGAGGCGACTGTCAGCGGACCAGACAGCACCGCCGTGGTGCGCCCTTCGGCATCCTGTTGCAGGGTAAGGTCGGCCCAGACGCGCATTGCCGCCCTGTCTGGGGGAAAAATCCGCCCCCGGCAAGGCAGTGCGGCTACTAGTACGGCCCGCAACCCTGCCTTGCGCCGCGCTTCCCGCGCTGGCAAAGGCCCCCCACGATGACCGAACAGACTCTCGACAAGACTTTCGACCCCGCCGCGATCGAGGCGAAATGGTACGAACACTGGGAACAGGGCGGCCTGTTCCGTCCGGCACGGTCCGGGGCGGAGCCCTTTACCATCGTCAATCCGCCGCCAAACGTCACCGGCAGCCTGCATATCGGCCATGCCCTAGATAACACGCTGCAGGACGTGGTGATCCGTTACGAGCGGCTGCGCGGCAAGGATGCGCTGTGGGTGGTCGGCACCGATCACGCCGGGATTGCGACCCAGATGGTGGTCGAACGCCAGCTTGAAGCGCGGCAGGACAAGCGCACCAATTACAGCCGCGAGGATTTCGTGGCCAAGGTGTGGGAATGGAAGGCCGAAAGCGGCGGTGCGATCACCCGCCAGCTGCGGCGCCTCGGCTGCTCGATGGACTGGTCGCGCGAACAGTTCACCATGGACCCGCACTTCACCAAGGCCGTGGTGAAGGTCTTCGTCGATCTTTACAACCAGGGGCTGATCTACCGCGACAAGCGGCTGGTCAACTGGGACCCGAAGCTCAAGACCGCCATTTCCGACCTTGAAGTTGAGACGCAAGAGGTCAAGGGCGGCTTCTGGCGCTTCCGCTACCCCTTTGCCGACGGCTCCGGCCATGTCGAGGTGGCGACCACCCGGCCCGAAACCATGCTGGCTGACATGGCCGTGGCGGTGAACCCGGAAGACGCGCGCTACAAGGACGCCATTGGCAAGGAGATCCTCCAGCCGCTGACCGGCCGCCGGTTCAAGGTGGTGGCGGACGAGCACGCCGATCCCGAACTCGGCTCAGGCGTGGTCAAGATCACCCCAGGGCATGACTTCAACGACTTCGAAGTGGGCAAGCGCGCCGGGATCAAGCCGGCCGAGATGCTCAACATGTTCGATGCCGAAGCCCGCGTGGTCCAGACCGCCGATGGGCTGGTGCCGGACAAGTACCTCGGCCTCGACCGCTTTGTCGCGCGCGAGCTGATCGTGGCCGACATGAAGGCCGCCGGCTGCCTGATCCCGCACGTGACCAAGGACAAGGACGGCGAGCCGGTCGAAGCCGATTTCGAACCGCGCGTGATCCAGCAGCCCTATGGCGATCGCGGCGGCGTGCCGATCGAGCCGTGGCTGACCGACCAGTGGTACGTCAACGCCGAGGAACTGGCCAAGGCCCCGCTCGCGGCAGTCCGCTCCGGCGCGATCGAGATCGTGCCCAAGACCTGGGAAAAGACCTTCTTCAACTGGATGGAGAACATCCAGCCGTGGTGCGTCAGCCGCCAGCTGTGGTGGGGCCACCGGATTCCGGCGTGGTATGGTCCAAGCAAGGAAGCTGCCCAGTCCGGTGACGCTGCCATTGCAAGCATCAGTACTTACAACGAAGACTATCGCGTCATCGCCAATGATGAAGACGAAGCTCGAAAGATCGCAGCGGAATACTACGGCGTTGCGCCCGAACGGATTTCGTTTGGTCGTCAAGTCGGTCAACATGGATGGACTGGCGAAGGTGTTTATTCGCTCCGCCGTGATTCTGACGTCCTCGACACCTGGTTCTCCAGCGCGCTGTGGCCCTTCGCCACGCTGGGCTGGCCGGATGCCGATGCACCGCTGCTGGCCAAACACTATCCCAACAACCTGCTGATCTCCGGCTTCGACATCCTGTTTTTCTGGGATGCGCGGATGATGATGATGGGCCAGGCGATGACCGGGCAGAACCCGTGGAAGCGGCTTTACCTGCACGGGCTGGTCCGCGCACCGGACGGGCAGAAGATGTCCAAGTCCAAGGGTAACGTGGTCGATCCGCTGGGCCTGATCGATCAGTACGGCGCCGATGCGCTGCGCTTCTTCATGGCGGCGATGGAAAGCCAGGGCCGCGACATCAAGATGGATGAGCGCCGGGTCGAAGGCTATCGCAACTTCGCCACCAAGCTTTGGAACGCGGCGCGGTTCTGCCAGAGCAATGGCATCGGTGGCAGCAGCGCAATCGCCGCCCCCGTTGCCACTGCGGCGGTCAACAAGTGGATCATCGGCGAAGTGGTCGAGACGCTCGCCGAGCTCGACAAGGCCATGGCCGACCTGCGCTTCGATGCGGCGGCCAATGCGATCTACCACTTCGTCTGGGACCAGTTCTGCGATTGGTACATCGAACTGATCAAGGGCAACTTCGACGCCGAGACCAAAGACGTGGCCGGCTGGGTGCTCGACCAGATCCTGGTCATGCTCCACCCCTTCATGCCCTTCGTGACCGAAGAGCTGTGGTCGAAGCTGGCGGACCGGCCGGACTACCCGCTGATCACCGCGAAGTGGCCGGAGCCGGGCGCGAGTATCGATGCGGCCGCCAAGGCCGAGGTCGACTGGCTGATCGCGCTGATCGGATCCTTGCGCACCGCCAAGAACGAGCTGGGCATTGCGCCCGGCGCCAAGCTGGACGCCTTCCTGCCAGAGCCGAGCGCAGCAACCCGCGGGATCATCGAGCGCAACCCGGCCGCCATCGAGCGGCTGGCGCGGCTCAATGGCATCCGCTTTGCAGCAGCCCCAGCCGGCGCGGCGATGCAGGTTGGCGCGGGCGACGCCAATGTGATCATCCCGCTCGAAGGCGTGATCGACATCGCCGCCGAGAAGACCCGGCTGGCCAAGGCGCTGGAGGTTTCGACCAAGGAGGCCAAGAGCCTCGAAGGCCGTCTGTCCAACCCGGCCTTCGTCGAGAAGGCTAAACCCGAAGCGGTCGAAAAGGCCCGTGCCGACCATGCCATGCACGCGGCTGAAGCCGAGCGGCTGGCCGCGGCGCTGGCGCGGCTGGGATAGGTCGCGCCGGGTGGCCCTGACCCTTGCCACCACCGCCCCCGGTGAACCGGAGATCTTCGCCTCGCTCCAGGGCGAAGGGCCCAGCCTCGGGCGGCCTGTGGCCTTCCTGCGGCTGTCGCGCTGCAACCTGGCCTGCACCTGGTGCGACACGGCCTATACCTGGCGGTTCGAGGGCGATAACCGCCCGCACCGCGATGGCATCGCCTTTGCGCGCAAGGCCAATCAGGTCGTGCTCGAGGAAGCCGACGTTGCCGCGCGGATCATGGCGCTGGGGCAGGACCGGCTGGTGATCACCGGGGGCGAGCCGCTGTTGCAAGGCGCGGCGCTGGCCCGGATGGTTGCCCTGCTGGACGGGATGAGCGTGGAGATCGAGACCAATGGCACGGTGGCCCCGCATGCCACGCTCGACCCGCTGGTCAGCCAGTACAACGTCAGTCCGAAGCTTAAGCATTCGGGCAATCCTGCTGAAATCGCGCTGCTTTCCGAGCGGCTGGGCGACTGGGTCAGAAAACCTCAAGCATGGTTTAAGTTTGTCGTCGCAACCCCGGACGATGTGGATGAAGTGCTCGCTCTGGTGGCAATCCACGACCTGCCCCGCGCGCGGGTGTTTGTCATGCCCGAGGGCACCGACAGCGTCACCCTGCGCGAGCGCGAGCGATGGCTGGCCCCGCTGGCGCTGGCGCATGGCCTGCGGCTGAGCGACCGGCTGCACATCCACCTCTACGGTGATACCCGCGGGACATGAGCGAAGCCGCACCCGAAGCCGGCCCGCTGCGCGGCAAGCTGACCGAGGGGCCGCTGACCCGGACCCTGCTGCTGTTTGCCCTGCCGCAACTGGTCGGCAATGTGCTGCAAAGCCTCAACGGCTCGATCAACGCGGTCTGGGTCGGGCAATTGCTGGGCGAGGAGGCGCTGGCTGCCACGGCCAATGCCAACATCCTGATGTTCCTGATCTTCGCGCTGGTCTTCGGCTTTGGCATGGCCGCCACGGTGCGGATCGGCCAGTCGTGGGGGGCCAACGACGTTATCTCGGCCCGGCGCGTGCTGGCTGCGGCATTGGGGCTGACCGGGCTCATCTCGATCATCACGGCAGTGCTGGGCATTGTCTTTGCCGAAACCGTGCTGGATCTGCTGGCCACGCCCGGTGCGGCGCATGACCAGGCGCTGGCCTACCTGCAAGTGGTGTTCATCGCCAACCCCGTCACCACGATCACCACGATGATTGCGATGGGGCTGCGCGGATCGGGCGATGCGGCAACACCGCTGCGGTTCATGATCCTGGCCACGGTGCTCGACGTGGCACTCAATCCGGTGCTGATCCTGGGCCTGGGCCCCGCGCCTGCGCTGGGAATTGCCGGATCGGCCTGGGCCATGGTGATCGCCACGACCATTGCCCTGATCGCCATGCTGGTGTGGATCTACGCCAAGGACGTGCCATTGCGGCTGCGCGGCGCGGAGCTGGCCTGGCTGCGGCCGCGCTGGGAGGATACACGCTATCTGCTCTCGCGCGGGCTGCCGATGGGGGCGCAGATGCTGGTCATCGCCGGCGCGGGCGTGATCATGATCGGGCTGGTCAACCGCGAAGGGCTGATTGTCGCTGCGGCCTATGGCGCACTGCTGCAGATCTGGAACTATATCGGCATGCCGGCCATGGCGATCGGGGCGGCAGTCAGCGCGATGGTGGCGCAACACATCGGCGCCGCGCGCGAGGACCGGGTCGATGCGATCAGCCGCGCCGGCAGCCTTGCCAACCTGGCCATGACCGGGGTGCTGATCGCGGCGCTGGTGCCGTTCGACGGACCGGTGCTGGAACTGTTCCTGGGGGCCGGCAGTCCGTCCGTACAGGCGGCGCTGCATATTCAGGACCTGGCGATCTGGACTTACCTGCCCTTCGGCGTCACCATCGTGCTGTTCGGCACGCTGCGCGCCTATGGCGTCAATTACGCCCAGCTCGTGGTGCTGATCGCCTCGATGTACGGGGTGCGGCTCGGAGCCTATTATGCACTTTACCCGCTGCTTGGCCCCGATGCGCTGTGGTATTCGTTCCTGACTAGTTCGATAACCTCGCTGGCGCTGACGCTGCTGGTCTATTTCCGGTGGCCGTGGCGCAAGCGGATGCTTGCCCGCATTGGTCTGGAGCGCCAATCACAGCCCTGATTGGCGGGCAGCACCAACAGTTACCGGCCCTGGGCGCGCCAGCGCTGGACAGTGCGCAGGACCATTTCTTCTTCGCCGCCACCGCCGCGCCAGAGCTCGCTGATCGAGGGGTCGGCCGAGGCCGGACGCTTCATTTCCTCGAGCTCGTCGAAAGCGACGCGGATCGGGATCGAAACGCCCTCGCCGCAGATGATACATTCGCGGTTGCGCAGCGCCGGGATCGAATCGAGGAAGCCGCGCGCCCCTTCGGGCATGGCCGCCTTGACGAAGGCCTGGTCACGATCGTTGTTGAGGCGCATCGAGATGATCGTACCGCACTGCGAGAGCACGCCTTCAGCGAGGTCCGAGGGACGTTGGGTGATCAGGCCCAGCGAAACGCCGTACTTACGGCCTTCCTTGGCGATCCGGCTGAGGATCCGGCCGACCGAGGACCCATCGGCGTTCTTCTCGTTCGGCACGTAACGGTGGGCTTCTTCGCAGACCAGCAGCACGGGCCGGGTCTTCTCGTCACGGGCCCAGATCGCGAAGTCGAAGACCATGCGGCTGAGCACGGCCACCACAGTCGAGGTGATGTCCGAGGGCACGCCTGAAACGTCGATGATCGAGATCGGCTTGCCGCGGCTGGGCAGGCGGAAAATCTTGGCGATGAACTCGGCCATGGTGTCACCGACCAGCATGCCGGAGAACATGAACTGGAAGCGCGGATCGGCCTTGAGCTCGTCGATCTTGTTCTTGATCCGCATGTAAGGCGCCGATGAAGTCGCCTTGTCGAGCTTGCCCATCTCGGTGGTGATAAGGTTGGTGAGGTCCGACAGCAGATAAGGGATCGGACTGTCGACCGTGATCTTGCCCATGGTGTCTGCCAGCCGGTTCTTGGACCGGGCAGCCAGCAGGCACTTGCTCAGGATGTCCATATCCTCCTGCCGGTCATTGCCGCTGGAGGTCAGGAACACTTCGCAGTGTTCCTCGAAGTTCATCAGCCAGTAGGGCATCTGCAGGTTGGACACGTCAAAGATCATGCCCGTCTGCTTGAACGCGGCGGAGTATTCGCCGTGCGGGTCGATCATCACGATGTGGCCTTCCGGCGCGCTCTCGCAGATCCGGTGGAGGATCAAGGCGGCGCTGGTCGATTTGCCGGTACCGGTCGAGCCGAGCAGCGCGAAGTGCTTACCCAACATCGAATCGATATAGAGCCCGGCGCGGATGTCCTTGGTCGGGAAGACCGTGCCGACCTGAATCGAGGAGCGGCCATCGCTGGCGTAGATCTGCTTCAGGTCGTTGCTGGTCGCGGGATAGATCAGCGCACCGGGGATCGGGTAGCGGGTAACACCGCGGCGGAACGAATGGATCCGTCCGGTCAGCCGCTCTTCATCGCCTTCGCCCAGGAAGTCGATCTGGGCCATGATTCCGCCCGGGGTCTTGCTATCCTGGCGCTGGGTGCGAACCGAGGCCAGCAGCCAGCCCTTGCCGACGCGGATCTTGACCTGGCTGCCGACCTGGCCAGCAAGGGCAATCGAGGGATCGGCATCTTCGGTGCATTCCTGCAGGCGTTGCAAGTCAAGCGCGATGGCAGAACCCGATCCGGCGATCTCGAGCACGATGCCAATCGGTTCGCGGGCATTGTCTGAAACAGCGATTTCCGCAGCGGGCGTCTGCACGTCCGGCTCGCTGCTGACCCGGCCTGCTCCGAACCCGGTGTGGTTGACGTTATCCATGCAACTGCAAATCCCTGTTCCCCGCGAACAGGTGGTCCGTAGTCAAAGACTGTTAATTTAGCGCTAAACAAGCGCGAACAGCCGCCCCGCCAGCACACCCATCCCCGCCGAGATCAGCACCGCCAGCAAGCCGTAGAAAAAGCTATTGTTCTCAGCAAACCGGGCAATCAGCCGTTCGAACCCGACCTTGCGGACCTCGACCCGGGCAATCGCCGAGGCGACCACCCGGCCCTTGCTGATCGCGAAGGTCTCAGCCGTGTAAGTACCTGTTTGCACACTGGAAGGCAGCGCGATCCGGGCCTGGTAAAGCACCTGTTCGCTGACGGATACGCCGCGTGGGTCCTCCTTGTAGAGCCCTTCGCGCACCCGCCGTTCAACCAGGCCCGCAGAAAAGCGCTGCTGCTCCTTGGGATCGAAGGCCCCGATCGGGGAAAGCTGGAGCCACGGCAGTCCAAGTTCGTAAATTGCGGCAGTCTTATCATCGACAATCCGGTCAATCGGCTTCGATGAGGCAACCGCAAAGAATGAGGGCGCGGACCGGAATTCGACACTGGCGGCATTGACCCAGATCCCGGCAATTCGCTGCTTTTCACGCAGGACTATCGAATTGGTCGGTCCCTTAAGCACCACGACAATGTCGTAATCCTGGCCGGCGCGGGTGCCTTCTGGCGTCAGGATCGCGCCAAACAGCAACAGCTCCGTGCCGGTGAAGCCCTGGCGCACCTGGATCTCGTGCTGGGACACCTCCGGCACCAGGATCGGATCGCGCGCACCGCCCAGCAGGATCAGGCAGAGGATGGCGAACAGCGCCCTCACAGTGGCGCATCCGTGTAGATTTCGTCAGGCTGCCAGGCGAGTCCAATCAGCATCCTGAGCGCCACCAGCAGGACAATCGCGGCCAGCGCAAAGCGCAGCCGCTCGGCCGGCAACTTTTGCGCAAGCTGGGAGCCGATCTGCGCGCCCGAGACCGAACCAAGCAGCAGCAGCACCGCCAGCACGATGTCGACCGCCTTGGTGGTCAAGGCGTGCATCATGGTCGAGATCATGGTCACGAACAGGATCTGGAACAGCGATGTGCCCACCACTACGTTCGCGCTCATGCCCAGAATGTAGAGCATCGCCGGCACCAGCACGAAGCCGCCGCCGATGCCCATCAGCATGGTCAGGATCCCGGTGAGGATGCCTAGGACCAGCGGCGCCAGCGGGGAGATGTACAGTCCTGAACGGTAAAACCGCCACCGCAGCGGCAGGTTGGCAACCATCGGGTGGTGGCGACGCTTGGCCGCGGGCAGCGGCAGGCCGGTTTTCTGAGCCTTCAGCGCCTGCCAGCTTTCGCGGGCCATGATCGTGCCGATCGTGCCGAGCAGGCCGACGTAGAGCAGGTTGATAACAATATCGATCTGGC
>JBIIDJ010000079.1:0-12152 GCA_044238415.1 Novosphingobium sp.
GGGCAATGCACATCGCCTTTCTGCTGTTTCCAAACGTCACTCAACTTGATCTGACTGGTCCGGCCCAGTTCCTTTCGCGCCTGCCCGGTGCGCAGGTCGATCTGGTCTGGACCACGTGCGATCCGGTGCCGACCGATGCTGGTTTTTCGATCCTGCCGACCGCCACTTTTGCCGAAGTGCCGCGCGCCGATATCCTGTGCGTGCCCGGCGGGATCGGTGTGGCCAAGGTAATCGATCATGCTCCGGCGCTGGAATGGGTGCGGCAGGTTGGCGGCCAGGCGCAATGGGTCACCAGCGTCTGCACCGGGGCACTGATCCTGGGCGCGGCCGGACTGCTGCAGGGCTACCGGGCAACCACCCACTGGGCCTGGCACGATTTGCTCGCCCTGTTCGGCGCCGAGCCGGTCCATGCCCGCCACGTAATTGACCGCAACCGCGCGACCGGCGGCGGAGTGACAGCCGGAATCGATTTTGCGCTGGCGCTGATGGCCGAGATCGCCGGCGAGGATCACGCGCGGGCCATCCAGCTGGCGCTTGAATACGAACCCGCCCCGCCGTTCGATTGCGGTTCTCCGGCCAAGGCCGGCCCGGACCTGGTCGATATCTATACCGCCCGCGCCAACCGTCTGGCGCCAACGCGGCGGGCCGAACTGATCCAATCCGCACAACGACTGGGCTTCGCCGTGCCGCCGGGCATGGAATAAAGCCGCAACTGGGGGAATACATGACTTACGATGACATCGTTCTCGGCCGCCGCTCGATCCGGGGCTATCTGAACAAGCCGGTCCCGCGCGAGCTGATCGAGGAAGTGCTTACCCTCGCGATGCGCAGCCCGAGCTCGATGAACACCCAGCCCTGGCATTTCCACGTTATCACGGGCGAACCGCTCGACCGGATCCGCGCCGGCAATACCGAGCGCAACCTGGCCGGCGTGCCGCACAGCCGCGAATTCCGCACCGGCCATGCCTTCGAAGGGGTCCACCGCGAGCGCCAGATCGGCGTCGCCAAGCAGCTGTTCGCAGCGCAAGGCATTGCCCGTGATGACAAGGACGCGCGGCTCGACTGGGTGCTGCGCGGGTTCCGCCAGTTCGATGCGCCGGTCTGCGTGATCATTACCTATGATCGCGAGCTGGCTGACAGCGACGATACTGCCTTCGATTGCGGTGCCGTCGCAACCGCGCTGGTCAATGCCGCCTGGTCGCGCGGGCTCGGCTGCGTGATCAACAGCCAGGGCATCATGCAGAGCCCGGTAGTGCGCGAACATGCCGGTATCCCTGACGATCAGGTGATCATGAAGGCCATCGCCATGGGCTGGCCGGACGAAACCTTCCCCGCCAATGCGGTGGTTTCCGAACGCAAGAGCCTGACCGAAGCGGCGCGCTGGGTCGGCTTCGACGACTGATACCCAGAGCCGCAGCCGTCAGGCTGCGGCTCTGGCTTAGAACGGCAGGATGCGCTGCTTCTTGGAAAACTTCATGTAGCCGGCGTTGACCCCGAGCCGGACACCCACCCCCATCCGCACCGGAATCAGCACGACATCGCCGCGGCGCAGGTAGCTGACGTGGAAGCCGCCGACCAGGTAGGCCTGCCCTTCACCCGCCCCGAACCGCTTGTAGAGATCGTCAGTATTGTGGAGGTTGTAGACCAGCACGAAAGTGTTGGCGACATTGCTTCCCAAGTCAAAGCCGACTGAGGGGCCGGTCCAGTAAACCGGTCGTTGCCCCTCGATCTTGTGGTGCAGCGTACCCGAGCCATAGCGCAAGCCAACGACCACGGCCCCGCCGCCCTCGCGGCCAACGATATAGCCATTGGGTTCGCCCTGCTTCTTGAGCAGATCCTCGATCATCGTAGCAAGGCCCTTGGCACCTTTGCCGAAGGCACCTTCAGCCGCGCCAACCAGATCATCCTTCTGGTAAGTTTCGCCGGATTTGGCTGCCGGAGTTGCTGCCGCTGCAGGCGTTCCAGCCGGAGCAGCGGCAGCCGGCGCCGGAGCGGGGGCGGCTGCTGCCGCCGGCACTTCGGCCGGTGTGGCGGCAGGTGACGGCTGCGCTTTAAGGTCGCCGTCGATCGCCTTGTTGGGATCAACCGCCTGCACCTGGGCCGGTGCGGCCGTACCTGCCGCAAGCGCGGCCGCTGCCAGCATCGCCGCAAGGCTCTTGCGCCAGCTCTGCCCGATCCGTGCCGTGAACATCCTTTTGTCCCCACTTTTACGCCCGGCCGGTCGCCGGACAGTCCTGACCGATCACAGCAGAATCGAGTGGTCTGCCACCGGCAATCGGCGGGCGGCAGTCCGAGTCGGTTTTGCGGCGAACCGAGTCGACCATGCCCGCCGCACCCCGAGCACAGTCGATGCAAAAAGTCCGCCCGAAGCCCTTGCCGCCCCCCGCCCCCCTCGCTATAGGCCGCGCTTCGCCGCTGCGATCCGGAGACGTGGGTGAGTGGCTGAAACCAACGGTTTGCTAAACCGTCGTACTGGTAAATCCGGTACCGAGGGTTCGAATCCCTCCGTCTCCGCCACGGCTTGCCCGGTCTGTTATCCGAAGCGGGCAGTCAGGATCTGCAACGTTTCCGATTCATCTCAGACTGCAAAGGTGACATTCTGGGTAGTGAGGCTGCCGCCACAGGCGCTGCAGGCCGGCCGCATCGCCAGGTCATGATCGCAGGTCTTGTGACGCAGCAGCAGTGGTGGCCCCTTGCTGTCGGCATACCAGGCATCACCCCATTGCAGCAGGCCGAGCAGCACCGGATAGAGGTCGCGACCCTTTGGTGTCAGGCGGTATTCGAACCGGTCCTGATGCGTGGAATAGGGCACAGCCTTGATGATGCCCTGGGCCAGCAGCCGTTCTAGCCGGTCTGACAGGATATTGCTGGCCATGCCGGCATCGCGCTGGATTTCGTCAAAACGGTGAATGCCGGTGAAACAGGCCCGCACCACCAGCGTGGCCCAGCGATCACCGAACAGTTCGATCCCGGCATCCACCATCAGGCTGGTCTCCCGCTTGGCACTGGCGCTGGCGGTCTGCATCCGGCGGCGGGCATAAACCGGGGTAACCTGACTGAGGCCCGGGCCCGGCGCCCAGCTGACTTCACGCGGATCGATCAGCCCGGCGCAATGCGAACAGGCCGGGGTCGGCTCGATCTCCGCCCCGCAATCGCGGTGGACCAGCCGCACGCGAAAGCCACGCTCCCCAGCTTCCCAGATATGCTGCCAGCGCAGGATCATCAGCGCGACCGGGAACAGCCCCTTGCCCTTGGCGGTCAGGCGGTAACCGCCGCGCCGTTCGGCCGACTTTTCCAGCACGCCGCTGTCCACCAACCGCTCAAGCCGCTGGCTGATGACCGAGCGGGCAATGCCGGTCTCGGTCACGAAATCCTGAAAGTGCCGCCGGCCCAGGAAAGCCTGTTCGAGAATCAGCAGAGTTGGCACGTCGCCCACCACTTCCAGTGCGCGCCAGATCGAACAGGCCCTGATGGTTTCGTGCTTCATCGGCTCGCACTTAGCACCGGCAGTACCCTGCGCCCACTCGCCTTTCGGGCAAGCCGGGACGGCGCACCTGGAGTAAAGGCGGCACGCCGTCCCAAGGGATCAGAACTTCACGCTGGCCTGCAGGGCAATGTTGCGCGGCCGATCGAAGATCCCGGTATTGGCAACGCCGGTATTGCCGGTCAGTGTCGTAGCCAGCGGCAAGGCGCCTGACGTCAGGATCACTCGCCGGTTGTTCAGGTTGCGCCCGATCAGCGCGATTTCCCACTTGTCATCGATGTGACCCAGCGCGAGCCGCGCGCCAATCCGGGCGAAACCTTCCTGATAGGAAGACGGATCGATGATCGTCGCATTGGTCTGGTAGCGGCTTGAGAAGTCGACGTTCACGTTGAATCGGATCTGGAGGGTGTCACCCACCGGGTATTCAAAATCAGCCGCGGCATTGCCTGACCATTTGGGCGCGAAAGTGGCGCGAGCCCCGGAATAGTCGCAGAAATTGCCGGGCTGGACGTTCGGCGCGGTGCCAAACGGGCACTGCCCCTGCCGCCAGTCGGTGTACTTGAAGTCAAGATAGGCGACCGACCCGCTGAGCTGGACATGATCGCCAATGCCGACCCGCGCCTCGGCCTCGACCCCTTCAACCTTGGCGGCTGAGGCGTTGTTGACGTTGAACCCGATCCCGCCATCGAAGGTGAGGGTCTGCAAGTCCTTGTACTTGGTGTTGTAGTAATTGACCGAGACCGCGAGGTTGCGGCTCTTGTACTTCAAGCCGACTTCGTAATTGTTGGCGCTTTCCGGGCGGAAGAAGAACGATCCCGGGAAAGTGGGATGGGTCGGCAAGGCGTTGGAACGGATGTCAAAGCCCCCGGCCTTCACGCCCTTGGCGTAGGAAGCATAGGCCATCAGCTCGGGCGTGATGTCGAACTGGATGTTGGCCATCGGCGTGGTCGAGTTTTCCGAGATATCGCCCTGGATCGAATGCTCGGCGACCCGCAGTGCGCCCCACAGCGCCCTGACCGTCGGGATCGGGAAAGTGTTGGTAGGCCCGGCGACAATCGTCAGACGGCGATCACCCGACTTGTTTTCGTGATTGAAGCGCACGCCCCCCGTCACGCGCAACTGTTCGGTCAGTGCGTATGTTGCCTGGGCAAAGCCCGACCAGAGCGTGGAGGTCTGCTTGAAGGTGCGCAGCGAGCGTGAGTCGCCCAGCGGTCGGAAACCCGCGAACGGTCCGGCCAGGCCCTGGAAGAAGGAGCCCAGCAGCACGTTGTCATTGGCCAGCAGCCGCGAGGTCTGGAAATAGCCGCCGACGATATAGGTCAGCGGGCCTTCGCCTGGCGAGGTGAGCCGGATTTCCTGCGATAGCTGATCGTACTTCTCGTTCTGATTCGTGCCATCGAGGATCGGCAGGGCGGTATAATCGACATCGAGGATCTCGGTCGAATTGTAGTGGAGATAGCCTGAAGTCAGATTGAGGGCATGGCTGCCGAGTTCGATATCGACGTTAAGGGTGGAATTGACGATCTCGGTCGTGCTGTCGAACCCGTTGTTCTGGCTGCGCCAGTTCAGCACCGTGTCCACGCCGCTGAAGAACGGCGAAGTGCTGTAGGTGCCGCGCGGCAGCAGGTTTTCGCGCGCCTGCCCCAACACGTCGAACTTGGCATATTCAACCTTGAGCCGGGCCGAAACGGGATTGCCGTCACCCAACGCGAAAGTGCCGCGCAGGAACACCGTATCCACATTGGGCTCGTTGCGGCCCAGGGTGGTGTTGAACATGTAGCCGTCCATATTGCGGTAATAGCCGACCAGCCGCATCCCGGCCTGATCGCCCAGCGGCAGGTTCAGCACGCCAGTAAGCTGGGTTTCCTTGTGCTCGAACTCGTATGATCCTGTGACCGAGCCTTCAAACTCGTCGGTCGGCGTCCGATTGATGATGCTGATCGCACCGGCGATGGCGTTCTTGCCGAACAGGGTGGGTTGCGGGCCGCGCAGCACCTCAACCCGCTGAACATCGACGATCGGCATCCGGACCAGCTGGTCACGGCCATAATAGAGCCCGTCGACGAACATCGCGGCAGACTGTTCGAATCCCTTGTTATCGCCCGATGAAATGCCGCGGATCGCAATACGGTTGGCAATCCCGGTCTGCGTGATGCGCAGGTTCGGAACGCTGGAGGAAAGCTGTTCCAGGTTGGCGGTACCCTTTTCCGCAATGGCATCTCCGCTGACAGCTGCGATCGAGATCGGCACGCGCGACAGGCCTTCCTCACGCTTCTGCGCGGTTACGACGATTTCATCCAGGCCGCCTTCGGTATCAGTGGCCTCCTGCGCCAGGAGTGCCTGGGGCAGCAGCAGGAACGCGGTTCCGGCGAGAAGCTTGCTGGTGAGTCTGATCATGTTGTCCCTCCCAATCTGGACTGGTTCGATGTTATCTTTTTGCCTTGGCGCGGCGGTTTGCAGTCACCGCTTGTGCGGCCATAGAAAGTATGTTTATGCAAGTCAGTTCGGTTAAGCAAGCCGGATTCGGATGCCATCCACTGGCCCGGTTTATGCCCCGGCCAAGGGACTCATCCAGAGGAGAAAGATGACCATACCTGCGGCCCTCAGGCGCAATCTGGCCCTGCCGGCGATTGCCGCTCCGATGTTCCTGGTCTCCGGGCCGGAACTGGTGATTGCCGCTTGCCGTGCCGGCCTGATCGGCTCGTTCCCGACGCCCAATGCGCGCACCAGCGAGGAGCTGGAACGCTGGCTGGAAGTCATTGTGACCACTCTCGCCGACGATCCGCATGCCGCGCCCTGGGCGGCCAACCTGGTGGTTCATCCGTCCAACGAACGACTGGCAGCAGATCTTGATGCGGTGGTCCGCCACTGCGCGCCTTTGGTCATCACGGCGCTGGGCAGCCCGGCGCGGGTGATCGAGGCGGTTCACAGTTATGGCGGGCTGGTTTTTGCCGATGTCAATTCGGTGGCCTTCGCGCGCAAGGCTGCGGCTGCCGGGGTCGATGGCCTGGTGCTGGTCGCGGCCGGTGCCGGCGGCCACACCGGCATGACCGCCGGCTTCGCCTTTGTCGAGGAAGTGCGCCAGTTCTGGGACGGTCCGATCGTGCTGGGCGGAGCGATCTCAACCGGGCGGGCGATCCGGGCTGCCGAAGTGCTCGGGGCCGACCTGGCCTATCTGGGCACCGCGCTGATCGCCTGCAAGGAAAGCCTGGCCGCGCCGGACTACAAGAACATGGTCGTGGCAGCCGGCGCGGAAGATATCGTACCATCGAAGGGGATCACCGGAGTGACGGCCAACTGGCTGCGCCAGAGCCTGCTCGCTGCCGGTTACGATCCGGCCCGAATGCCCGAAGACAAACAGCCCAATTTCGCCAATGCCCAGGACGATGCCAAGGCCTGGAAGAATGTCTGGTCAGCTGGCCAGGGCGTTGGTGCGGTCCGCGCGGTCGAACCGCTGGAAGAGATCGTCACCCGCCTGAAAACCGATTATGCTACAGCCGCCCGGCTGCCCGAATTCGTGACCAAGGAGTAGAGCCATGACCGCACAACTGGTCGAAACCGTCCGCTCGACGTTGAAGAACACCGATCACCCCTACATGCAGGGTGCCTGGCGGCCGACCTTCAACGAATGGAACGCGATCTTCGCCAATGGCGATGCCGAAGTGATCGGCACCATTCCGGATGATATCGACGGGGTCTATGTCCGCACCGGGGAAGTGCCGGTGCACGAACCGATCGGGCGCTATCACCCCTTCGACGGCGATGGCTTCATCCACGCGATCAGCTTCAAGAACGGCCGCGCATCCTATCGCAGCCGGTTCGTGCGGACCAAGGGTTTCCAGGCCGAGCAGGAAGCCGGCCGCGCCCTGTGGGCCGGGCTGATGGAGCCGCCGCACAAGTCGACCCGGCCGGGCTGGGGGGCGCAGGAGTGGCTGAAGGACAGCTCGTCAACCGACGTGGTGGTCCACGCTGGCAAGATCCTGTCCACCTTCTACCAGTGTGGCGAAGGCTATCGGCTCGATCCCTTTACGCTCGAACAGTTCGGCACCGAAGGCTGGGTGCCGCTGGACGGCGTTTCGGCCCACACCAAGGTCGACGAGGCAACTGGTGAGCTGTTGTTCTTCAACTACTCGAAGCACGCCCCCTACATGCATTACGGGGTGGTCGGGCCGGACAACAAGCTGAAGCACTATATTCCGGTGCCGCTGCCCGGGCCGCGCCTGCCGCACGACATGGCCTTCACCAAGAACTACGCCATCGTCAACGACATGCCGCTTTACTGGAACCCGGAGCTGCTCGAGCGCAATCTCCACGTCGTCCAGTTCCATCCAGACCAGAAGACCCGCTTCGGCCTGATCCCGCGCATGGGCCAGCCGGAAGACATCCGCTGGTTCGAGGCAGAGCCGACCTATACCCTGCATTGGCTCAACGCCTGGGAAGAAGGCGATGAAGTGATCCTGGACGGCTATTACCAGGAGGAACCGCAGCCCAAATCGCACCCCGATGCGCCTGACGGGCTGGAGCGGATGATGGCCTATCTCAGCCAGGGACTGATGAAGCCCAAGCTGCACCGCTGGCGCTTCAACCTGAAGACTGGCCAGACCACTGAGCAGCGGCTGGATGACCGGGTGCTGGAATTCGGCATGTTCAACCAGAAGTATGCCGGGCGGAAATACCGTTATGCCTATTCGGCCGTGCCGGAGCCTTACTGGTTCCTGTTCACGGGCCTGATCAAGCACGATCTCGACACGGGCGAGAGCGAGGAAATCAGCTTCGGCCCGGGCCGCTTTGGCAGCGAAACCCCCTTCGCTCCGCGCATCAATGCCAAGGACGAGGATGACGGCTATCTCGTCTCGTTCATCGCCGACGTGGGCGAGGATCGTTCTGAATGCGTCCTTTACGATGCCAAGAACCTGGCGGCCGGGCCGGTCTGCCGGATCGTGCTGCCGGAACGGTTCTGCTCGGGCACGCACTCGGTCTGGGCCAGTGGCAATGACATTGGCATGGGGCCGAACACGGTGCTGGGCGGTTGACATGATCGCGGCCGGGGAGAGCAAGCGCAAGGCATATCGGGACAGCGGCTGGTGGGGCGACAAGACCCTGGCCGACATGTTCGAGGCCAATGCAAGAACCCATCCGGAACGGGTGGCGCTGATCGACGCGCCCAACCGGGCCGACTTCGCCTTTGGCGCGCCACAGCGGCTGACCTATGCCGCACTGGCCGCCGAGGTGGAGCGGCTGGCCGGGGCGCTGGTCGCCGCAGGGATCGGCAAGGATGACGTGATCGTTATCCAGCTGCCCAACATCGGCGAATTCGTCGCGCTCTATTTTGCAGCGGCAAGGATCGGCGCGGTGGTCAGCCCGGTGGCTGTGCAATACCGCAGCCACGAGCTGTCGACGATGTTCGGGATCGTTGAGCCCAAGGCCTTCATTTGCGGCACGCAGATGAAAGGAGCGGATCATGTCGGCGTGGTTCGTCCCCTGCTGGGAGAGCGGATCCGGCTGATGACGGTCGGCCCAGACGCCCCGGCCGATGCACTGGACCTGTCATCGGAGCCGCCCCGGCCCGACCTGCTGGCGCAATATCGGGCGGCCAACCCGGTCAGTGCCGACGATGTCTTCACGATCTGCTGGACCTCGGGCACGACCGGTGTCCCCAAGGGCGTGCCGCGCAGCCACAACCACTGGGTCGGCATTGCCCCCGGCACTTACATCGCCGCGCGGTTGCAGGACGGGGACGTGATGCTGAACCCCTTCCCGCTGATCAACATGGCCTCGATCGGCGGGATCACCATGTCCTGGCTGCGGGTGGCCGGGACAATGGTGCTGCACCATCCGTTCGACCCACAGGTCTATCTGGCCCAGATCGCAACCGAGCGGCCCAGCTTCACCATCGCGCCGCCGGCCGTGCTGAACATGCTGCTGCAGAACGAGGCGCTGCTGGCCAAGGTCGATCTGTCCAGCCTGCGCACGATCGGTTCGGGTTCCGCTCCGCTGGCCCCGGCCATGGTCCAGGGGTTTCAGGAGCGGCTGGGTCTGCCAGTGATCAACATCTTCGGCTCCAACGAAGGCATGACCCTGATCACCGGGCCGGACGACGTGCCCGATCCGGTAGAACGGGCCAGCTATTTCCCCAACGGCCTTTACCTGACGCCCTTCTATGGCGACGAACCGGCGCTGATCATGCAATCGCGCCTGGTCCCGCCCCAGGGCGGCGATCCGATCATCGCTGAAAATGTGCCCGGTGAATTGCAGATCAAGGGTCCGGCCGTGTTCGAGGGATACTGGCAGGCACCCGAACAGACCGCCGCCGCCTTTACCGCAGACGGATTCTTCAAGACCGGGGACCTGTTCCAGATCGAACAGGACGGTCGCTTCCTGCGCTTTGTCGGCCGCTGCAAGGATCTGATCATTCGCGGCGGGGTGAACATCTCGCCCGAGGAAATCGACCAGTTGCTCGGCGGGCATCCGCTGCTGGCTGAGGCCTGCGTCTTTGCCCTGCCGGACCCGGTGCTGGGTGAGCGGATCGGCGTGGCCGTGGTGCCGCGCGAGGGCGCTGCCGTTACCCTGGACGATGTCACCGGCTTCCTGCGCGAACAGGACCTAGCCGTGTTCAAGCTGCCGGAGCGGCTGTTCCCGTTCACAGCCCTGCCGCGCAACGTGACCAACAAGGTGATGCGCAGCGAAGTGCGCGAACTGGCCCTCCAGATGATCGGGGAAGGAACCTGACATGACCGCCGAAGTGTTTGTGCTGGGCGGTGCCCAGACCGATTTCGCCCGCAACCTCGAACGCGAGGGCAGCGGCATGTTCGAGCTGTTCCGCGATGTTGCCGAGGCCGCTTTCGCCGCAACTGGCATCGAACCCAAAGAGGTCGAAACTGCCCATGTCGGGAACTTTGTCGGCGAGCTGTTTGCCGGGCAGGGTCAGCTGGGCGGGTTCTTCGGCCATGTTCACCCTGACCTGGCGGGCATTCCGACGTCGCGGCACGAGGCGGCCTGCGCCTCGGGCAGCATCGCCATTTTGGCCGCCAGCGCCGAGATCGAGGCGGGCCGTTATGGCCTGGCCATGGTGCTGGGCATCGAACTGATGCGCAATGTGCCAGGCCAGCGCGCGGCGGAATATCTGGGCTCTGCCGCCTGGGCCGGGCGCGAGGCGCAGGAGGCGCGCTATCTCTGGCCGTGGATGTTCTCCAAGGTCGCCGAGGAATACGAGGAGCGCTTCGGGCTGGACCGGGCGCACCTGCGGGCAATCTCCGAAAACGCCTTCGCCAATGCCAAGCGCAATCCCAATTCGCAGACGCGCCAGTGGGCGATCACGCCGGATCACCTGGCGGAAAATGACGAGTTCAATCCGCCGATCGAAGGATCGCTGCGCAAGGCCGATTGCGGCCAGGTAACCGATGGCGCCGCCGCCGTGTTCCTGGCTTCGCGTGAAGTGGCGGAACGCTATGCCGCGCGGCGCGGCCTGCCGCTCGAGGCGATCCCGCGGATCAAGGGCTGGGGGCATTCAACCGCGCCGCTGCTCTATTCGACAAAGGTTTCTGCCAGCCGGGGACAGCCCTATGTCTTCCCCACGGTCCGCAAGGCGATGATGGACGCGCTGGGCCGGGCCGGCATGGCCGATATCTACCAGTGCGACGGGGTTGAGGTGCATGACTGCTTCTCGATCACCGAATACATGGCGATCGACCACTTTGGGATTACCCCGCCGGGGGAAAGCTGGCGCGCTGTGGAGGATGGCACGATTGCGCTGGGTGGACGGCTGCCGGTCAACCCGTCGGGCGGCCTGATTGGCCTGGGCCATCCGGTTGGCGCCACGGGCGTGCGGATGATGCTCGATTCCTGGCGGCAGGTGACCGGCAAGGCCGGCGATTACCAGGTGGAGGGCGCCCGCAACTTCGCCACGTTCAATGTCGGCGGCAGCGCCACAACGTCGGTCAGCTTCGTGGTCGGCGTCTGAACTGATGCCCGAAGTTTTACTGTACGATGCGCTGCGCAGTCCGCGCGGCAAGGCCCGGACGGATGGAGGCCTCGCCGGCCTTTCGCCACCGGGTCTGGTCTCCGCCCTGACCCACGCTCTGCATGATCGCACGCAAGGGGCATCGCGGGATGTCGGTGCCCTGCTGCTGGGCTGCGTGACCCAGGCCGGGGCTCAGGGCGGTCATATTGCCTTGGCAGCCAAGCTGCACGCCGGCCTGCCGGATACCTGCGCCGCCCAGACGCTCAACAATTACTGCGCCTCGGGCCTTTCGGCGATCGGGCACGCTGTCGCCATGGTGGCCGCCGGGCAGGAGCAGGCCGTGCTGGCTGGCGGGGTCGAGATGATGAGCCAGGCCCCGTTCCTGAGCGACCGGGCCCAGTTCTACAGCGATACCGACCTGCCCCCGGCGCGGCGTTTCATTCCGCCAGTGCTGGCCGCGGACCGGCTCGCCGCCACTGAGGGAATCACGCGCGCGGAACTGGATCAATGCGCCTTCACCTCGCAGCAGCGGGCCGCCGCGACCGATCAGGATCGCCAGCTTCAGGCCTCACGCATTGCGTTGGGCGAGCTGACCGGCGAGCAATGCATCCGCCCGCAGACCGATCTCGCTTCGCTGGCCAAGCTGCCGGGTGCCTTCGCACAGCTACAGGCTGATTATGTTGAGGCGCTGGAAGGCCTGACCTTCCC
>JBIIDJ010000157.1:0-3359 GCA_044238415.1 Novosphingobium sp.
GCGGTCAAGGCACCGGGTGAATTCACCAGCGCAGTGCTGGCCGACCTGCTCGACGATCTGGTGCTGGTCAGCGAAGGCCAGATGGAATCGGCGCTCGCGCTGCTGGTCCAGATCGAGAAGACCGTTGTCGAAGGAGCCGGTGCGGCTGGGCTTGCCGCTGTCATGGCCTATCCGGAGCTGTTCAAGGGCAGCAAGGTGGGCATTGTCCTGACCGGCGGCAACATCGATACGCGGTTGCTGGCTAATGTGCTGCTGCGCGATCTGGCTCGTTCGGGGCGCCTGGCGCGGTTGCGGCTGACACTGCAGGACCGGCCCGGCGCGCTGTTCAAGGTGATGGAACAGTTCGACAAGCATTCGGTCAACATCATCGAGATTTATCACCAGCGGATCTTCACCACGCTTCCGGCCAAGGGCCTGATCACGGACATCGAGTGCGAGGCGCGCGACAAGGATCAGCTTGATGCACTGGTGGCAGCGCTGCGGGCCAAGGGCTATTCGGTCGACCAGGTCGAACTGAACTGACCCGTCCTGTTCACTAGGGTATAGTCCAGGCTGTGCATAATAATGGCCTGTTTACCCTGTTTTGTGGTTAAAACTCTTTCAACGCCGGATTGGGGCAGGCATAGTCCCTGACAGTCACCCGGCAGAGGACCACCGCAACTCGTGAACGCCCCCGTTCGCTTTCCCCGGTTTTTCGTCACCAGCCCTGCGCCGTGCCCCTATTTGCCGGGGCGCAGCGAGCGGAAGGTGTTTACCGAACTTAAGGGTCCGCACGCTGATGCGTTGAACGATGCCTTGGGCCGGATCGGCTTCCGCCGTAGCCAGACCGTCGCCTATCGCCCGTCCTGCATCGATTGCTCTGCCTGCGTTTCGGTGCGGGTCGTTGCTAAGGAATTCCGCGGCTCAAGCACGCAGCGGCGCAACCTGAAGCGCAATTCGGACCTGATCACCACTTTCTGCCGGCCATGGTCAACGGCCGAACAGTTTGAGCTGCTCCAGCGCTATCTTGGCTACCGCCACCCTGGCGGCGGGATGGCCAACATGGATGAGGTCGACTTTGCCGACATGGTCGAGCACACCCCGGTTGACACTTATCTGGTCGAGTACCGCGAGCCGACCGAAGATGGCCGCCCGGGCCGCCTGGTCGGTGCCTGCCTAACTGACAAGCAGGGTGACGGGCTGTCGATGATCTACAGCTTCTATGATCCTGAGCATGAGACGCGGACCGGTCTCGGCAACTACATCATCCTCGATCACATCCGCCGCGCTGCGGAAGAAGGCCTGCCCTATGTCTATCTGGGCTACTGGGTCGAAGGGGCCGGGCGGATGCAGTACAAGGTCCGCTATCGCCCGCTTGAGCGGCTGGCCCGCAATGGCTGGGTCCGGATCACCGATGCCGAGCAGGACCGCCTGATCGCCGCTGCTGCTGCCAGCCGCCGGGCCGATGCCCTGCCGCTCGATGGCGGTACCAAGGACGGTGCCCATGGCGGGCATGGCCAATACCGGGTCGGCGATCCGGTTTAACGTCTCGGCAGCAGGATCTGGCAAGCTGCTGCTTTCCAACATGGCTGGCTTCTCTTCGTGGCGCTCACGCGCCCGGTTGAGCCGTGCATCGGCCGGTCGGCACCTGAGGCCCTAAACAACAAAGCCCTCCCATGAGGGAGGGCTTTGCGCAACTACGGTAATGGAGTGGAGATCAGGCCGGCAGGCCCGAGATCGCCTTCATTTCCATGAAGTCCTTGAGGCCGGCCAGACCGCCCTCGCGGCCGTTGCCGGACTGCTTGTAACCACCGAATGGCGCCCCGGGGGTCGGGCCCCAGTTGTTGATCGCGACCATGCCGGCGCGCAGCTTGCCGGCGACGGAAGCTGCCTTGGCCGGATCGCCGGTGATCGCGGCCGACAGACCGTATTCGGTAGCATTGGCCAGTTCGATCCCCTGATCGAGGCTGTCATAGGTCATGATCGTGGCGACCGGACCGAAGATTTCCTCGTTGGCGATGCGCATGTCCGGGGTCACGCCCGAGAATACGGTTGGCTGGACAAAGTAGCCACGGTTGACGCCGGCGGGCAGGTCGGTGCCGCCGGTTTCGAGCTTGGCGCCTTCGTCGATCGCCGACTGGATCAGGTCGCGCACCTTGTCATACTGCGCCTTGTTGACCAGCGGGCCAAGGTGGTTGCCCTCGGCCATCGGGTCACCCACCGGGGTATGCGAATACATGTTCTTGTAGAAGGCGACGGCCTCGGCCTCGCGGTCCTTGGCGACCAGCACCTTGGTCGGCGAAATGCACGACTGGCCGGTGTTGACCAGCGGACCCATGGCGACCGGAGCCAGCTGGGTGGCGAAATCGGCATCCGGCAGGACGAGGTTGGGGCTCTTGCCGCCCAGTTCCTGGTGGACGCGCTTCACGGTCGGCGCGGCGGCGATCGCCACGGCGATGCCCGCGCGGGTCGAGCCGGTGAAGCTGACCATTTCGATGTCCGGATGGCTGGAGATGGCATTGCCGGTGGTCGGACCATCGCCCTGAACCAGGTTGAACACGCCCGGCGGCACCCCGGCAGCGTCCAGGATCTCGGCAAAGATTGCGGCGTTGGTCGGGCATTCTTCGCTAGGCTTGAGCACCATGGTGTTGCCGGCGGCGAGCGCCGGGGCCACCTTCAGCGCGATCTGGTTGAGCGGCCAGTTCCACGGGGTGATCATGCCGACCACGCCGATCGGCTCATAGGCCACCTTGTAGCCGGGGCCGTCTTCCATGAAGTTGAAGTCCTTGAGCGCGGCGATGGTCGAGAGGAACCCGCCGATCCCGGCACCGACCTGGGCGGTGCCGGCAAAGGACACCGGCGCGCCCATTTCCTCGGCCATGGCGACGGCGAGGTCACCGGCGCGCTTCTTGTACTCCTCGACGATCCGGTTCAGCAGCGCGAGGCGCTCTTCGCGGGTGGTCTGGCTATAGGTCTTGTAGGCGCGGCGGGCAGCGGCCACGGCCTTGTCCACGTCAGCCTTGGTGCCGACCGAGATGACGCAGCAGGGCTCTTCGGTGGCCGGATTGATCACCTCGCGCCGGGCACCGCCTTCGCTGTCTACCCACTTGCCGTCGATGTAGTGTTGGAGCCGCTCGCGCATCCTCGAATCTCCCTTAATGGATCGATTAAACGCGCACTATGTCGGACCCTGCGGGCGATAATTCAAGCGCCAATCGCATTGCCGTGTTGTGTCAAGAACTCTTGACAGGCAGGGCGACTCGCCTGTAAAGAGCTCTTGACAGGCAAGGAGTGCGACCGTTGGAAAACCGATTGCGTGAACTGCGTGAGGCGGCTGGCTGGAGCCAGGGCGAACTGGCCCGGCGGCTGGGTGTTTCGCG
>JBIIDJ010000080.1:0-11868 GCA_044238415.1 Novosphingobium sp.
GGCCCGCGCGAAGGCGGCTCGATCACGGCAGCGCAGTTCATTCTCCGCTATGTCGACAAAGGCACGCCCTGGGCGCACCTCGACATTGCGGGCATGGTCTGGGCCAGCAAGCCTGGTCAGACTTGGGACAAGGGCGCGACAGGTTATGGCGTGCGGATCCTCGACCGTTACGTCCGTGACGTCCTGGAAGGCTGACCCATGCCGCGGATGCGGCTGAAGTCGGACCTGCCGACCAAGATCTGCGCCACTTGCGGCCTGAGCTTTGCCTGGCGCAAGAAGTGGGCGCGCGATTGGGATGAAGTGCGTTACTGTTCGGAGCGATGCCGGCGCAGCAAGAACGCGGGGTGAAGGGTGCAGGTCGATTTCTATCAGCTGAGCCGCGATCCCGCTGAAGCGGTTGTGCCGATGCTGGCTGCTAAGACGCTTCAGGCTGGCCAGCGGCTGCTGGTGGTAACTGCTGACGATGCGCTGGCCGGCCGGATCAGCGACCGGCTGTGGTCCGGCGCTGAGAGCTTTCTTGCTCACGGCCTGTCCGGCGGATCGTACGAAGCCCGCCAGCCGATCCTGCTGGCCGATAGCCCAGCTGCGGCCAACGGCGCACGCTTCTTGATCATGGCCGATGGCGTCTGGCGGGATGAGGCATTGTCCTTCGATCGTGCCTTCCTGTTGTTTGATGGGGCGACCATCGAGGATGCCCGGGCCACGTGGCGCGCGCTTGATGGGCGTGATGCGGTGGTCCGCAATTTCTGGCGGCAGGATGATGGAAAGTGGAGCAAAGTCGCGTAAATCTTGCAGCGCAGCATCTTCCCCGCTAGGGGCGCGCCAGCTCTCCCAAACAGTCACTATCGCAAGGACGAACACCATGGCGGTTACCCGCACTTTTTCGATCATCAAGCCCGACGCCACCCGCCGCAACCTGACCGGCGCGGTCACCAAGATGCTGGAAGAAGCTGGCCTGCGCGTCGTTGCTTCGAAGCGCATCCACATGACCCGCGAGCAGGCCGAGGGCTTCTATGGCGTTCACCGCGAACGCCCCTTCTTTGGCGAACTGTGCGATTTCATGATGAGCGAGCCGGTCGTCGTGCAGGTGCTCGAAGGTGAAGACGCAGTGACCCGCAACCGCGACATCATGGGCGCCACCAACCCGGCTGACGCAGCCGAAGGCACCATCCGCAAGACCTATGCCCTGTCGATCGGTGAAAACACCGTCCACGGCTCGGACTCGGAAGAGAACGCCGCGATCGAAATCGCCTTCTTCTTCAAGCCGGAAGAAATCGTCGGCTGAGGGAAACCTCACCGCTTGAAAAGGGCCGCCGGAGCGATCCGGCGGCCCTTTTTCTTTGCGGTTTTGACCCAGCGCAAGGCGGCGTCAGGCCGCGTGGGGCAATGTCCTCCTCATCAAAGAGAGGAGCCTTCATGTCGAATACCCCACACGAGCTGGCCGCCGAGTTCCCCAACGATCACGGGCTGCTGCACGATCTGAAAATGAACAATCCCCATTTCGTGACCCTGGCCGACCGCTATCACACGGTGAACGGGGAGATTCACCGGATCGAGGCGGGAATCGAGAATACGTCGGACGAATATGCCGAAACGCTCAAGAAGCAGCGTTTGGCGCTGGTCGATGAGATCGCGGCGATGCTGGCGAAGGCCAAGGCGGCGGCTTGATTTAAACCCTCATCATCCCCGCTTTCGCCGGGATGATGAGGTGTGGTAGCGGTCTCCCAAAGGAGACTTGCGATGAAAGGCATGGGTGGAGACGGCGGCGAGGACTGTCCGTTCCAGTTCAACTTCGATCCCGCCACCTTCAAGGCCGGCGATACGGTCAGCTACCGGGTCAGTTCGATGGAGGACTGGCCCTTCGTTGGCACCCTGCTGGAAGTCCATGCCGATCATGTCGTAATCTCGCCCGGGCCGAACGAGCCGGACGCCCGCTATAAGGGCACCCGCGAGAGCCGGCCGATGGTGGATGGGAGCGAGATCTAGAACGCGTCGGCCGCGTCGATCAACGCAGTCAGCCTCTTCGGCGCCACGCTGCGCCATGAGCGGGCCAGCCATTCGCCGATTTCGTCCCAGTCGTTGCGGCCGAGGTCCAGCCGCATCGCGATCCAGCCGTCGCCGAAATAGGCCGGGCGGTAATAGCGTTCGGGATCGTGCTCGATCAGTTGGGCCTGTTCGTCCGGCCCGCTGATCTTGACCAGCAGCGCGGTCTTGCCGTCGCCGTGGTGATCCAGGCTGATCCAGGCGAACTTCTTGCCTTTGACGATGCCAAAGCAGGGCATGCCGTGGCTGACCACCTCATCGGTTTCGGGCAGGGCAAGGGCGCGTTCGCGCACCTGCTGGGTCAGCCATTCAGACGAAGTCTCACGGCTGACCAGCGCGGCAAGGCAGCGGGAATAGAGCTGGTGTTCTGCGATCAGCACCCGCGCGGCGAGGCTGTCGGCCGTGTCTCCGGGCAGGATCGCGACCGGGGTCTGGCCTAGCACCGGCCCGTCATCGAGCTCGGCAGTGACGAGGTGTACGGTACAACCGCCGTGGCTGTCCCCCGCTTCCAGCGCACGCTCGTGGGTATGGAGGCCCTTGTACTTGGGCAGCAGGCTGGGGTGGATGTTGACCATCCGGCCTTCCCAGCCGCTGACGAATTCCGGCGTGAGGATCCGCATGTAGCCGGCCAGCGCGACATATTGCGCGCCGCTGGCCCGGATCGCGGCGTCCATCGCCATGTCGTGATCGCCCCGTTCCATCCCCTTGTGGGGCAGAGCAAAGGTCGGCACGCCTTCAGCGGCGGCCAGTTTCAGCCCGCCCGCATCCGGATTGTTGGAGGCAACCAGCACGATCTCGTAGGGGCAATCGACCGCGCGGCAGGCATAGAGCAGCGCGGCCATATTGGTGCCGCTGCCCGAAATCAGGACGGCGACTTTGGTCCGTTCAGGCAAGATGCACCGCTTCCCAAGCGGTACGGGCCGACCAGGCTTCGTCCGAGCCTTGCACGGTGCAGCCACGCGGCCCAGGCTCGATCGCACCGATCACGTGGACCTCTTCGCCCGCCGCTTGCAGATCGGCGATCAGCCCGGCGACATCGTCTGCCGCCACCGACAGCACCATGCCGATCCCGCAATTGAAGGTGCGGGCCATTTCCTCGGGCTCGATATTGCCCTGGGCCTGAAGGAAAGCCATCAGCCGCGGCTGGGGCCAGGCATCGGCGTCTATCCGGGCGTGGAGGCCTTCAGGCAGGACGCGCGGCACGTTTTCGAGCAGGCCGCCGCCGGTGATATGGGCGAGGGCGTGGATCTTGCCGCCCCGGATCAGCGGCAGCAGGCTTTTGACGTAAATGCGGGTCGGCTCGATCAGGTGGTCGATCAGCAGCCGGTCGGGATCGAACAGGGCCGGGCGGTCCAGCTTCCAGCCCTTGTCCGCCGCCAGCCGCCGGACCAGCGAATAGCCATTGGAATGGACGCCAGAGGAGGCGAGGCCCAGCAGCACGTCACCAGCCGTAACCTTGTCCCCGGTCAGCTGTTCGCCGCGCTCAACCGCGCCGACGCAGAAGCCGGCGAGATCATAGTCGCCCGCTGCATACATCCCTGGCATTTCCGCCGTTTCGCCGCCGATCAGTGCGCAACCGGCGATCTTGCAGCCTTCGGCAATCCCGGCGACGACGCGTTCGGCCACGCCGTTCTCGAGCTTGCCGGTGGCGAAATAGTCGAGGAAGAACAGCGGCTCGGCGCCCTGGACGATCAGGTCGTTGACGCACATAGCGACCAGGTCCTCGCCGATCCGGTCATGCCGGTCATGGTCAATCGCCAGCTTGACCTTGGTGCCGACGCCATCGTTGGCCGCCACCAGCAGCGGATCCCTGTAACCCGCAGCCTTGGGATCGAAGAAGCCACCGAAGCCGCCGATTTCCGCATCGGCGCCGGGCCGCGCGGTGGCTTTCACCAGCGGGCCGATGGCTTTCACCAGCGCGTTTCCTGCCGCGATCGAGACGCCGGCGGTTTCATAGGTGTAGGACTTTTCAGACATCGCCAGCCGCCTAACGCTTTCCGGCTTGGATTTCCACGGATGATTGGGCAAAAGGCCTGCGGTTTTCCCCGATGGCAGTTGCTCTTCACCAATCCGTGCCGCGCCGTTGGCGCCTTGGCCCCACCGCCACGCTGCTTGGCGTGCTCGGTCTGGCCTTGTCCTTGGCGCTTGTGGCCATCGGGCCGCAACGGCTGATCGCTCAGGTCGAAGGGGATCGCGGGATCATCCCCCTGGCCAATTCGCCGGACATTCACATCACCGGCATCGATGTGGAAGCAACGGGTTCCTCGGCCGAGGAAGCCCGCCTTAACGGCTGGAAGCTGGCCCAGAAGAAGGCGTGGGAGAAGGCCGGCGGTCCGGCCATGGCCGAAGGGGTGATCGAAAGCATGGTCGCTGCCATCGTGGTCGAACAGGAGCAGGTGGGCCCGCGTCGCTACATCGCCCGGCTCGGCGTGGTGTTCGATCGGCAGCGGGCCGGTCAGTATATCGGCGGCAAGGGTGGCACTCGCGGCAGCTCCGCTCCGCTGCTGGTAATCCCGGTCCTGCGCTCGGGCGGCACTGCACAGGTGTTCGAAGTGCGCGGGGCTTGGCAGGCGGCCTGGGCCACGTTCCAGTCCGGTACCAGCCCGATCGATTATGTCCGGCCCAGCGGTGCCGGTGGCGAATCGCTGCTGCTGACTGCCGGCCAGCCACAGCGCCGCAGTCGCGCTTGGTGGCGCAATGTGCTCGATCAGTTCAACGCTGCTGACGTGATCGTGCCCGAGGCCAGGCTTGAACGGCAATGGCCCGGCGGCCCGGTCCGCGGTACCTTCACCGCCCGGTTCGGTCCCGACAACAAGTTCCTGCAGAGCTTCACCCTGGCTGCCAATGATGAGGCCGGTGTTCCCAAGATGCTGGCCGAAGCAGTCGTGCGGCTTGATGCAATCTACGCCGGGGCCCTCGCCGAAGGCCTGCTCAAGCCCGATGCCACGCTCAACCATGGCGGAGCGATGGATGCGGGTCTCGCTGCGCTGGTGGCCGCTGCTCGTCAGGCCGAACAGGCGGCTGCCGGCAATGCCGAGGCTGGCGATACCGGAGCACCGGCCACTGCCACGCCGACGACTGCGGCGGTGGTTTCCACTTTCACCGTCCAGTTTGCCTCGCCCGATGCAGCGGCTGTCGATGCTGCGCTGGCGGCCGTGCGCGGCGCGCCGGGGGTGCAGGG
The DNA here is from genome assembly GCA_044238415.1 of Novosphingobium sp. Taxonomy (GTDB): domain Bacteria; phylum Pseudomonadota; class Alphaproteobacteria; order Sphingomonadales; family Sphingomonadaceae; genus Novosphingobium. The sequence continues at coordinate 5,225 of JBIIDJ010000080.1, forward strand.
CGCATCGACCACCAGCCTGGCCATGGGCGGAACGTCGGTAATGCGGGTGAGCTATGCCGGCGAACTTTCCGGCCTGGCTGATGCGCTGCGGGCTCGGGGCTGGCGCGTAACCGTTGGCAACAACGCGCTCAGCATTCGCCGCTAGCCATGGAACAGATCGCGCTGCCATTGCACGCCGCCGGGGCGGGGCCTAGCCGCATCGTTGTCGGCAAGGCCAATGCCAATGCGCTCGAAGCCTGCGCCGCTGCGGCAGCGTGGCCATTCCGCACCGCATTGCTCAGCGGCCCGCCGCGCTCGGGCAAGTCGCTGATCGCGCGCTGGTTTGCCGATAGCGGGGCAGGGGATGCGATTGACGACGCGCACCTGCTTGACGAGACCGAGCTGTTCCATCGCTGGAACCGGGCGCAGGAGAGCGGCACCCAGCTGTTGGTGGTGAACGGCGCTGCCCCGGGGGTGTGGCGCATTGCACTGCCAGACCTTGCCTCTCGACTGGGGGCGGCATTGCAGCTTGAAATCGGCGCGCCGGATGACGCGATGCTGGCGGATCTGATCGCGGTTCATGCCGAACAACGGAGCCTGCCGCTGGGGCCGGACGCCGCTGCCTATCTTGTGCCGCGGATCGAGCGTTCCCACATGAGCGTGGAGCGGGTGGTCGCCGCAATCGACCGGCTGAGCCTGGAACGCAAGGCGGCTCCCGGCCCGTCGATCTGGCGAGCAGCGCTTGAGGAAATCCTCGGGCCCGATGAGCCGCGCTTGCTTTGAGCCCGGTTTGGTGGGACAATTCGGTCAGATGGGAAGGACTATGCCGGGACGTTTGATCGCCTATCTGGATTCGATCCAGGCCCGAGATCCGGCCGTCCGGTCGCGCTGGGAAGTCATGCTTTATCCCGGGGTCTGGGCGCTGGGCTGGCACCGCGTGGCACACCGGCTGTATCGCAGCCGGCTGTTCTTTCTCGCCCGGCTGGTCAACCATTTCAGCCGTTTTCTGACCGCGATCGACATCCACCCGGGCGCGACGATTGGCCGCAATTTCTTTATCGACCACGGGTTCGTCGTGATCGGAGAGACGGCCGAGATTGGTGATAACGTGACCATGTATCAGGGTTCGACCCTGGGCGGCACCAACCCAACCAATGGTCAGGCCGGCAAGCGTCACCCGACCATTGGTGACAATGTCATCGTCAGCCTGGGGGCAGCGATCCTGGGGCCGATCCATGTTGGCAATGGGGCGCGGATCGGGGCCAATGCCGTGGTGACCAAGGATGTGCCCGAAGGCGCAACAATGCTGGGGATTCCAGCCAAGCCGACCCCGGTCGAGGTCAAGCCCGAAACCCGCGATTTCGTGCCCTATGGCACGCCCTGCAGCGAACGGTTCGATCCGGCGACGCAGAAGCTCGAAATCCTCCAGTGCGAGATTGAGACTCTGCAAAAGCGGGTCGCCATGCTGCTGGAAGAGCGTGATGCCAAGGCTGCAAAGAAAAGTTCGGGCCGCGAAGGTAGCGGGGCCAAGTCGGCTTGAGCGCGATTGTCACGCCCTTTCCCATTCAGCCCTCGCGGGTCTTGCAGGTGGGGTTCGAGCGGGACGAGCTAATGCGCATTCTGGACCTCTACGGGCGAATGGTCGCCGCCGGGTTGTGGCGCGACTATGCCATGAATTTCGACCGCGAAGCTGCGGCTTTCTGCGCCTATCGCCGCGCTGCAGAACGGCCAGAGGCACGGATCGAGAAGCGTCCAGCCTTGCGCAACAAGCAGGGGATGTGGACCCTGTTTGGTGAGGGCGGGCAGGTGTTGAAGCGGGGCCATGAACTGCCCGGCGTGCTGTTCCCGCTTGAACGACGGCTTTTGAAGGTCGTCGATTAGGCGTCAGCGCACAGCCTGTCCGGATCAATAACCAAATTGGTTCATCCGGTTTAGTATTATAACCAAAACAACCTAGCGATAACCGGCCCGCCAGATCGGCCAGCTGAGTGCCAGTGCCAGCACGGTGTTGGACGCGACGTTGAGCGGAAATCCGGTTGTGATCGAGGCATAGCCGTCGATGACGTACCATACCGCGATCGACAGGAAGGCACCGCGCCATAACGGCCGGGCGGCGGCTGGTTCGAGCATCCAGGCAGTGCGGCACAGTGTGTAGAAGGTGATCATCCAGCCGATGGTGATTGATCCCATCAGCCCGAAGGCAAAACGCAGGTGCGGGCCGGCGTCGGTGGGCCATTCGCTGCCAATCAGATCCATGAACAGCGCGGTCGGCAAGGTTGTCGGGGCGAAGGCAGCACCGTAAAGGACTATTCCGAACACACCGGTACCAATGCACCACAGGGTCAGCCAGTTTCTCCAGAATGCCGTCATTGCCTTGCCTCCTTGCTTGTAGCACACGCTACATATCGAAAAATGTAGCGTGTGCTACAGGAAAGTGGCCATGAGCCGCGAAAACAGGAAAGCTGCGCTGGTGCGCGCCATGGCGGACCACGTTCTGGCCGAGGGACTGGGCGGCGTCAGCCTTCGCCCGCTGGCATCGGCGGTTGGCACCAGCGACCGGATGCTGCTTTATTACTTCCCCGATAAGCCCGCGCTGATCGCCGCCGTGCTGGAGGAAGTTGCGGCGCGGATGATCACCCTGCTCGAAGCGGTCAAGGCGCCCGAGCCGGTACCGGCCGAAGTGCTCGAGGCACGGCTGCTGCCGATGGTGCTCGATCCGGCGGTCTGGCCGTTCATGCAGCTCTGGCTTGAAATGGCGGCGCAGGCTGCGCGGGGGGATGAGGCCTGCGCCCGGGTGGGCGAGGGGATCGCCCGCGGCTTTGTCGCCTGGCTCGAAGCCCAGCTCGACCTGGCCGATGCCAGCAGCCGCAGCGCGGCGGCGCTGCGACTGTTGATGACGATTGAGGGTGGGGTTCTGCTAAAAAGCCTGGGGTTGGGCGAGGGCATTGCGGCCATCGCTGCCCCGCGCGGGGGTTAGGCCAGGCGGGCATCCTTCACCGATTTCTGCGGCGGAGGATGCCCTTTGGCAATCAATGCAGCAACGATCGTGCTGCGCCGATCAGCCGAGACCGCCGATCTTGCCCAGCGCGGCCATGACCACACCCGACTGTTCGCCGCCCGACTGCGGGACGATTTCGCCGGCGCGGTCGATGATCTGATCCCAGTGCGCGGCGATCCCTTCCGGGGTCCGCTCGTCCGCCGGCAGGGCAACGCCCGGGGTCAGTGTGACATAGGCAGCGTGATAGGCGCCGGCGCCAGCCCCGATGATCATGTTGGTCGGCGCATCGTCGCTGACGAGGTATAGCGCGGCAGGGGCAACGTTTTCCGGCTTCAGGGCATTGAACAGCGCTTCCGGCATGCCGAGATCCTCGGTCATGCGGGTGCCGGCGACCGGCGCCAGCGTGTTGACGCGGATGTTGTTCTTCGCGCCTTCAAGGTAGAGCGTCTTGGTGAAGCCCGCGAGGCCCAGCTTGGCCGCACCATAGTTGGCCTGGCCGAAGTTGCCATAGAGGCCGGTGCTGCTGGCCGTCATCAGGATGCGGCCATAGTTCTGCTCGCGCATGGTTTCCCACACGGCCTTGGTGCAGTTGGCGCTGCCGTTGAGGTGGACATCGACCACCAGCTTCCAGTCGGCCATGTCCATCTTGGCAAAGCTCTTGTCGCGCAGGATCCCGGCATTGTTGATCAGGATGTGCACGCCGCCCCAGGCTTCCTTCGCCTTGGCGACCATTTCGACCATCTGCTCGAACTCGGTCACCGAACCGCCGTTCGACATGGCCTCACCGCCAAGGGCCTTGATCTCCTCGACCACCTGCAGTGCGGAATCCGAATGACCGGTGCCATCGCGCGCTGCGCCCAGGTCATTCACCACCACCTTGGCCCCGCGCTTGGCGAGTTCGATGGCATAGGCGCGGCCCAGTCCGCCGCCGGCCCCGGTGACAATTGCGACACGGTCCTTGAAAGAAATGGTCATCGGCTTAGCTCCACTAAATCTGGTTGAATCCCGCTGGGGAAGCGGCGTCGCTCTGGCACGGGCGGCACCGCCTTTCAACTGGTTAGAAAGGCCGGGCCCCGTGCCGTAGCGGCAAGTGACACGGCCTTGTCACAAACCTGTCATTCGCCAGTCCTAGAGACGACTGCGAATCGTAACAAATGGACCAGGAAGGGCAGTGGGAATGAGCAAGGGACTTCGCATTTCGGCCATTGCAGTGGCAGTTTCGCTTGGTTGGGCCAGCCCCGCGCTGGCCAGTGCCAAGGACAATGTCGCCATGCGCGAGGAGCTGGCGAAGATGCGGGCCGAGATGCAGGCGCTGGCCTCGCGCGTGAATGCGCTGGAAGGGCAGCTTGATGCAGCCAAGGCCCAGGCCGAGGCCGCTGAAGGCCGGGCCATTGCCGCGCTGGCTCAGGCCGAGGCGGTGAAGGCTGAGGCTGCCAAGCCGGTAAAGCCCGCCGAACCGGCCTTTGCGGTCAACTGGAAGGGCGCGCCCGAGCTGGCAACCAAGGATGGCTGGACCTTCAAGCCGCGCGGCCGCCTGCACCTTGATGCCGGGACCGTGTCGGAACCCGGCGCACTGACCAACCCCAACCTGGGCGGCAACCTGCGGGTGCGCCGCGCCCGTCTGGGCGCGGAAGGCACGATGCCCGGCGGGCTGGGTTACAAGGCCGAGCTCGACTTTGCTAACAGCAGTGTCGCGCTGGCAGATTTCTTCGTCTCATACACCCCCGGCAATGCCCCGCTGGTGCTGCGCGTCGGTAACTTCGAGACCATGAACGGGATCGAGCAGATCACCAGTTCAAACAATATCTCCGCGATCGAGCGCGCCACGTTCAACGATGCCTTCCTCAATTCGCGCCGGCTTGGTGCGGCTTTGGCCTACCGCGGCAAGAACGATGACTGGCGCGCCGAAGTGGGCGTGTTTGCTGCCCACGCCCTGGACAGCAGCCTCGACAACGATGGCTGGATCGGGGCGGGTCGTCTGACCTGGATGCCCAAGGCGCTCGGCGGCCAGCTCCATCTCGGCGTCAATTACCAATACCGCGATTTCGCCTCGAACATTGCTGGTGGAACCTCGACCGGGGCCAACATGCCCTCGACCAACCAGCTCGCGCGTTATCGCGCGCGGCCGGGCAGCCAGCTGACCGACGTGCGCTTTGTCGATACCGGCAGCTTTGCCGCCACCGGCGATTCGATCCTTGGCCTTGAAGCCGCCGGGATTTTCGGGCCGCTCCACGTTGCAAGCGAAGCGCAATGGCTGAAAGCGCGGGGCTACCGTGCGGGTGACCTGGCCAGCGGGCAGGATGCCTTTGCCGGCGGCAATTCAGCCGTAGTGCCGCTCGCCAATCCCGGGTTCTTCGGGGCCTATGGCGAGGTCGGCTATTTTCTGACGGGTGAAACCCGCGGTTACAGGCGCGGCGATGGCACCTGGTCGCGGACCAAGGTGCTCGATCCGATTGGCAAGGGTGGAGCGGGCGCGATCCAGGTCGTGGCGCGCTATGAATACCTCGACCTCGTCGATGACGATCTGGTCAATGGCCCGACCAACAACTTCGCGACTGGCACCAGCGCACTGGCCGCGCTCAATTCGCGGCTCGGCCGGGGCGGGACCCAGGCCAGCTACCTGGTGGGGGTCAACTGGTACCTCAACGATTACCTGCGCCTGATGCTGAACTATGGCCGCGTCGAGGTCGAAGGCGGACCGCTGGCCGCCACCGTCGATCCGGCCTCGGCCCTGCCAGTCAACCAGCGCGGGTTTGGCGTGAACGTGCTGCAGAGCCGGCTGCAGTTCGACTTCTGAGGTCAGAGCCCGGCGAGCGTGGGGAGCAGGGCGTCGAAGTGGTCAATCACCGCGGCGGCGCCCAGTTCCTCCACCGGCTTGTCATTGAAGCCGAAGCTCACCGCCACGCAGGGCAGGCCGGCCGCCTGGGCGGCGCCGGTATCGAAGGTGGTATCGCCTACGTAAGCCGCCGCTCCGCCGCCTGACCGTTGGACCATGGCGTGCAGCGCATCGGGCGCGGGCTTCAGCGGGAAACCCGCCCCGCCACCGATCACGCAGGCGAAGCGGCCTAGCAGGCCCAGTTCGCCCAGCAGCTTGACCGCCAGGTGCTGCGGCTTGTTGGTGACCATCGCGATCTTCACGCTGCGCTCGTCGAGCGCATCCAGCATGGTTGCGCCGCCGGGATAGAGCGCCGTGTGGGCGGCTATGTTGGCCTCGTAATGGACCAGCAGGATCTGGCGGAGCCCTTCGAAATCGACTCCGTCCTCGCCGCCGGTCAGCGCCAGGGCGCGGCGCAGCATCAGCCCGGAACCGCCGCCGATCAGGTTCTGCACCGCCTCGTCTGGCACCGGCGGACGATCGATTGCGGCCAGCGCATGGTTCAGCGCCACGCCCAGGTCGCGCGAGGTATCAAGCAGGGTACCGTCAAGGTCGAAGCCGACAGTGGTGAAGCGGATCGTTGTCATCAACGAGGCCGTGGCGGAGCCTGCTGGAAACGGCAAGCGTTTGGTGGCATTGCTGGCGCATGAGCGAACCCATTGCCGTAATCATCCTTGCCGCGGGCAAGGGCACCCGCATGAAAAGCGACCTGCACAAGGTGCTGCACCCGATCGCCGGGCGGCCGATGCTGCTCCACTTGCTGGCGTCGATCGGCGAGGCGGGCGCGAGCCG
>JBIIDJ010000158.1:0-3308 GCA_044238415.1 Novosphingobium sp.
GACCCTCGCGCAGCACCCGCTCCAGCGTTTGCAGCTCGAACTCGCCGTAAGCGGTGAGTTCGGCCTCACCAAAGCGGTATTCGGCGCCGGTAAAAGTGCTGGTGGCCTGCTTTGCGCTGGTCCCGGTCGAGAGCGCCGCCTCGAGCTTCTGGCGTGGGACCTCGATCACCCAGGTGCCGGCGATCAGGTCCCCGGCGCGCAAGCGATCCCGGTTGAACAGCGGGAACAGGGCAAACAGCAGGAACCAGGCCGTGGCCGCCCAGGCAGCGGGATCCCATTCGCTTTCGCCCAGCCGCTGCAGGATCAGCCACAGCGGCAGGAACAGCTCGATATCGCGCACCAGGTTGCGGGCCAGCACCATTTCGGCCGTCAACCGGCCACCATCCCGCGCGGCCACCCGCATGCCCATTGCGCGCTTGCCCGGCGTCGCACCGCGCGGGCCCAGCTCGAAGAACAGAAAATAGGCGTGGCGGAACAGGAACATGATGGCGATCCAGGCTACCGCCAGGAATTCCAGGACCTGCCGTTGGCCGCCCTGGGCCTGGTCGATTGCCCAGCCGGTCGTTTGGTTCAGGCCATAGCCGGCCAGCGCCAGCACCAGCGTGGTCCCGATCATTACCAGCACCAGCGCGATCAGGTCGGTCACAATCCCGCCGAACCGGCTGCCCCGGCTGGCCAGCACGACCGGCAATGCCAGCCCTTCCGGCGTCACCAGCGTGCGGCAGCGATCGGAGCGGGATGCCGCGCTCATGCCGTGTCGTCGCGGGGCCGGCCGCGTCCATAAAGGAAGAAATAGCCGAGCCAGAAGGCCAGCATGGCCCCGCCCACGCCATAGCGGCCGGCAGCATTGTCGATCAGCTGGCGGCCGAACCCTTCAAGGAAGGCGGCCACCACCATCATCAGGACAACCCCGGCCATCACCACGGCGGCGCGCTGGCCGGCGGCTGCGGCGGCGTCCAGCACAGAGCGTGCGCCCGGAAAGGCCATCGAGCGGCCGATATGCAGGCCTGCCGCACCCGCCAGCATGATCGCGAACAGTTCAGTCGTGCCGTGAATCGCCAGCCAGCCGACAAAATCCCAGCCCAGCCCGGCGCTGAAGAACAGCCAGAGGATGGCCCCCAGTCCGGCCGTGTTGTGGACCAGCAGCAGCAGCGGGGGCACGCCAAAGGCAAAGCCCAGGGCAAAGCACAGGATCGCCACCCCGGCATTGTTGCTGAACAGGTGGGCAGCAAAGACTGACATGCCATCCTGCCCGGCATTGCCGTAAATCGTGCCGCGCAGCACCTCGGCACTGGCACCGGGCACGCGCTCGTCGGCAAAGGGCATCAGCGCGTGGTACCAGTCGGGATCGCTGGCGACGAGCAGCCAGCCAACCACGGTGCCGGCCACCATCAGCGCCAGGGCGACGAGCAGCTCTGGCCAGATCGCCCGCACCGCCGCGCTCCACCCCCCGCCGAAGAACCGCCGCAGCCAGCCGGCCAGCCCGACCCGCGGCCCATAGACCTGGAACCAGGCGCGCTGCACCAGCGCTTCCAGATAGGCGCGGGTATTGGCATCGAGCGAGGTCTCGCGCGCCACGGACAGGCTGGAGGCGACCGTGCGGTACAGTACAGGCAGGGCCAGCACGTCGTCATCGCTCAGGCGGCGCAGGCGGCCCTGCTCCATCGCCGTGACAATCGCGTCGAGCCGCTGCCAGTCTTCCTCGCGGGCCTGGCGGAACCGGTCGGAGCGCAGTGCTGCAGCCTCGATTGCGGCCTGCTGTGCCCCGGCCTTGCCGCCGAACAGTCCGAACCTGGCCATCAGCCGATTGCCCCCTTGCGCTTGATGGCCATGTAGGCGTCGATCAGCCGTGGACCGACCTGGTCCCAGCGCGCCTCGATCACGTCCACCCCGATCGACCGCAACCGCGACAGCACCAGCGCGCGTTGCCGCAGCAGCGCATCGGCGCCAACCGCCATGGCGAGTACCTGCTCGTCATCCGGCGGGGCAGCGGCCATGCTATCAAGTTCCTCGTCGATCAGGGTCACGAACAGCACCAGGTGGCGTCCGGTCAGTCGGCCGATCGATTCGATCATCAGTTCGGCGCTGGTGGGATCGGTGAAATCGGAAAAGACCACGATCAGCGAGCGGCGTTGCAGCCGGCTGGCCAGCGAAGCCAGCGCCAGGGTGAAATTCGGCTCCTGCGGCTGATAGTCCAGCTCGGCGGCGGCCTGTTGCAGCCGCTTGAAATTGCGCGTTTCGCTGAAGAAGGGTGTCAGCAGCTGCGGCCGTGCCGCAAAGCCATAGAGCGCGACCCGGTCCCCGCCCTTCAAGGCGACATAGGCGGTGGCCAATGCGGCGGACACCGCACGGTCAATCCGGGCCAAACCACCCACCGGCTCGCACATCGCCTGCCCGCAATCGAAGGCAAAGACGATCTGGTTGTTGCGCTCCGCCTCGAACTCCTTGGCATAGAGCCGGGCATGGCGGGCGCTCGCTTTCCAGTCGATCCGGCGGCGGTCCATCCCCGGCTCGTATTCGCTGAGCGCCTCAAACTGCGTGCCTTCGCCCCGGATCCGCCGGGCGATCACGCCGAACTGGGCATCCTTGAGCAAGGTTTGGAACGTCGGTGAACGCACGGCCGCAACATTGGGCCAGATGCGCACCGCGCGGTCCACCGGCAGGCACTGCTGCCGCGCGCCAAGCCCGAGCGGGCCGGTCCAGCGCAGCCAGAGTTGTTCGACCAGCCCGGTGCCGCGCCGACTGGGCGCACAAGTGGCCGTGCCTTGCCATTGCCCGTCCTCGCTCCGGTCCAGGGCAAGGTCGAGCCGCCCGCCGGGTAGCAGGCGCGGATCGCCTTCCAGCGCGGCGGCGATTCCGGCCGGCCAGCCGCGCCGCGTCGCAAGGCGGGCGGCAATCGCCAGTTCTGCGCCAACCTCACCGTCACCCGGCAGGTCGAGCCGCACGGCCCCGGTATCCCCCGCCAGCCAGCCATCGAGCGCCACCAGTGCCAGCAGGGCCAGCGCGATGATGGGCGCGATCACCCACAGGCCTGGCGTGGCCGCGGCTACCAGCAGCGCGACCGGCGCGAGCGCAGCCGCAATCAGCCCGGCTCGGGCCGTTGGAACCAGCGGGGCGCGCCCGGCGACCATATCAGCGCGGCGCCTCGGTGCTTTCGACCAGTTCGCTGACCAGCGCCTCGACCGCCTTGCCCTCGATCTCGGCGGCGGGGGAGAGCAGCAGGCGGTGGCGCAGCACGGCCCCGGCCAGCGCCTTCACATCGTCCGGCAACACATAGTCGCGCCCGTCGAGCGCGGCGCGCGCGCGGG
>JBIIDJ010000081.1:0-11766 GCA_044238415.1 Novosphingobium sp.
CGCCGCAGCACGGCCTGATCGACAGGCTTGTCCAGAAAGGCCCGCACGGTGCGGCGGGTGGCGACGGCTTCGGATACGGTGTTGGCTGTGCTCATGCCGTGTTTAATCGTGCGATTAAATCGAGCGGTCAAGCCTATTCGTCTTCGAACAGCGCCGCCAATTGCTCAATCATGGTCCCGCCCAACTGCTCGACGTCCATGATCGTCACGGCGCGGCGGTAATAGCGGGTCACGTCATGGCCGATGCCAATGGCCACCAGCTGGACCGGCGATTGGCGCTCGATCCAATCAATCACTTTGCGCAGGTGCTGTTCGAGATAGCCGGCGGTGTTCACGCTGAGGGTTGAATCGTCGACCGGCGCGCCGTCGGAAATGACCATCAGGATGCGGCGATCCTCTGGCCGAGCAAGCATCCGGTTGTGAGCCCAGATGAGCGCCTCGCCGTCGATGTTTTCCTTGAGCAAGCCCTCGCGCATCATCAGGCCGAGGTTACGGCGGCTGCGGCGATAGGGCTCGTCCGCCTTCTTGTAGACGATATGTCGCAAATCGTTGAGCCGGCCGGGCTGGGCCTGCTTGCCGCTAGCCAGCCAAGCCTCTCGGCTCTGCCCGCCCTTCCACGCGCGCGTGGTGAAGCCCAGGATCTCGGTCTTGACGCCGCAGCGCTCCAGCGTGCGCGCCAGCACGTCGGCGCTGATCGCCGCAATGGAGATCGGCCGACCGCGCATCGAACCCGAATTGTCGATCAGCAGGGTGACGATCGTGTCCTTGAACTCAACATCGCGCTCGACCTTGTAGGACAGCGATTGGCCGGGAGATATCACCACCCGGGCGAGCCGCGCGGCATCGAGTATGCCTTCTTCCTGGTCGAAATCCCAACTGCGGTTCTGTTGCGCCATCAACCGGCGCTGGAGCCGGTTGGCCAGCTTGGTGACAATGCCCTGCAACCCCTTCAGCTGCGCATCGAGATAGGCGCGCAGGCGGGTCAGCTCTTCCTCGTCGCACAGGTCCTGCGCCGCGACGACCTCGTCGAACTGCTCAGTGAAGGCCTTGTAATCGAAGTTCGCCGGAATGTCGGTCCACTGGCGGTTCGGGCGGACCGGGAGCATCCCCTCCTCCCCGTCATCGCCAGCTTCAGCCTCGGCATTTTCGTCGTCGACCTGTTGTTCGACTTCGCCCTCGCCTTCCTCTTCGCCTTCAGATGGCTCGCCAGCGACTTCGCTCGGGGACTGGTCTTCCTGGGATTCGCCAACGTCAGGATTGTCCTCGCTATCGTCCTCGCCATCCTGGTCCTCGCCCTCTTCAGGCTCAGCCTCGACGGGTTCGGAGCGGGTCAGTTCGAGGTGCTGCAACATGTCGAGGCTGAGCGCCTGAAATGCCTTCTGGTCATCGAGCGACAGGGCCAGCGCTTCGAAATCGGTGCCCGCGCGTTCCTCGATCCAGCCGCGCAGCATGTCTGTGCCCTTGCGTGCTGCCTCGGGCACAGGCTGGCCGGTCAGATGTTCGCGCAGCAGCAGGGACAAAGCGACCGGCAACGGCACATCCTCGGGGCTGGTGGCACGGGCAATCGGATCGCCGCCCACCCGCACGGCCATTGCCGCATCAAGGTTGTCGCGCATCCCGGCGTAGGCCCTGGAACCCAGGGCTTCATAGCGCACCTGCTCGACCAGATCATAACAGGCCCGTGCCGAGGGCTCGCTGGGGGCGGAGCGGGCGTGGAGCGACTCATTATGGTGGCGCAGCCGCAGTGCCATCGAATCCGCATGCCCACGTGCTTCCATCGCCTGGTCGCGCGGCAGGTTGCGACCCGGCATCGGCACCCGCAGGTTCTTGCCGTTAGCGACCGCAATGTCAGCAGTCCACGCCACCTCCAGCTCGGGCTCGTGCGCGATGGCCCGGCTGGCGCCAGTCAACACGGAACGAAAGCGATCGAGAGGCGTTTCGTCGGCCATCAGCTGCGCTTAGATCGACTGACCGGTCTTGGCCCAGTCGGCAAGGAAACCTTCAATGCCCTTGTCGGTCAGCACGTGCTTGAACAGGCCCTTGATAACCGAGGGCGGCGCCGTCATCACGTCGGCGCCGATCTTCGCGGCTTCGAGCACGTGCAGGCCGGTGCGCACCGAGGCGACCAGGATTTCGGTTTCGAACCCGTAATTGTCATAGATCAGGCGGATGTCGCTGATCAGCTGCATCCCGTCCCAGCCGTTGTCATCGTGGCGACCCACGAACGGAGAAATGAAGCTGGCCCCGGCCTTGGCGGCGAGCAGCGCCTGGTTGGCGCTGAAGCACAGCGTCACATTGACCATCGTGCCGTCACTGCTCAGCGCCTTGCAGGTCTTCAGGCCGTCAATGGTCAGCGGCACCTTAATGCAGACATTGTCGGCAATCTTGCGCAGCACTTCGGCTTCGCGCATCATTCCTTCGTGATCGAGCGCGACCACTTCGGCGCTCACGGGACCACTGGTGATCCCGCAAATTTCGCGGGTCACCTCGATGAAATCCCGACCCGACTTGGCAATCAGCGAAGGATTGGTGGTGACGCCATCAAGCAGGCCTGTCGCAGCAAGGTCCTTGATCTCGGCAATTTCAGCGGTGTCGGCAAAGAACTTCACGGCGGGCAACTCCAGGCAGCGATTCTGGGCTGCTATAGGGAAGGCCGCCGCGCCCCGCTAGAGCGCCCTTAAGGCCGCAATCAGGACCGGATCACGCGTATCCTCAGGATTGGCGCGGATTGCCGCTTCCTCGGCCCCGATCTCGTACCAGATCGCGTTTTCCACCTCATTGGAGAAGCCGCGGGCCATGCGATCAATATCAACCCCGGTCAGCGCCGCCAGCAGTTGGCCCATCAGCGGATCGCGCGCGACCCGTAAGGCGGAGCCGATTTCCGGCACCAGCGTTTCGATCACGCCATCAGCCATCGAGCGACGCAGAAAATCGGTGGCCGCGGTCGGCCCGCCGCGCACCAGGTCCACCGCGTTCTGGATGCCGATGATCCGGACCGTATCAGACACAATCGGCGCAACCCGATAGGACCCGCGCACCGCGACATCGGCAACGACATCTTCCAGCCGGTCTTTGAACAGTTGCGACGTCAGGATCCGGCCCAGCAAATCACCCCGCGCGCCCAGAAACCGGTCCAGGCCGATCCGCTCCACGGCATTGTCCCAATAGCCATCCGGCGCAGTAAGGCGCGCAAAGGCCCGCTCGCTCGACAGCACCAACAGCCGGCGGATCGCCTCGGTAAAGCTGATCCCACCCATCGAACTGCAGGCGGGCAACGCCAGCAAGGCCGCCGCCGAGGTACCGGCTAAAAAGGCGCGCCGGCTGGGGGTTAACGAAGAAACTTGGGCCATGATGCACTCCTATGGCTGTGCAGCACTTGCCGCCTGCCGCAAGCGGTCTGCATATAGCCGTCCAGATGAACCGCACCCGACTCCTTGTTTTCAATCCCGTCTTGTCGGTGCTGGACTATCGCGTTCCGCCGGGAATGGCAGTCGAGCCGGGCAGCTTGGCCATCGCTCCGCTAGGGCCGCGGCAGGTGCTTGGCATCGTCTGGGAACCCGAACGGCTGGAGGCCGCAGAAGTTCCGGAGAACAAGCTCCGCGCCCTGCTCGAAGTGCTGCCGGTGCCGCCCATTTCTGCACCGCTGCGGCGGTTGATCGAATGGACCGCAGACTACTACTGCGCGCCGCTCAATGCCGTCGCGCGGATGATGCTGGGATCGATGGCGGCGCTGCGAGGAGGTGGCACGACGACCGAGTACCGTCTCACCGGCCATGAACCAGCCCGGCTCACGCCGCAGCGGGCCGCCGCGCTCGATGCCTTGCAGGGCGAGCAAGCCTCGATCCGCGAACTGGCCGACTTGGCCAGCGTGTCCGAGGGCGTGCTGCGCGGGATGGTCAATGCAGGACTGTTGGAGCCGATCACCGTCGATCTGGACCGCCCCTACCCCCGCGCCCGGCCCGATTATGCCCAGCCCGACCTGTCGGACGAACAGCAGGCCGCCGCCGACACTTTTGTTGCAGCAGTCGATGCTGGCGGGTTCCAGACCTTCCTGCTCGATGGGGTAACCGGATCGGGCAAGACCGAGTGCTATTTCGAGGCGATTGCCGAAGCCCTGCGCCTTGGCAAGCAGGTGCTGGTGCTCCTGCCCGAGATTGCCCTCACTGAAAACTTTTTACGCCGGTTCGAAGCGCGGTTCGGCGTTCCCCCGGTGCTGTGGCATTCCAGCCTCAAGCAAAGCGAGCGACGGCGCGCCTGGAGGGCTATCGTTTCAGGGGATGCGCAAGTGGTGGTCGGCGCCCGCTCGGCCTTGTTCATGCCTTTCAGGCAGCTCGGGCTGATCGTAGTGGACGAGGCACACGAGATTTCCTTCAAGCAGGATGACGGGGTGCGCTATAACGCGCGCGACGTGGCCGTGATCCGCGCGCGGTTCGAAGGAATTCCGGTGATCCTGGCCAGTGCCACACCGGCGCTCGAATCGCTGCAGCTGGCCGAAGCCGGGGTCTATCATAAGATCGACCTGCCCAGCCGCTTCGGCGGGGCGAGCCTGCCCCACATTGAAGTGATCGATCTGCGCAAGGATGAGCCGCCTCGGCAGCACTGGCTGGCACCTTCGCTGGTCAAGGCGCTGCAGGAACGGCTGGAGCGCGGCGAACAATCGCTGCTGTTCCTCAATCGCCGCGGCTATGCCCCGCTGACGCTATGCCGCCATTGCGGCTATCGCTTCCAGTGCCCCAATTGCTCGGCCTGGCTGGTTGAGCACCGCTTGTCGCGGCGGCTGGCCTGCCATCATTGCGGCCACGCAGCCGAAGTGCCGGATGCTTGCCCGGAATGCCATACGCCCGACTGCCTCGTGGCGTGCGGTCCCGGTGTTGAACGCATCGCCGATGAGGTGCAGGAGCTGTTTCCCGACGCCCGGATTGTTATTGCCACCTCCGACACCCTCAACACGCCGGAGCGGATTGCGGACTTTGTTGCCCAGGCCGAGGGCGGCACGGTAGACGTGATCGTTGGCACCCAGCTGGTGACAAAGGGCTATCACTTTCCCGAGCTTACCCTGGTCGGCGTGATCGATGCCGACATGGGGCTCGAAGGCGGCGATCTGCGTGCTGCAGAACGCACTTACCAGCAGATAGCCCAGGTAGCCGGCCGGGCCGGGCGGGGCGTAAAGTCAGGTGAAGTGCTAATCCAGACCCGCCATCCCGAAGCCGCCGTGATCGCCGCGCTTGCCGCCGGTGACCGCGACGCGTTCTATGCCGCCGAGGCTGAGGCAAGACGCGACGCCGGGGCGCCGCCGTTTGGGCGTTGGGCCGCGATCATCGTCTCGAGCGAGAATGAAGCAGAGGCCCGCGAGGCCGCCCGAGCCATTGGCGGGGCACGGCCCAATGTACCCGACGTGCTGATCCTCGGCCCGGCTCCGGCCCCGCTCAACCTGCTGCGCGGGCGTTATCGTTATCGCCTGCTGATTAACGCCCGGCGATCCGCGCAATTGCAGGACATCATCCGGCAGTGGTTGGGTACACTGAACTTCCCGCAGGGCGTGCGCGTAGCGGTCGATATCGATCCCTATTCGTTCGTATGACCATGCTCGTGCCCGTGTTGGGCGACCAACTTTCACACCGAATTGCGAGCCTGCAGGGCTGCGATCCGGCCAGTACCGTCGTGCTGATGATGGAAGTGACGGAAGAGGCAACGCATGTCCGCCATCACAAGGCCAAGATTGCGTTGATCTTTTCGGCCATGCGCCATTTCGCAGCCGAACTGCGCGCAGCAGGCTGGCGTGTTGACTATGTCAGGCTTGATGATCCGGATAACACCGGCAGCTTCACCGGCGAACTGATCCGTGCGGCGCAGCGCCATGAGGCCACCCGAATTCGCGTGGTCGAGCCCGGCGATTGGCGGGTCGAGCAGGCCATGCTCGACTGGCAAACCTTCGCCGGCTGCCCGGTCGAAATTCTTTCCGACAGCCGCTTTCTGTGCTCGCGCGACGAGTTCGCCGGTTGGGCGGCAAGCCGCAAGGAGCTCCGGATGGAGTTCTTCTACCGCGAGATGCGGCGACGGACCGGCATCCTGATGGACGGCAAGGATCCGGTTGGCGGCAAGTGGAACTATGATGCCGAGAATCGCTCGGGTCCACCCGCCGGGCTAACCGGCCCTGCCCAGCCTGTTTTTCCCGCGGATGCCATAACCGCAGAAGTCATTGACATGGTCGGCGATCGTTTTGCCCGACACTTTGGGTCGCTCCAACGCTTCAACTGGCCCGTCACTGCGACAGAGGCGGAGCAGGCGGCCACAGCCTTCTTCCGTGACCGGCTCCCCAGCTTCGGTCAGTGGCAGGACGCGATGGTGGGCGGGGAAGATTTCCTGTTCCACGCCGTACTCTCCCCAGCGATCAACCTCGGCCTGCTCGACCCAGTCGACCTCTCGCGCCGGGCCGAAGCCGAGTACCTTGCTGGCCGTGCGCCACTTGCCGCGGTCGAGGGTTTTATCCGCCAGCTGATCGGCTGGCGCGAGTACATCCGCGGGGTCTACTGGCTGGAAATGCCGGGCCTCGCCGGCGACAACTTCCTGGAGGCCACTCGTCCGCTGCCCGACTTCTACTGGACTGGCGAGACGGAAATGGCCTGCCTCGCCGATTGCGTCCGCACCACGCGCGACAATGCCTATGCCCACCACATCCAACGGCTCATGGTGCTTGGCAACTTCGCTCTGCTCGCCGGGATCAGGCCGCAGGAGGTCACCGACTGGTTCCTGGTGGTCTATGCCGATGCCTTTGACTGGGTAGAGCTGCCCAATGTGGCCGGCATGGCGCTGTTTGCGGATGGTGGCCGCCTGGCCTCCAAACCCTATGCCGCAAGCGGGGCCTATATCGACCGGATGAGCAACTACTGCGGCACCTGCCGATACAAAGTGAAAATCAAGACCGGACCGGACGCCTGCCCGTTCAACGCGCTTTACTGGCACTTCCTCGACCGGAACGCGGACAAGCTGGGCCGCAACCCCCGCCTTGCCAACCCCTATGCCACCTGGCGGCGGATGAGCGAAGACAAGCGTGTGGAATACCTTGCCAGCGCCGAGGCCTTCCTGCAGCAATTGTCCGGCGCCGAACCCGGCTGGGCGCGCCGCGAGTCAACAGACCAGAACAACTGAGGAGAGCCCCATGCTGACCGTCCACCACCTGCGCATTTCCCAGTCCGAACGGATCGTCTGGCTGTGCGAGGAGCTGGGGATCGATTACGATCTGAAGCTCTACACTCGCCGCGAAGACAACCGCCTCGCGCCCGACGAGTACAAGGCTCTGCACCCGATGGGGATCGCGCCCGTCATTACCGATGACGACCTGGTGCTGGGTGAAAGCGGGGCGATCTGCGAATATATCGACCGCAAGTATGGCGGATCGCGCCTGTCCCCCGGTGTCGACGACCCGGATTTCGCCGACCATCTGTTCTGGTTCCACTTTTCCAACGCCACCTTCATGACCAACGGCATGATGGGCCTTGTCGCCCAATCGCTTGGGGCTGGCGCCGCACCGCCCTTCGTGGCGGACCGGGTGGCCAAGGCTTGGACCATGACCGAGGCCCGGCTGGGCGACAGCGAGTTCTTCGGCGGCCGCAACCTGACGCTGGCTGACATCATGATGGGCTTCAACCTCACCACTTCGCGCGCGTTCGGGGGAGCCACGCTGGATGCCTTCCCCAACATCGCCCGCTGGACGAAGCAGATTGGCGAGCGGCCGGCCTATCAGCGAGCCATGGCCAAGGCAGAACCCGGCATGGCGCCCATGCTCAGCTAGATCGCTGCCATGGGGCTGGCACGACCTGCCCCGCACGCACCGCCTGCCATAGCAACCACAGCCCGGCCAGCGTGGCGACGACCATCGCCACGACGCTGGCTTCGAGCCCGAAATCCCCCCCGGTCAGCCAGTCCGGTCCGACCCGACGCGTAATCAGCAGGCCCAACGGAGCCTCGCCACCCGAAACCGGAACCGAGAAGACCCAGCCCTGCGTGAAGTTCCAGGCGGCATGGATGCCGATCGCCAACCACAGCCGCCGGGTCAGCATATAGGCCGCACCGAGCAGGATCCCGGCCTCGATCGCGATAGCCAGGCTGGAAAACCAGGTAGCGCCAGGGTTGCCAATGTGCAGAACACCAAACAGGGCGGAAGATGTGGCCAGCGCGATCCAGGATCCGAGCCAGGCCTCGATCTGACGGAAGACAATCCCGCGAAGCAGGATTTCTTCAAACACGCCGCTGAAGACAGCCAGCGCCAGCATCGACCAAAGCGCACCCAATCCGCGTAGGCCCAGAACCTCAAATCCGCCCAGTAGAGCAACAATGCCGGTCATGATGGCGAAAAGCCCGCCCCCGAACGCCAGCCCCAACCCCAGTTCCCGACCCGCCCCGGCAAAGTCCAATTCGCGATCGGGTGCTCGCTCGATCCAGCGCTTGAAACCCTTGTAAGCGGCAATGAAAAGCGCGGCGAGAATCAAGGCACCGAGCAATCGGACCGGGGAATTTCGTTCTACATCGAAAGCTTCGACCAGCTTATTGAGCCCCAGCGACCCAGCCCCGCCCACTGCGACCATCAGCACGAAACCGATCACTAGCAGGCTGAGCGGATGGGCCACGATCCGCCTGGCGAGCGACGGTGTAACAAGTTCAGGCTCCGGCATGGCACCCCCGACTGTGTCATCCTATCAATACACTAGAGCAAGTCCTCGTCAATCGCCCCTTCGCGGGCAAGCAGCTTGCGCTTGATCTCCAATCCATAGGCATAGCCGCCCATACCGCCGCCGGTAGCGATCACCCGATGGCATGGGATCAACACTGCCACATTGTTGGCGCCGTTGGCACTGCCGGCCGCCCGCACCGCCTTGGGTCGGCCGACAGCTGCCGCAAGTTGCGCATAGGTTCGGGTCTCGCCTGCGGGAATTCGGCGCAGTTCCTGCCACACTGCTTCCTGAAAGGCCGTGCCCTTCACGTCGAGCGGGATATGGGCGAAGTCGCCTGGGGCTTCGACTGCGGCAATGACCTGTTGCAGCAGAGCCGCGAACTCGGCTCCGCCCTCGACCAGCTTAGCATTGGGGAATCGCGCCTCCAGCGCCTCGCGGCCTTCATTGAAGGACAGACGACAGACGCCCTTGTCAGACGCTGCAACCAGCAGCAGGCCCAGTGAGCTTGGGACCACTGCCCAATGGATCGTCACCCCTCTGCCACCATTCGCCCAGGCTGAAGGCGTCATGCCCAGCTTGTCCCGATTGTTGTCATAAAAGCGGCTCGGCGCGGAATAGCCGGCTGCGTAGATAGCATCGGTCACACGACCCTCATCGGTCAGCGCCTCGGCCGCCCGCTCCTGCATCAGGGCGCGGGCATAGGCCGCAGGCGAGAGGCCGGTGTGGCGCGTAAACACGCGCTGAAAGTGCGTTGGCGAATAGCCGGTCTCGGCGGCAAGCGCAGCCAGGGCCAGCGGCTGCTCTGCGGCCTTGATGGCGGCGATCGCGGCCAGCACCGCACGCTCGTCACGGCTTACATCGTCAGGGAGGCAACGCTTGCACGGCCGCAACCCAGCCGCGCGTGCCGCTGCCCCGTCAGCAAAAAAGCGCACGTTCTGGCGCGCCGGATGCCGCGCCGCGCAAGAGGGACGGCAATAGATGCCGGTGGTCAGCACGCCTGTGACAAAGCGTCCGTCGAAAGCGCGGTCGCGTGCTAGCACGGCGGTCCAGGCATCGTTGGCGTCAATCATTGTGGCAGTCATGGCAGGGCTCCTTCATGGAGCAAGCTCTGCCCTGTTTTGTGGCACGACACGTCCCAGACCTTGCGTTCAAACCTGGTCAACCGCCCAAGGCCCGGAATAGCATCAGGGTGCGCTCCTTGGCGAGGTCAGCGCTTTCCGGATGCCAGTCCTTGCGCCGGTCGGAATTGAAACCGTGGCCGGCCTCATAAACGAAAACCTGCGCGGTCGGATGCTGTTTTCCGATCAGTTGCTCAACCGGCGCAAAGTCGACCAGATTATCGTATCGCCCGAAGTGGCAGATTGCCGCACATTGTGGAGCCTGATCGGCAAAGCGGGTGGCGATGTAACCACCGTAATAGCACGAAGCCCCATCGAGATTGGGGCTGATTTGGGCCAAGCGCCAGGCAACCGAGCCACCAAAGCAATAGCCAACGATAAAGACGGGGTGCCCTTTGGCGGCCAGCCAGTCGATACAGGCCTGCGTATCGCTCAGCCCCTGGTCCCAATCATGCTCTTCGCGCGCTATCTGGACCGCGCGCTCCCAATCGGAACCCGTGTAGCCCAGCGCGCAGCCCGGCTGCTGCCGATCGAACAGGCCGGGACTGAGCACTTCGTAGCCATCGGCGGCATATTCGTCGCAAAGTTCGCGAATATGCTCGGTGACGCCGAAAATCTCCTGCACCAGGACCAACCCGCCCCGACGTTGGTCATGCGGCATGGCATGGTAGACCGGCATCGGGTGACCATCGGACATCGTTATCGTGATCATTTCGCCCATCGACTGGTGCCTCTTATGCATTGCTTGCCGGTAACACCCTAACCCCACCTTGCATCGCAGCACAATCGCCGCTATGCGCGCCCCCGTCTGAGGGGCGGTGGCACGGTTTCGTGCCGCATCCGCCCCGTTAATGCACCCGATGCAAGGAACTTGAGCGCGTGGAGAATTCCGGCGGCATTACGGCCAGCTTGCAGGGGCGATACGCCTCTGCGCTTTATGATCTGGCCAGCGAATCCAAGGCGGTCACCGCAGTCGAGGCTGACCTCGACAAGCTGGGCCAGGCGATTCTTAGCAATGCCGATCTGGCCGGGCTGATTCGCAATCCGCAAGTTGGCCGCGAGGCTGCCGCCACCATCATGGCCGAAGTTGGCAAGGTGTTGGGGCTGTCCGCCCTCACCCAGAACTTCATTGGCGTGCTGGCCGCCAATCGCCGGTTGGCCAAGCTGCCCGAAATCGTCCGCGCTTTCGGTACCATTGCTGCTGCGGCACGCGGCGAAGTCACTGCCGAAGTGACGAGCGCCCACCCGCTGTCCGACACACAGCTCAAGGCACTGGCTGCCAAGCTGAAGGCCCGCGAAGGCAAGGACGTAAAGATCAAGGCGAATGTCGACCCCGAAGTGCTCGGGGGCCTGGTGGTCCGGATTGGCTCCACCCAGATCGACAGTTCGATCCGCACCCGTTTGAACACGCTCGCGCAAGCGATGAAAGGCTGAACCATGGATATCCGCGCCGCAGAAATCTCGAAGGTCATCAAGGACCAGATCGCCAGCTTCGGCACCAAGGCCCAGGTCTCGGAAGTCGGCACCGTGCTGTCCGTCGGTGACGGTATCGCCCGCATCCACGGCCTCGACAAGGTTCAGGCCGGTGAAATGGTCGAGTTCGCGAACGGCGTTAAGGGCATGGCCCTGAACCTCGAAGCTGACAACGTCGGCGTCGTGATCTTCGGCTCGGACGCCGAGATCAAGGAAGGCGACACCGTCAAGCGCACTGAAACCATCGTGGACGTCCCCGTCGGCAAGGGCCTGCTGGGCCGCGTCGTCGACGCGCTGGGCAACCCGATCGACGGCAAGGGCCCGATCGAGGCCGCCAGCCGCCAGCGCGTTGAAGTCAAAGCCCCCGGTATCATCCCGCGCCAGTCGGTGAACGAGCCGGTGCAGACCGGCCTCAAGGCGATTGACGCCCTGGTCCCCGTCGGCCGCGGCCAGCGCGAACTGATCATCGGTGACCGCCAGACCGGCAAGACCGCCGTCGCGATC
>JBIIDJ010000159.1:0-3295 GCA_044238415.1 Novosphingobium sp.
GTGCCGGAGCCGACCTGACGCCCGAGGATGGCCGCGCGGTCTTTGCCGATTCCACCCCGGTGGAAAGCCTGTCCGATCCGCGCGTGCGCGATGGGGGCGGGCTGCTGACGCTTCGGCTGTTCCAATCAAAGAAGCCGCTCATCTCCGCCTGCAACGGTGCCGCCGTGGGTGTGGGCGCAACCATGCAGCTGCCGATGGACATCCGCCTGGCGAGCGAAAATGCCCGCTATGGCTTTGTCTTCGCGCGCCGCGGGATCGTGCCGGAAGCCTGCTCCAGCTGGTTCCTGCCCAAGATCGTCGGGATCAACCAGGCGCTGGAATGGTGCATGACCGGGCGGATCTTCGGAGCTGAAGAAGCGCTGAAGGGCGGCTTGGTCCGCTCGGTTCACGCGCCCGGCGAACTGATCGACGCAGCGCGCGGCCTGGCCCGCGAGATTGCCGACAACACCTCGGCCGTGTCGGTTGCCATGACCCGCGCGATGCTGTGGCGGATCCCGTCGGGCGATCACCCGATGGAAGCCCACAAGGTGGATAGCAGGGCGATCTATCGCCTGTCCAAGGGCGCTGATGCCAAGGAAGGTGTGCAAAGCTTCCTTGAAAAGCGTCCGCCCGCCTTTCCGCTACGGGTTTCAAGCGATATGCCCGATTTCTATCCCTGGTGGGGAGAGGAGCCGCCTTTCGCATGAGCCAGTCGCCAGCCGTTGCCCAGGATGATGCGCCGGAAGGCGCGCGCGAGCTGTTGCTGCACACCGCGTCGACGATCATGCGCGAAGGCGACATTGTCGACATTTCCTTGTCGGAGCTGTCGTTGCGTTCGGGGCTGAACTCAGCCTTGGTCAAGTATTACTTCGGCAACAAGGCGGGGCTGATGAAGGCCCTGCTTGACCGCGACATGCAGGACATTGTCCAGGCTGTCGACGCGCTTTTGGCCAAGGACATGAGTCCCGAGGCGCGGCTGCGCCGGCATATCGGCGCCATGGTCGATACCTATTTCAAGACGCCGTACCTCAACCGTTTGCTGATGCGGCTGGTACGCGAAAGCGATCCTGAGGAAGCCCAACGGATTGCCGATTCCTACCTGCTCCCGCTGCACCGCGCCTATGACCGGCTAATCCGCGAAGGCGTGAAAGCCGGTGTGTTCCGGGATGTCGATCCGCAGCTGTTCTATTTCACCGCCACGGGCGCGGCCGACCGCTTTTTCTCCGCCCGGCTCGTGCTCAAGCACTGCTTCGATCGCGACACCCTGACCGACGAACTGCGTGAACGCTATCGCGCACACTGCATCGATTTCATCATGGCGGGGATCCTCGTCGCGCAATGAGCGGCGCTTGGCATATCGGCGTGATCGGCGGATCAGGCCTCGCTGGCGGCGTCGATCTGGATAATGCTCAGGAGATCAGGGTTGAAAGCCCGTTCGGTGAACCTTCGGCCGCCGTCACAACGGGTACGCTGGATGGCGTACGGATCACATTCCTGCCGCGCCACGGCATTGGCCATGCCATTCCGCCAGCCGCAGTCAATTACCGTGCCAATGTCGATGTGATGAAGCGCTGCGGGGTGACGGATCTGGTCGCACTGTCAGCGATCGGCTCGCTTAATGCCAACATGGCGCCGGGGCACATGGTGGCGGTCGACCAGTTCATTGACCGCACGGTGAGCCGTGCAGCCAGTTTCTTCGGTCCTGGACTGGTCACCCATGTCAGTCTGGCCGATCCGGTCTGTCCGCGATTGGCAGCTGGTCTGGCGGATGCCGTCGAGGCCGAGGAAGCCAGGGTCCACCGCGGCGGCTGTTATGTTGCGATCGAAGGTCCGCAATTCTCGACCCGGGCAGAGAGCCTGCTGTACCGCAAATGGGGTGGGGACGTGATCGGGATGACCGCCATGCCCGAAGCGCGCCTCGCCCGCGAGGCCGAGCTGCCCTATGCCTTGCTGGGCATGGTCACCGATTACGATAGCTGGCGCACGGACGAAGCGGGGGTCGATGCAGCCTCCGTGCTGGAGGTGATGGCGGCCAACACAGCACTCGCTGGCCAGGTGCTGCGGCGGTTTATCGCCAGCCTGCCCAAGGTCCGCAGTGCCAGCCCGATCGACACCGCGCTTGACCATGCGATCATGACCGACCCGGCGCAGCGCGATCCGGTCTTGGTTGCCAAGCTTCAGGCCGTAGCGGGCCGGGTCCTGCAATGAGCGAGCTGGTGCTCTATGATTACTGGCGGTCTTCCGCTGCCTATCGCGTGCGGATCGCGCTGAGCCTCAAAGGGCTGTCTTGGACCTCGCATGCGGTGGATCTGGCGGCGGGCGAACAGGGCGGTGACGCGCACCGCAGCCGCAATCCGCTGGGTCTGGTGCCGGTGCTGGAAGTCGATGGCGAAGCCTTGGCCCAGTCGCTGGCGATCATCGACTATCTCGATGCGCGCTGGCCCGACCCGCGCCTGCTCCCGGCCGAGCCGATGGCCCGCGCCCATGTGCTGGGCCGGGCGATGACGATCATTTCCGAAGTCCATCCGCTCCAGAACCTGCGCGTGCAGAACTTCCTGCGCGACGATCTGGGCGTCGATGCGGACGGGATCACCCGCTGGCTGCACCGCTGGCTGGGCGATGGTCTTGCCGCGCTGGAGGCGCAGGCGCCGGCCCATGGGCTGTTTGGCGGGGTCACGCCCAACCTGATAGATGTCTGCCTGGTCCCGCAGATGTACAGCGCGCGGCGCTTTGGTGTGCCGCTGGAGCCCTTGCCCCGGTTGGTGCGGATCGATGAGGCGCTGCGGGCGATCCCCGCCATCGCTGCGGCAGCGCCGGAAGCCGTGAAACCGGCATGAGTGTGCTTGGCGCGGCAAACCGGTTGCACTAGTAACCGATTCGATGACCCGTCAAACATCCCGCCTGGCTGATTTCCTGCCCTATCTGATGTCGGTCACGACCAATGCTGTGAGTGACATGATTGCCGGCGAATATCGCGCCCGGTTTGGTCTCAAGATCCCCGAATGGCGAGTGATGGCCGTGCTGGGCGATTCCGGACCCCAGACCCAGCGGATGCTGGTCGGAGCGACGCGGATGGACAAGGTGGCGGTCAACCGGGCCTGCAAGGTGCTGGAAGAGCGTGGCCTTGTGGCACGCAGCCCTAATGTCCGGGATGGACGATCGCACCACATCGAGCTGACCGCAGCCGGTAGCGCCGTTCATGGCGAAATCATGCCGCTCGCGCTCGAAATGGAAAAGCGCCTGTTCGCACCATTTTCGGCCAGTGAGCAGGCCACGTTCAAGACTCTGCTCGCCCGGATCAACGTGCGGGTTGGCG
>JBIIDJ010000160.1:0-3294 GCA_044238415.1 Novosphingobium sp.
TCCGAAGGACGCGCAGCTTTCCGCTGCGCCATCCCTCGATCCGGGCGGCCAGCGCTTCAGGCTCGGGAAAGCCCAGCCGCTCGATCTCTGCCGCCAGTGCGGCCCCGCCGCGCGGAACGGACACGGCGACGCTGGTCTGTTCGCCGGCGTGCTCGGCCACCAGCCGGTCATAGCGCTGCCCGACAATCTCGGTAATCCGCTCGAGCTCGGCGACCAGCGCCGCGCCATCGGCCAAACCATCCAGTCGGGCGACATTGTCGAGCGCGGCCGGATCGGCTGGCAAGCTGTGGGTCTGTTGATCGGCCACCATCTGCAAGCGGTGTTCGATGGTCCGGAGCCGGTCATAGCTCTGGCCGAGCAGAACCGCATCGTCGGGCGCGATGATGCCTGCCGCGGCAAGCGCATCGAGGCTAGCGCGGGTTCCGCGCAGCCGCAGATCGGGATTGCGCCCGCCATGGATCAGCTGGTGGATCTGGGCAAAGAATTCCACCTCGCGGATGCCGCCGCGGCCCTTCTTGAGGTCAAATCCCGGGCCGGGTGCCTTGGGGCCGTGGTGATTGGCGCGAATCCGACCAGTCAGCCGCCCCACTTCCGCGATCGCGCCGAAATCGAGGCTCTTGCGCCAGACGAAGGGCCGGATCGCGGCAAGAAAAGCCTCACCCGCCGCGATGTCGCCGGCACAGGCGCGGGCGCGGATGAAGGCAGCCCGCTCCCACGCCAGGGCCGAGCTTTCATAATGGGTCAGTGCGCCCTCAATCGGGATCGCCAGCGGGCTGACCTCGCTCGCCGGGCGGAGCCGCAGGTCAACCCGAAAGACATAGCCTTCGTGATCGACGTGGCTCATGATTTCCATCAGCGCACGGGCCACGCGCTGGGCTGCCTCGCCGGGCTCATCGCGTTCACGCCGGGGCAACAGCGCCGGGTCGTAGAGCAGGATGGGGTCGATATCCGAGCTGTAATTGAGCTCCCCGGCGCCATGCTTCCCCAGCGCCAGGGCCAGGAACCCGGCCGGCTCCGCATCGGGCACACGACGCCGGATCCCCTCCGTGATCGCTGCGTCGAGCGCACGGTCGGCAAAGGCGGATAGCTCGCCAGTGACCCGCAACAGCGGAAATGCTCCGGCCAGGTCCCCCACCGCCAGAGCAATGGCAAGGGCCTGCTTTTCTCGCCGCAGGGCGGACCCGACCGTGGGCGCGCCTTCGCCAGCGACCTTGGCCCAGGCCAGCGCGCCCTCGCCATTGCCGGTGACCAGCAGTTCGGCCAGCGCGGGCATCCGCTCCAGCCCCGACGCGAGGTAGGGCGAATGGGCGCGGGTGCGGGCCAGGGCCGATGTCCAGTCAACGTTCATCGCGGCTGTGCTTGCGAAGGGGGCGCGGCTCTGTCAATCGGCAGCCGTCCGCACCGCTGCGAAAGGTCTGCCGAATGATGAAGCTTCGCCCGCTCCTTCTGGCCATGCTGGCCGTGCCTGCTGCGCTCCAGGCCAAGCCCGCGCCGGTGCCAACAGTCCAGCCGGTAGCCCTGTCCGAGAAGACCCTGGCGGACATGGTCAAGACGCTCTCGTCCGACGAATTCGAGGGCCGCGCACCGGGCACGGCGGGAGAGGACAAGACCGTTGCCTACCTGATCGAACGGTTCAAGGCGGCGGGGCTGCAGCCGGGCAACAAGGGTTCGTGGACACAGGACGTGCCGACGCTGGAAATCACCGCGACCAACATGGCGGGCCTGGCAATCACCGGCGGCGCAGGCGGGACCATGCTGTTCGCTCCGGGCAAGGACTTCGTTGCCGGCTCCTATCGCGAAGTCGCGCGCACGGCATTCAGCGACGCGGAGCTGGTCTTCGTCGGCTATGGCATCAACGCACCCGAGCTGGGCTGGAACGACTATGCCGGCGTGGACATGAAGGGCAAAGTGGCGGTTATTCTGGTCAACGACCCGGACTATGCAACCGCGAGCGAAGACGGGCCGTTTAAAGGCCGGCGGATGACCTATTACGGCCGCTGGACCTACAAGTTCGAGGAAGCCGCCCGCCAGGGGGCCCGCGCCGCACTGATCGTCCACGATACCTTCCCGGCCGCCTATGGCTGGAACGTGGTCGAAAGTTCGTGGACCGGGGCGCAGTATTTTGTCCAGCGCAGCAACAAGGGCATGGATCAGACCGAGGCTAACGGCTGGATCCAGAAGGACGTGGCCGAGGCCATGCTAAAGGCTGCCGGGCAAGACCTGACCCAGCTGACTGCGGCGGCGAAGCGGAAGGGGTTCAAGCCGGTTCCGCTGGGGCTGAAGGCCAGCATGAACTTCGACAACGCGCTGCGCACGGCCATGTCGAAGAACGTGATCGGCCTGCTGCCGGGCAAGAAGCGTCCGGACGAATATGTGCTCTACACTGCTCACTGGGATCACCTTGGCCGCTGCAAGGCCAATGCCAAGGGTGACGACATCTGCAATGGCGCGGTCGACAATGCCACCGGTACAGCCATGCTCGCCGCAATTGGCGAGGCCAATGTCAAGGCCGGTGCGGCCGATCGCAGTCAGGTGTTTCTGGCGGTGACGCTGGAGGAATCAGGCCTGCTGGGCAGCGAATACTATGCCGCCAACCCGGTCTATCCGCTGGCCAAGACCGTCGGCGGGGTGAACATGGATGCTCTGTCACCCGGTTCGCCCTCGCGCGATTACCAGGTGGTCGGCGGGGACAAGAGCGAGCTGACCCGTTACGTCGTCGCCGCGACCAAGGCGATGGGCCTGACGCAGGCGCCCGAAAGCGATATCGAGCGCGGCTACTATTACCGTTCGGACCACTTCAGCTTCGCCAAGCGCGGAGTGCCGATGTTCAACCTTGGCCGCGGCAACGACTGGGTGAACGGCGGCAAGGCGGCCGGCGAAGCGGCGGCCAAGCGCTATAACGCCGAAGCCTATCACGGCCCGGAGGATGAATTCGATCCCAACTGGGACTGGTCGGGCATGCTGCAGGATGGTGAGCTGTTCTACCGCCTTGGTCGCAGCCTGGCGATGAGCAGCGACTGGCCGAACTGGCACCCGACAGATGAATTCCGCGCCGTCCGCGATGCCAGCCGAAAGGGCGCCAAGTAATGGCTGAAGGCGCAGTGTGGATGCCGCCCGAATGGCATCCGCAGGACTGGATATGGATCGGCTTTCCGCATGACCCGGTTGAATGGCCGGGCTTCCTGGGCCGGGCGCAGGAACAGATTGCCGCCTTCGCCAATGCGGTGGCGGAGAGCGGCCAGCAGGTGCGGCTGATCGTGCGGGATGAGGCCAACCGTGCGCGAGCCGCAGCGC
>JBIIDJ010000082.1:0-11712 GCA_044238415.1 Novosphingobium sp.
CCGAACTTCTCCAGCGTGCCGTCATTGAACAGCGCCAGCGCGGTGTTCAGCGCGGTCTGCCCGCCCATGGTGGGGAGGACCGCATCGGGCCGCTCCTTCTCGATGATCCGGGCGACCACTTCGGGCGTGATCGGCTCGATATAGGTCGCGTCGGCGAATTCCGGATCGGTCATGATCGTCGCCGGGTTCGAGTTGACCAGGACCACCCGGTACCCCTCTTCCTTCAGCGCCTTGATCGCTTGCGTTCCAGAATAGTCGAACTCGCAGGCCTGGCCGATAATGATCGGCCCGGCGCCAATGACGAGGATCGAGGAGATGTCAGTGCGTTTGGGCATTATCCGAGCGATCCAATAAACTTTTCAAACAGATAGAAACTGTCCATCGGCCCAGGACTGGCTTCCGGGTGATATTGCACCCCGAAGGCCTTCTTGCCCTTGATCGCGATGCCGCAGTTCGACCCGTCGAACAGGCTGACGTGGGTTTCCTCGACATTGTCTGGCAGCGCGGTGTTATCGACCGCAAAGCCGTGGTTCATCGAGGTGATTTCCACCACGCCGTCTTCCAGCCGCTTGACCGGATGGTTCGCGCCGCGGTGGCCCTGGTGCATCTTGGTGGTTTTCGCCCCGGCGGCGAGGCCGAGCATCTGGTGGCCGAGGCAGATGCCGAAGACCGGAATGTCGCGCTCGAGCAGGCCCTGGATCACCGGCACGGCATAGGCACCGGTCGCGGCCGGATCGCCCGGACCGTTGGAAAGGAACACGCCGTCCGGCTCCAGCGCCAGCACACCGTCCAGCGGGGTCTGCGCCGGCACCACGGTAACCTTGGCCCCGGCCTTCACCAGGTTGCGGAAGATATTGTCCTTCGCGCCGTAATCGATTGCGACGACATGGGGGCGCTTGTCATGCGGCGAACGGGCATAGCCCTTGCCCAGCGACCAGACGCCGCCCTCCCAGTTCTCGATTCCATCACGGCTGACCACGCGGGCGAGGTCCATCCCTTCCAGCCCCGGCCAGTCTCGCGCCCGCTTCAGCAGGGCGGGGATGTCGAACTTGGCCGAAGCAGCGTGCGCGATTACCGCGTTGGGCGCGCCGGACAGGCGGATCCGGCGGGTCAGCGCGCGGGTGTCGATGCCCGACAGGCCGATTTTACCCTTGGCCGCCAGCCAGTCGCCAAAGGTGCCCTGGCTGCGGAAGTTGCTGGGCGCTGTCACGTCTTCGCGCACCACGCAGCCGACCGCGCCATCGACATGGCTTTCGAGGTCTTCCTCGTTCACGCCGACATTGCCGATGTGCGGGAAAGTGAAGGTGACAACCTGCCCGGCATAGGAGGGATCGGTCATGATCTCTTCATAGCCGGTCATCGAGGTGTTGAAGCACACCTCGCCCACCGCCGCGCCTTCCGCGCCGAAGCCGTGGCCCCACAAAACGGTGCCATCGGCGAGCACAAGGACTCCCGTCGCACCCGCCGGTTGGGGTGCGTGCAAAGAGGCGGCGTCGGCCATGGGGAGGCGCTCCGATTAACGTGGGTTCCAGCAATGTCGCTAAGGCACCGCCGCTAGACCCCTCCCCCCCCAGCGTCAACCTATGAAAGCCGGAATTTTCCCGCTAGGCGGGTTCTTTCCCCAACCCTTGAGAGAAACAATGCTGAGAGACACCATCAAGGCCGCCCAGATCGAAGCCATGAAGGCCGGCGACAAGGGCCGGCTGGCCGCCGTCCGCCTGATCCTCGCCAAGCTGAAGGATAAGGATATCGAACTGCGGACCGCCGCCAACGTGCCCGACGATGATGTGGTGGTGACCGACGTGCTCCAGAAAATGGCCAAGCAGCGCCGCGAATCGATCACGCTTTACGAACAGGGCGGCCGCCAGGAACTGGCCGAGATCGAAAAGGCCGAGTTGGCCGTAATCGAAACCTTCCTGCCGCAGCAGATGGACGACGATCAAGTGAACGCCGCCATCGCCGCGATCATCGCCGAAACCGGCGCGGCGGGAATGAAGGACATGGGCAAGGTGGTCGCGGCGCTGAAGGCCAAGCACGGCACGCAGCTGGATATGGGCAAGGCCAGCGGTCTGGTGAAGGCGGCGCTGGCCTGAAATGGCCCTGACCCCGCAATGGCTGGATGAACTGCGCGCCCGGGTGACGCTGTCCAGCGTCATTTCCCGGACCACGCGGCTGACCAAGGCGGGGCATGAGTTCAAGGCCTGCTGCCCCTTCCATAACGAGAAGAGCCCCAGCTTCACGGTCAACGACCAGAAAGGGTTCTATCACTGCTTTGGCTGCGGCGCGCATGGCGATGTGATCCGCTGGATGACCGACCAGCGCGGGCTGTCATTCATGGACGCGGTGAAGGAGCTGGCGAGCGAGGCCGGGATGGAAGTCCCCGCCCCTGACCCCCGCGCGGCCCAGGCCGCCGAACAGCGCGATACGCTTCACGATGTTATGAAGGCGACGCAGGACTGGTTCGTGGCCCAGCTGGCCGGGCCGGAAGGCGAACGGGCGCGGGCCTATCTCGCCACACGCGGCTTCGATGCTCACACCGTCCAGCGGTTCGGCTTCGGCTATGCCCCGGAAGGGCGGCAGGCGCTCAAAGGCGCGCTGAAGGACGTGCCCGAGGACAAGCTGATCGAAGCGGGCCTGCGCATCGCCGTTGAAGACAAGGAACCCTATGACCGGTTCCGGGGCCGCCTGATGCTGCCGATCGAGGATGCGCGCGGCCGGGTGATTGCTTTCGGCGGGCGGATCCTGGACGCGCAGAAGACTGATGCGCCCAAGTACTTGAACTCGCCCGATACGCCGTTGTTCGACAAGGGGCGCACGCTTTACAACCTCCACCGCGCCGGTCCCGCCAGCCGCCAGACCGGGCGGATCGTGGTGGTTGAAGGCTATATGGACGTGATCGCACTGGCGGCGGCGGGCATTGCCGATGCCGTGGCCCCGCTGGGCACGGCGCTGACCGAACGCCAGCTCGAGCTGCTGTGGCGATTGGTTGAAACGCCGATCCTCTGTTTCGATGGTGATGCGGCGGGACAGCGCGCCGCGATGCGGGCGATTTCCCGCGCGTTGCCCCTGCTGCGTCCCGCACACTCGCTGCGGATCGTACGGCTACCCACCGGGCTCGATCCGGATGACCTCATCAAGCAGCGCGGCGCGGCGGCAATGGAGGCCTTGCTGGGTGAGGCTCGTCCGCTGGTCGATGTGCTGTGGGAGCACGAGCGCGACGCCGCCCCACTGGTGACGCCCGAGGACAAGGCCGGGCTGAAGGCGCGCTTGCTGGCCCATGTTGAAACGATCACTGATCGTGACATTCAGGCGCTCTATCGGCGGGAACTCCTCGAGCAGTATTCCGCCTTCGCCTTCCCGCGACGCGAGGGGCGCGACTGGCGCGGAGCTGCGCCCGCCCGCCCAGCTCCCGTCCGGAGCCGCCGCGCCGCGCCACCGCGCGATGCCCTGGCCGCCGCGGTGCTGGCTGGATTGCAGCGGTTCCCTTCCGAGATCGCCCGCCATGCCGAAACGCTGGCTACCGCGCCACTCGGCGACCCGCGGTTTGAGGCTCTGGTCGATGCGGCCGATGCCGGGCAGGTGCTTGAATCTGCCCAGATCGAGACCATATTGGCCGCCCGGGGTCTGGCTGCCCCGGCTCCTGAGGAATATGCCGGACTGCGCTTTGGATTTCTGGGCGACGGGATTCCCGTGGATCAGGCCCGAGCGGAACTGGCCCAGGCGGTGAGCCTGCTGATCGAACGACCGGCGCTCGAAGCGGCTCTGGCAGCGGCGACGGCGCGGTTTGAGCAGGACCTTTCCGAGGGAGCATATGCCGAACAGCAGCGTTTGCTGAAGAGAAAGCTGGAATTCGATGCGCGCTTGCGGCAAATGGCCAGCGCGCGAGCGGGGGTGGCGCAATCCACTCCTGCCAAACCTATGGCGGACTGATGGACGAAGATTTCACCGACGGCGAGAAGGAAGGCGGCGATGCTCCGCTGATTGACCTTAATGAGGCCTCGATCAAGAAGCTGATTGCCCGGGCCAAGCGGCGCGGCGTGATCACCGTTGACGAACTGAATGAAGCTCTGCCGCAGGATCAGATGACCTCCGAGCAGATCGAGGACATCATGTCCGCGATCAGCGAAATGGGTGTCAATATCGTCGAAAGTGACGAAGACGCGATCGATCCGGACGAAAAGGAAGTCGACGAACTCGACGATCCGGATCCGGTCGGCGAACGCCCGGTCATCGAAAAGAGGAAGGAAACGGTTGAGCGCACCGACGATCCGGTGCGTATGTACCTGCGCGAAATGGGCGCGGTCGAACTGCTCAGCCGCGAGGGCGAAATCGCCATCGCCAAGCGGATCGAAGCCGGTCGCGACACGATGATCCTGGGCTTGTGCGAAAGCCCGATCACCTTCCACGCAATCATCCAGTGGTCGGAAGCCCTCAACAACGAGGAAATGCAGCTGCGCGAGATTCTCGATCTCGATGCGATGCTGTCCAAGGAACCCGCGCCCGAAAACCTCTCCGAGGATGGCGAGGACACCGGTGACGGCGAGATTTCCGAAGCAACCGCCGGCCCTTCCTACAAGGAAGAAGAGGACATCGAGGAAGAACCCTCCGCCGATGACGACGAGGACGAGGACGGCATCGAGCGCCGCGCCCGCCGTCCGGCCGAGGACGATGAAGAGGACAACACGCTCAGCTTGGCGCAGATGGAAGCCGCGCTGAAGCCGGAAGCGCTGGAAAAGTTCGCACTGATCACCTCGCTCTTCAAGAAGTTCGAGAAGATCCAGGGTGAGCGGCTGTCGGCAATGGGCGCCGGCAACGATTTCCCGGCGGCCAAGGAAAAGACCTACCAGCAGCTGCGCGAAGACCTGACCGCGCAGGTGGAATCGGTCCAGTTCCACGCGACCAAGATCGAATACCTGGTCGACAACCTCTATGCCTTCAACCGGCGCCTCACCGCCCTTGGCGGGCAGATGCTGCGCCTGGCCGAACGCCACAAGGTCAACCGCAAGGACTTCCTCGACAGCTATGTCGGGCACGAGCTTGATGATGGCTGGCTCCAGGCTCAGGCGAGCAAGGACAAGAAGTGGGCGGCCTTTGCCGCGAACGAGGCCGATGCGGTCGAACGTATCCGCGCCGAGATCGCCGATATCGCCGCCGCCACCGGCATGAGCCTCAACGAGTTCCGCCGGATCGTCAACATGGTCCAGAAGGGCGAGCGTGAAGCACGCATCGCCAAGAAGGAAATGGTGGAAGCGAACCTGCGGCTGGTGATCTCGATCGCCAAGAAGTACACCAACCGCGGACTGCAATTCCTTGATCTTATTCAGGAAGGCAACATCGGCCTGATGAAGGCGGTCGACAAGTTCGAGTACCGCCGCGGCTACAAGTTCAGCACCTATGCCACCTGGTGGATCCGGCAGGCGATCACCCGTTCGATTGCCGATCAGGCCCGCACCATCCGCATCCCGGTGCACATGATCGAGACGATCAACAAGCTGGTCCGCACCAGCCGCCAGTTCCTCCACGAGCAAGGCCGTGAGCCCACGCCCGAGGAAATGGCCGAGCGCCTTTCGATGCCGCTCGAAAAGGTGCGCAAGGTGATGAAGATCGCCAAGGAGCCGATCTCCCTTGAAACCCCGATCGGGGACGAGGAAGACAGCCACCTGGGCGATTTCATCGAGGACAAGAACGCGATCATCCCCGTCGATGCGGCGATCCAGGCCAACCTCAAGGAAACGGTCACCCGCGTCCTGGCCAGCCTTACCCCGCGCGAGGAACGCGTGCTGCGCATGCGCTTCGGCATCGGCATGAACACCGATCACACGCTGGAAGAAGTCGGCCAGCAGTTCTCGGTGACCCGCGAACGTATCCGCCAGATCGAAGCCAAGGCGCTGCGCAAGCTCAAGCACCCGAGCCGGTCGCGCAAGATGCGGTCGTTCCTGGATCAGTAAGCGATCCGGCAGCGCCTAAGGTTTAACGAACGGCCCGGAGCGATCCGGGCCGTTTCGCTATTGAGGTGGGGGCACGGCATAGACTGCGACTGTTTCCGCCGGGGCATCGAACTGAACCCACAGCGCAATGGCCACGGCCAGTCCCGCTGCCAGTCCCGCGCCAAGCCGCGCCGGGCGCTGGCCGATCGGAGCCCACAGGGGCAGAATGAGCGTCACAGTCAGGACAAACGGCAGGACGGCGGCCATCGGCATGTCCGGCCCAACCCCCTGCATCACGAAATGCCCAAGCGGCAGCATGTAGCTGATGACTAGCGCCCCCGCCGCAATGCTGGCGACAGTGCGCGCGCGCCCGGCCGGGATGGCTAGCGCCAGACCCGCAAGCAGCACCGGTACGACGAGCACATAGGCCGCCGTGGGCGCCACGGCCTGACCATAGCTTGCCAGCAGCACCAGCGGCGCGGCAAAGCCCGCGATGGCCCCGGTCGTAGCCCGCCAGGGCGCTATCACCAGCGCGAAGGCGGCGAGGCAGGCCAGCACGGCCATGCCCTCCAGCCGGGGGATCGCCGCCAGCCGGTCATAGTATTCGCCGCGCTCGCCGCCCAGCGAGATCCAGTTGAAGCCATAGGTCAGCAGCCCCGCAATGATCACCAGCCCAACGAACCGCAGCACCCCGCCGCCCAGCCCTGCCGCGCCATCACGCCGAGCCGCCCAGCCGAAGCCCAGCACGGCCAGG
Organism: Novosphingobium sp.; assembly: GCA_044238415.1. Taxonomy (GTDB): domain Bacteria; phylum Pseudomonadota; class Alphaproteobacteria; order Sphingomonadales; family Sphingomonadaceae; genus Novosphingobium. The sequence continues at coordinate 6,682 of JBIIDJ010000082.1, forward strand.
CCCAGCATGACCCAGCCAAGCCCGGCGGGATAATGGACCGTGACCAAGCCCAGCCAATCGAAGAACACCGCGTCCGGGGCCTTGCTCGGAATGCCATCGCGCGCCAGCAGGGCCCCGGCCAGGTCGAGCGTCTGGTTGCCGATATCCTGGACCGATCCCTGATCAAGCGTTTCGGGGGTGCTGAGCGGCGAATGATAAAGCCCTGACCGGCCAATGAACGCCAGGTTGTAAGCCGTGTAGCTGCCCTTCAGCGCGGGGGTCAGGTCGGTATCGTTGGGCAGGACCGAATAGATGAAGGCCGCCAGCGACGAAGCCGCCGGCTGTTCGGCATGGGTGGCATAAAGGCGCATGGCCTCGCCGTTGGCGCGCGAGGTCTGGAACATGTTGGCGCGTCCGCCGCCGCCGCGCGCCTCAAGGTTGATGATCGCGCCGATCCGGTCGCGCAGCGGATTGTTGGCGAAGAAATGCTCAGCCCCGCCCAGCCCAAGCTCCTCGGCATCGGTCAACAGCACGATCAGGTCGCGCTCGGGCTGGCCCGCAGCCTTGATCGCCCGCACCACTTCCAGGCTGGCCGCAACACCGGTGGTATTATCGGCGGCGCCCGGAGATCCCCAGACCGTATCGTGATGCGCCATCAGCGCGACGGCGGGCAGGCTGCGATCCTTGCCCGGCAGGATGCCGATCACGTTGGTCAGGGTTATCGCGGTATCCTGCCGCCCGGACCAGCGGTTCAGCCGTTTGAGCGAGCGGGCCGAAAGCGGTGCGGAGTCGGTCAGCACCTCCATCCCCAATGCAGCCATTCGCTGCTGGATATAGGCGCGGACAGCGGCGTTCTCGGCGCTGCCGGTGGGGTGCGCCCGGGCGGCGATGACCCGGATATCGGCCATCGCCCGCGCGGCCGAAAACTGGGTGACCGGGGCATCGATGCCACGCGGCGCGGGCGGGGTCGTCGCATAGACGCCTAGCGCTAGCCCCACCAGCAGCGCGATGATCAGCGAAAGGCGTGCCCCCATAACAACTCTCCCCCACTCCGGAAGGTGGTCCGGTGTATTATCGGTGTCAAGCACCGCTACGGCAATTTTCGCACAAAACCGCCAGCCAGCCACTGGATAAGATTGGGACGCGAGCCTAAGGGGAGCCAATCGATTCCCGCCCCACTGGACCGCCTGACCATGCGCATTGCCATTGCCTCGGACCACGCCGCCGTCGACCTGAAGGCGCAGCTGCGCGAATACCTGATCGAACTCGGCCACGAAGTGGCCGATCTTGGCCCGGAAACGGCTGACCGGGTCGACTATCCGGACTATGGCTATCTGCTTGCCTCGGTCGTGGCCGATGGCACGGCCGAGCGCGGTGTTGCGCTGTGCGGCAGCGGCATCGGCATCTCGATTGCGGTCAACCGCAACCCCGCCTGCCGCGCCGCGCTGGTGTCCGAGCCGCTGTCCGCCGCCCTGGCGCGTGAGCACAACGATGCCAATGTCATCGCCATGGGCGCCCGCCTGACCGGGATCGACATGGCCAAAGCCTGTCTTGACGCCTTCCTTTCCACCAGCTTTGGCGGCGGTCGTCACGGTCCCCGTGTCGACAAGCTCTCCAATCCGCCCGCCTGAGGAGCCCTGCCAATGACCACCACCCTCGCCGCCAGCCCTGCGATCCGCTCAGCCGGCTTTTTCACCGAGCATCTGGCCAGCGCTGACCCGGAGGTCTATGCCGCGATCCGCAGTGAGTTGCACCGGCAGCAGACCAAGATCGAACTGATCGCCAGCGAGAACATCACCTCGCTCGCCGTGCTCGAAGCGACCGGGTCGGTCTTCACCAACAAGTATGCCGAAGGCTATCCGGGCAAGCGCTATTACGGCGGCTGCGAATATGCCGACGTGGTCGAGAACCTGGCGATCGAGCGCGCCAAGGCGCTGTTCGGCTGCCAGTTCGCCAACGTTCAGCCCAATTCGGGCAGCCAGATGAACCAGGCCGTGTTCCTCGCCCTGCTCCAGCCCGGTGACAGCTTCATGGGGCTGGACCTCAATTCGGGCGGGCACCTGACTCACGGATCGCCGGTCAATATGAGCGGCAAGTGGTTCAAGCCGATCCCCTACGGCGTGCGCGCCGAGGACGAGCTGCTTGACATGGCCGAGGTTGAGCGGCTCGCCCACGAACACAAGCCCAAGCTGATCATTGCCGGCGGCACGGCCTATTCGCGGGTCTGGGATTTTCAGAAGTTCCGTGAGATCGCCGATGCCGTGGGCGCATGGCTGCTGGTCGACATGAGCCACTTCTCGGGTCTGGTCGCGGGCGGTGCCCACCCCTCGCCCTTCCCGCACGCCCATGTCGTCACCTCGACCACGCACAAGAGCCTGCGTGGACCGCGTTCGGGCATCATCCTCACCAATGATGAAGACCTGGCCAAGAAGTTCAACACTGCGGTCTTCCCCGGGATGCAGGGCGGCCCGCTGGTCCACGTCATCGCCGCCAAGGCCGTGGCCTTTGCCGATGCGCTGAAGCCCGAGTTCAAGGCCTATGCCGCGCAGATCGTGAAGAACTCGCGCGCACTGGCCCAAAGCCTGACCGAGAACGGGCTGCGGATCGTTTCGGGCGGGACCGACAATCACCTGATGCTGGTCGATCTCACGGCCAAGGACGTAACCGGCAAGGCTGCCGAAAAGGGCCTCGATCGCGCCTGGCTGACCTGTAACAAGAACGGTATCCCGTTCGACAAGCGCTCGCCCTTCGTTACCTCCGGCATCCGGCTCGGCACCCCCGCCGGCACGACCCGCGGCTTTGGCGAGGACGAGTTCCGCCAAGTCGGCGCGCTGATCGCCCAAGTGGTTGACGGCATGGCCCGCAACGGCGACGAAGGGGATGGCCAGATGGAAGCCCGTGTCCGCGGACAAGTGGAAGAGCTCTGCGCCCGCTTCCCGATTTATCCGGAGCTGTAAGCCATGAGCAACAATCTCTTCGATGACGCCAAGACCGAACTGAGCGGTATGGCGAAGAAAGGCATGCACCATCCCTCCACCAAGCCGGTTCTGACCGGAGCGGCCGTCGGCGCTGTGGCGGGGCTGGTCCTGCCGGTACTGACGATCCCCGTCGGGCTGATCGCCGGTGCCGGCTGGATGTTCTACAAGCGACTGCGTCCATAACGCATGCGCTGTCCGTTCTGTGCCCACGATGACAGCCAGGTAAAGGATTCCCGGCCGACCGAGGACAACACCGCCATCCGCCGCCGGCGCCAGTGCGAAGGCTGCGGGGCGCGGTTCACCACTTTCGAGCGGGTCCAGCTGCGCGAAATTACCGTGGTCAAGAGCGGGGACAAGCGTGAGCCGTTTGATCGCGCCAAGATTGAGCAGTCGGTTGCACTGGCGTGTCGCAAGCGCGGGATCGGGCAGGAACGGCTCGACCAGCTTGTCTCCGGCATCCAGCGCCAGGTGGAAACGCTTGGCGAAACCGAAGTGAGTGCAAAGCAAATCGGCGAGATGGTGATGGAAGGCCTGCGCCAGCTCGACTCGGTGGCTTATATCCGCTTCGCTTCGGTCTATCGCGATTTCAGCGAGGCCCGCGATTTCGAGGAATTTGCCAGCGCGGTGCACGATGTCGGCAAGAACTGAAAACCAACCCGCAATTGTCCTGGTCCGGCCCCAGCTGGGCGAGAACATCGGCAAGGCCGCGCGGGCCATGCTCAATTTCGGGCTGACCGACCTGCGCCTGGTCGCACCCCGCGATGGCTGGCCTAACCCCTCGGCCGGCCCCGCTGCAGCCGGAGCCGACATCGTGCTCGAACAGGCGCGGATTTACGACACGCTGGCCGAAGCCGTGGCGGACTGCACCCATGTCTATGCCACGACCGTGCGCAAACGCGGAGTGACCAAGCCGGTGGTCGACGCAGAACAGGCCGCGCGCGCAATCCACGCCGAGCCGGGCCGCTCGGCCTATGTGTTCGGACCGGAGCGTTCGGGACTGGAAACCGATGACGTGGCACTCGCCCGGACGATCCTGACCGTGCCGATCAATCCTGAATTCGGCTCACTCAACCTAGCCCAGGCCGTGATTCTGTGCGCCTATGAATGGTCCAAGCAGGCGGTGCTGGCCCAGCCCACCGTTGAGGAACTGCTGCCCCCAGCCCCGCAGGACGAGCTGGAGGGCATGATTGCCCAGCTTGAAGGGATGCTGGAGCCCTGCGGCTACTTCCGCCCACCAAGCCGCGCTGCCGCGACCCGGCGGACGCTGCGCACCATGCTGACCAAGCCGGCGTGGAACCACCTTGAGGTGCGGACCATGCGCGGGGTGCTCAGCACACTGGCCAAGGGTCCGCGCCAACCGGATTGAGACATTCGTCGAAAGCCATTGGCACAGCCATCCCGCCTCGGTCATAGGGCGCTGATCTGATGGAGAAAAACCACAATGATTCGAGTGCCTTTGATCCTGTCGCTGACCATTCTTGCCATGCCGGCTCCAGCCCTGGCCAGCGAACCTGCGCCTGTCGCCACCACTGAGGCGACGGCCACCAAGCCCGAAAAGCCTAAGAAGATCTGCCGAAAGGCTGAAGAATCATCCTACAGTCGGCTTGGCTCGGGCCGGGTCTGTAAGACTGCCGAAGAATGGGCCGCAGATGATGCCAAGCCTAAGACAGTCCGGACGGCAACCCGCTCGGTGACCGCAGAATAGCACAAGCAGGGCGCTTTCGTGCTTGAAATCTGCGAGCGAGGCCGCTACGCGCGCCACTTCGCAATTGACCTCGCACTCCGGTGAAGCGGTGGTCGCATTCCGTGTCCGGTCTGTTTTCAGGCCGGAACTGGCGGGATGGTGCGGTTCCGGACCAGAAGCCCAGGGCAGTTCCAGGGCATGCAAATTGAAGGATCGATGCGCCATGTCGAAGCGCAATTCGTCGAAGTATAAAATTGACCGTCGGATGGGCGAAAACATCTGGGGTCGTCCGAAGAGCTCAGTCAACCGCCGCTCCTATGGTCCGGGCCAGCATGGCCAGCGCCGCAAGGGCAAGATGAGCGACTTCGGTCTGCAGCTTCGTGCCAAGCA
>JBIIDJ010000161.1:0-3285 GCA_044238415.1 Novosphingobium sp.
AAATCGTCGCCGGAGCGCTGCAGGATCAACGCCGTGCACTGATCATGGGTGAGCGCAGCTTCGGCAAGGGCAGCGTCCAGTCGCTGTTCGAGCTTGATCGCACCCATGCCATCAAGCTGACCACTGCCCGCTATTACACGCCTGCAGGCAAGTCGGTTCAGGAAGGCGGGATCGATCCCGATATCCGCGTGCCGCAACTGTCTGATCCTGATGCCCGCCGCCGGGCAGAATTCACCATGCGGGAGAGCGACTTGCGCCGGCATCTGGTCAATGAGATCGGGATCGAGGACAACAAGCTTGAGGCTGACCGGATCGACGATCCGCGCTTCAAGATCAGCGCAGAAGAACTTAAGGCCAAGGGCATCAAGGATTTCCAGCTGCATTACGCGATGGAGACCTTGCGCCGCACCGGCAAGGCAACTTTGGCCGTTCGAGGGAAGTAAGCGAATGCTCAGTTGGTCGCGCCTGTTGGCGCTGGATACGCCCCTTATGCTGCTGACGGGGGCCTATGTGTCACAGTATGTCTTCGGGCTCTATCCTTGCGAGATGTGCTGGTGGCAGCGCTATCCGCACTTCGTAGCCCTGGCCTTTGCAATCGTTGGCTGGTTGCCGCCGCAGCGCCCGCTGTGGACGCAGCTGGCGGCGGTCTCGATCCTGGTGTCAGGGGCAATCGGCGGATTTCATGCCGGGGTCGAATATGGCTGGTGGGAAGGAATCACCGGCTGCGCCACTACAGCCCAGGCTGGCGCCGATCCATTGCAGGCGATCCTGGATGCACCAATCGTGCGCTGCGACGTCGCGCCATGGACCTTGTTCGGCATATCGCTGGCAGGCTACAACTTCTTGATCTCGACAGCGGCCGGGCTTGGGATCCTTGCCCTGCTTCGGCGCGAAGCAAAGGCAGCGTGACATGACTCCTGACACGGCCCGCATGCTCCGCGTTGACCAAGCCGGCGAGTACGGTGCGACCCGGATCTATGCCGGACAACTAGCCGTAATGGGCGATCGCGCTCCGCACGCAGGCGAGATTGCCCATATGGCGGAGCAGGAAGCTGTGCACCGGGCCAAGTTCGATGCCCTGATCGCCCGCCGCGGCGTGCGGCCAACGGCACTGCAACCCGTCTGGAATGTCGCCGGCTTTGCGCTGGGTGCAGCGACGGCGCTGATCGGCCCGAAGGCGGCCATGGCCTGCACCGCCGCGATCGAAACTGAGATTGACCGCCATTATACTGAGCAACTCGAGGAGCTGGGTGACCAAGATCCGGAACTGGCGGCGATGATCCGCGAATTTCGCGATGATGAACGCGCCCACAAGGAAGCGGCGCTGGCTGCCGGGGCAGAACAGGCTCCGGCCTATCCGCTGTTGTCGGGAGCGATCCGGTTGGGCTGCCGACTGGCGATCCGTTTGTCCGAACGGGTTTGATCCCGCGCAAGGAACCTTCCGCTTAAGCTGTCATTCAGCGGTTGAGGCTCTTATAGAGAGCCCAGTGCGCCGCTTAGTCGGCAAAGGAGAATGACCCATGCGCCGTCTGCTTTTTGCCGCCCCGTTGCTGGTCCTGGCCGTGCCCGCCCTGGGACAGGACGCGGCTGAGGCGCCTGAGCCCAAGGTCAACCAGCTGATTGTCTATGGCGACGATGTCTGCCCACCCTCCGAAGGCGACACGATCACTGTTTGCGCCCGCAAGGCTGAAGCGGAGCGGTTCCGCATTCCGCAGATCCTGCGCCAGTCCACATCGCCCCAGAACGAGGCCTGGAACAACAAGGTTCTGGCCTATGAGCGGGTGGGCAAGACCGGCACGATGAGCTGTTCGCCAGTCGGCGCAGGCGGCTGGACCGGATGTTCGGGCAGATTGATCGATGCGGCCTATGCCGAAAAGCAGAGCGATGAGAGCATCCGCTTTGCGGAACTGATCGCCGAAGAGCGCGCCAAGCGATTATCGACCATCGACGCCGAAGCTGCGAAGACCCAGACCGACGTTGAGGCGCTCGAAAAGCAGATCGAGGCGCGCCGCAAAGCAGAAGAAGAAGCCGCGGCCAAGGCCGCCGCCGAAAGCGCGAAGGCGCCCGGCGGGAACTGACCCGGATTACCTGCGCGGCACCTGCGCGATTTCTGCCAGCCAGGCTTCGGCCAGGCCATCGCTCGGCGCGCGCCAGTCACCGCGCGGTGAGAGGCTACCTCCGGACGAGACCTTGGGCCCGTTGGGAATGGCGCTACGCTTGAACTGGCTGGTGGCAAAGAAGCGGCGAACGAAGTTCTCTAGCCAGCGCCGGATTTCTGCCAGTGGGTAATCTTCCTTGCGTTCTTCCGGGAAGGCAAAGGGCCACAGCCCAGCCCCGTCCCTGCGCCAGGCGTGCCAGGCCAGGAAGGCGATCTTGGCCGGACCAAGCGCCTGGCGCAGCGTGTAGTAAAGGAAGAAATCGTTGAGCGCATAGGGCCCCACCGCCGCCTCGGTGCTCTGGATCGTTCCTTCGGCATCGGCCGGGACCAGTTCGGGCGAAATCTCCTGATCGAGGATGGCCGTCAGCACCGCATCAGTCGCGGCGTCAAACTGCTCGCTCTCCACGCTCCACCGGATGAGGTACTGGATTAGCGTCTTGGGTACGCCGCAGTTGACGGCATAGTGGCTCATGTGATCGCCAACGCCATAGGTGCACCAGCCCAGTGCGAGTTCGGACAAGTCACCAGTGCCAACGACAAACCCGCCATGGTGGTTGGCGAGACGGAACAGGTAATCGGTGCGCAGGCCCGCCTGCACATTCTCGAAGGTGATGTCGTAAACCTTCTCCCCATCGCTATAGGGATGGCCGATATCTTTGAGCAGCTGCTGGGCGGCCGGGCGGATGTCGATCTCTTCAGCTGTGATCCCCAGCGCCTGCATCAGCTTCCAGGCATTGGCCTTGGTCCCGGCGCTCGTGGCAAAGCCCGGCATGGTATAGCCACGGATCGCCGTGCGCGGCAGGCCAAGCCGGTCACAGGCCTTGGCCGCGACGATCAGCGCGTGCGTTGAATCCAGCCCACCCGAAATGCCGATAACCAGGCACTTTGAACGCGTTGCCTCGATCCGCCGGCTGAGCCCGTCGACCTGGATGTTGAACGCTTCATAGCAGTCCTGCGCCAGCCGTTCGGCCCGGTGCGGGACATAGGGGAACCGGCGCAAGCTGCGGCGCAGACCCAGGTCCTTTTCGTGCAGGGGCAGGGTAAAGTCGATCCGGCGGAAATCCCGCTCGGGATGACCGAGCGCGATCGCGGCATCGTTGAATGTGCCCATCCGCATCCGCTCAAGC
>JBIIDJ010000162.1:0-3267 GCA_044238415.1 Novosphingobium sp.
TTCATCCGCCTGCACCGCTCGACCATCCTGCGCCGCGACCGGATTGTCGGATTGCGGCATGATGGCCTTGGGGTGTGGTCTGCGGAACTGGACGATGGCAGCGCCGTGCGAATCGGGCGGACCTATCTGGCCAAGGCCAAGGCCATGGCCGGGCGCTGAGCTCCCGGTAGGGCGGCCGGAGTTTCGCACTGCTCCGACCGCCCGTAACCCCCGGGCCTGGTGGGGGTTATCCGCTTCACCGCGTTGTTGGCAGCTGCGCTTCGACCTGACGGCGGAATTCGGCCTTGCACTCCCGCTGGATAATTGAGGTCTGGATGCGCGATTCGGTGGCTAACTGACCATTGCAGACCCGGCGTTCGGCCACGGCGATGCGCTTTTCCAGCGTGGCGCGGCCGGCCTCACTGGAAAGATCCAGGTCATTCGTCTTGATCGACACATCCGACTGCGCGACCGCCGGCGCAGCAGCGGTAATGATCAAGGCGGCGAACAAGGGACGGAAAGAAATCATGGTCAACTCCTTGGTTTCGTTTAGTGCGCCCCCAGCACCGTTCGAGTCATGACGTGTGTTGCTGTCTTGGCACAGTGCATCTCGATGAGGCGGCTAACCGGGCCGACCAATGACAGTTGTAGCCGACCAAAAGCTCATGCCGTCCGGCGAACGGCAGCAACCGGATCACTGGGCGCTGGCCGGACGGCGTGCTAGCATCGGAACCTGCATGATTGTTCTGATTGCCATCTTCCTGCTGGGCATTGCGAACTTCGCCCTGCACCGCGCTGTGCTTGAAAGCGGACACCCGTTGCTGCACCAGGCGGCGTGGTTTTTCGGAACGCGCGGGTTGCGGGTCAGCTTGTGGGTCGAATTTGCTATCCTGCTCGGCACCATGCTGATGGTTGAGGGGGCCAGCGGCTGGGCTTGGTTCTATGCCGCTTACAGCGCACTCAACGCGGCCTCGGCCTGGCTGATCCTCAGCGGGCGAGTGTGACCGGACGGTGCGCAGATGCCCTTTTCCTTGTCCGCACGCGATGTCGCGCTATTGAGCTGCGCCCATGGTTAAGCCGCTCACGCTGTTCCAGATCAGCGATATCCATTTCGGATTGGAAGACCGTCGCGCCCTGGACTGGGTGCGGCGCGCGATTGCTGCGGAACGCCCCGATGCGGTCCTTGTGACTGGCGATCTCACCATGCGAGCTCGCCGCCGGGAATTTGCGGCGGCGCGTGAATGGATTGCCGCGCTGGACGTCCCGGTCACGGTCGAGGTGGGCAATCATGATCTGCCCTATTTCAATCTGTGGGAGCGCTTCACGGACCCGTACCGCCGCTTCAAGGGTATCAAGGGCCTGCTCGAGCGGGAGCTGACCCTGCCAGGCGTTGAGATTGTGCCGCTCAAGACGACGGTGCGCGCCCAGTGGCGCTGGCCGTGGTCCAATGGCTGGGTCACTGATGCCGCGCTTGCCCATACGCTTGCGGCGATCGACACTGTGGCGGCTGGTCAGCAGATCCTGGTGACGACGCACCATCCGCTTACCGAGCGCGGACCCACCGGCAAACTGCAGACCATCGGCGGGAATCGCGCGATGGCGGCCCTGGCCGAACGAGGCGTTGCGGCCGTGTTATCTGGCCACGTGCACGATGCCTTCGATCTGGTGGCGGAAACCTCTGGCGGGCCATTGCGCATGATCGGTGCGGGCACACTTTCGCAGCGGATCCGCTCGACCCCGGCGAGTTTCAACGAAATCGAGATTGCGGGCGGGGCAATCGCCGTCAAAGTCCGCAATCTTGCCGCCGTGCCGACGCCGGACATGCAGATCGCAGCCGTGCCGGAAAATGCCCTGCCCCCGCGTGAGCCGGGCCAGCCGGTGGCTCCCGTCCGGGCGATCCCGGAAGTCGATCCGCCGGTTAGCTGAAATCCTGTACGGCAGATCGGATCGGTTCCGAGTTAAGTTTGCTCTTGTCGTTCAATGTCTTTTCGGCCCACTATTGGTCCAGCAGCGACCTGTTGTTCGGCGCCACCTGGGACTCCATTTATGCGAACGATTACGCCGACCTACGTTCGACTGCTGAACATGATCAATGCGCTGCGGCAAATGTCACCGCTGAACCAGCTGACTGCGGACGAAACGGTGATGCTCGATGCGTTGATCGTGATCTGGCATGAACGGGGTCCGGTCACAGTCAGCGAAATCATGAACAATGGTCAGTTTGGCTCGCAGAGCACCGCCTATCGCCGCATCATTGCCCTGAGTGAAAAGGGCTTTGTCGATCTGCGCATCGATTCAGCGGATCGCCGGGTGAAGTTTGTCGATCCTACTGAAATCGCGCACCGTTACATGAAAGAGTTGGGCGGGTTCCTGGGGCAGCTGAAAACTGTCGGTAGTGCCCCTTGAGGGGGGCCTTGTACCACGGCGCGCGATTCGTGCTGAAGGTGGCAATGCTGAGCCTTGGCTGGATTTTCCTGTTCCGGCTGAATTCGATTATCTTCGCCGCCCTGGAGCTCACACCCCGGGCCACCCTGATCTTCCTTCCTGCCGCCTTGCGGGTCCTGTACCCGCTGGTCTTCCGCCATGCCGGGATTGCGGCCTTGCTCATCGGCAGTTTTCTGGTCTTGCCCGATTCCGAAGGAACCTTGCTGCATCGGCTCACCCTGGCCGGACTCTCGACCCTCGCTCCGGTCATCGGCATTGTCCTGTGCCGCACGGTCCGTCCAATCAGGTTGGACCTCGCCGGCCTCACCCCGGCCGACCTGTTCAGTCTCTCGATTGTCTGTGCGGTGGCCCATAGCCTGCTTCTGAATGCCTACCTGATAGCAGTGGGCTATCCGCTGCAGCCGCTGGCGCACCTCCTCACCGTTTTTGTCGGTGACGTGCTGGGCACCCTGATCGTGCTGTTTGGAGTGGCCACCGCCCTCTCGTTTGTGGCGGCGCGCAACCACCGACGCTAACGCTCACCGCTTCGCCCGGAACGGAAAAGGGGCCGCTGTTGCCAGCGACCCCTTGTTCCTGAACCAGTTCGTTCGGAGGCGCTTAGCGCTTCGAGAACTGGAAGCTGCGGCGGGCCTTGGCACGGCCGTACTTCTTGCGCTCGACCACGCGGCTGTCGCGGGTGAGGAAGCCGGCAGCCTTGACGGCGCCGCGCAGGGCAGGCTCGAACTTGGCCAGGGCCTGGGCAATGCCGTGCTTCACGGCACCGGCCTGACCCGACAGACCGCCGCCCTTGACAGTGGCGATCACGTCATACTGGCCAGCGCGATCGGCAACCTGGAACGGCTG
>JBIIDJ010000163.1:0-3251 GCA_044238415.1 Novosphingobium sp.
CAGCCGCCGCGCTGGAGATCATCGGCGCGCCGTTATCCATCTTGCCCGGCTTGGCCCGGTAGCCGGCCTCCATCAGCGCGGCGGCCACCGTCGCCGGATCGGCCGCGCAGACCATGCCCGTTGCGCAGCCCGCGCCGGCCGCCTTGGCGTCCCTCCCATCAGCTGCAAGGGTCGGAACCGTCCACAACAGGGCTGCCGCCGCCACAAAACCCCGAAATATGCGCATTTGGCACCCCGCTTGGTTAGCCGGTCAATCTATGGGCGACCCCATCCTTGTCAATTAGTTCTTGTTATGTTCTATATTCGGCATGGAGCGAAATCCCTTCCACGGCCGCGGCGCGCAATCTGCCCTGGTGCCCCAGCGCTTCGGGCTCGCCAGCCGCGAGGCCGATGGCGACTGGCTTGACGCGCGTGAGGAAATTGACGGTCCCGGCCCCAAGCTGCGCACCACAGTGACCGAAGAAAAGGCCCGGCAGATCATTACGCGGAACAGCTCGCCGGACATTCCTTTTGACCGTTCGATCAATGCCTATCGCGGCTGCGAGCACGGCTGCATCTATTGCTACGCCAGGCCCACCCACGCCTTCCACGATCTCTCGCCAGGGCTTGATTTCGAGACCAAACTATTCGCCAAGCCCCAGGCTGCAGCCCTGCTCCGCGCCGAACTGGGCAAGCGTGGCTATGTCCCCGCTCCGATCGCCATGGGGACCAATACCGATCCTTATCAGCCGATCGAGGGATCCTACCGCCTGACGCGGCAAGTGCTGGAAGTCTGCCTGGAAACGCGCCACCCGGTGACGATCACCACCAAGAGCGCGCGGGTGCTGCGCGATCTGGATCTGCTGGCGGAGCTGGCCTCGCTTAACCTGACCGCTGTTTCGATCTCGGTCACCAGCCTCGATCCCAGGCTCTCCGGCCTGCTCGAACCGCGCGCCGCTTCACCCGCCAAGCGGTTGGACGCTCTGGCGCAGCTCGCCGCTGCTGGAGTGCCAGCCCATGTCTCGGTCGCGCCGGTGGTTCCAGCGATCACCGACGAATTCATCGAACGCATTCTCGAAGAAGCCGCCGCGCGCGGCGTCAAGACCGCCAGCTGGATCATGCTGCGCCTGCCGCACGAAGTGGCCCCGCTGATGCGTGAGTGGCTGGAAGTCCACTACCCCGACCGCGCCGCGAAAGTCATGGGTATCGTCCAGTCGGTCCGCGGCGGCAAGGATTACGACAACCGCTTCTTCGATCGGATGAAGCCCACTGGCGTCTGGGCCGACGTGTTCCGCACCCGGTTCCGGATAGCCTGCAAGCGGCTGGGACTGAACCGCGAACCGCCGAGGCTCGATTGCAGCCAATTTGCCGCGCCACGCCGCGATGGGCAATTGGCGCTGCTTTAACGGCCCTCAAACCGGATCAAGCGGCTGTCCGCGAGTGCCGCCGTGCGGTGCGGCAGGGCGTCGCGGACATATTCCTCGTTCTTGACCATGGCCATGAACACGCCGCTATGGGGATAGCCCATCACGAAGCCGGCATCCCATTCGCCCGCCGGGCCGGTGACCATGCATTCGAGCGGCATATGCCAGACCATTGCCGCGCCATCATCGGCAACCAGTTCCTGGAACCGCTGTTCGTAGATCGCATAGGCCTCTCGCCCCGTCAGTCCTTTCCCGTGGTTGGGATGGCCTTCCGGATATTCGGCCAGGTCGCGAAACTTGAGCAGGTTGAGCATGTGGATCGGCCGGTCACGCGGCAGGTCCTTGAACACCTGCCAGTTGTCGCGGGATGGGTCGATATGAGCGGTCATGGCAGGATACCTCCTCTGCTGGGTTCCATTGCTTTCCTACAAGCTGCCAGCCGTGTCATGCCGAGCAAATGCCCTTGCTCCAGCCTGTCCGGTCCAGGCCGCAAAAGGCGCGGGCGGGACTTCCGGCTCAGGACCGTGGTCCAAGTGGTCCACAGGTCCTGAGCCAGACAGGTTTAGGCGTCGGCCAACTTGTAGTCGCGGAACTGGTCGCGCAGGTCCTTCTTGCTGATCTTGCCGGTCGCGCCGTGCGGAATAGCGTCGACGAACTCAATCGCATCGGGCAGCCACCACTTGGCAACCTTTTCGGCCAGGTGCGCCATGATCTGATCGGCGGTCACATCCATGCCCGCCTTCTTGACCACGACCAGGATCGGACGCTCATCCCACTTGGGGTGATAGATGCCGATGGCGGCGGCCTCAGCCACGCCGGGCACGCCAACAGCAGCATTCTCCAGCTCGACCGAGCTGATCCACTCCCCGCCGGACTTGATCACATCCTTGGTCCGGTCGGTCAGCTGCAGCGTGCCATCAGGGTGCAGGATCGCGACGTCACCGGTATCGAACCACTGTTCGGCATCGGTCGCGTCGGCCTCGGCCTTGAAGTAGCGCTTGATGATCCACGGCCCGCGCACCTGCAACGCACCGCTGGTCTTGCCATCGCGCGGCAGCACCTTAGTCGGATCGCCAAGATCGACCGTGCGCAGTTCGACGCCGAACGGCACGCGGCCCTGCATCTGCTTGATCGTGACCTGCTCGTCGAACGAGCGTTCATCCCAGTCCCAGGTCTCTGCACCGGTCGTGCCGATCGGGCTGGTTTCGGTCATCCCCCAGGCGTGGGCGACATTGACCCCGGCCTTCATCAGCCGCTCGATCATGAAGCGCGGAGCGGCCGAACCGCCGATGATAGCCTGGCGCAGCGTCGGGATGGTCGCGCCGGTCGCGTCCATATGCTGGAACGTGGCGAGCCAAACTGTCGGCACGCCGGCCGAATGAGTCACCTTCTCGCGGTTCATCAGTTCGGTCAGGATGGCCGCATCGTTTACGGCCGAGAACACGAACTTGATCCCGGCCGCGGCCCCGGCCCAGGGCAGGCCCCAGCTCGCCGCGTGGAACATCGGCACCACCGGCAGCATGACCGAGCGCGTATCGAAATCGAAGATCGAAGGCTGCAGGCCAGTGATCGCGTGCAGCATGGTCGAACGGTGTTCGTACAGCACACCCTTGGGGTTCCCGGTGGTGCCACTGGTGTAGCAGAGCATGCAGGGCGCGCGCTCATCGCCGGTGGCCCAGGTGGTCTGGCCATCCTCGGGCGCGATCCAGTCCTCGAACTCACCGTTATCATAGCAGATGTAGTGCTTGATCGTGGTCCACTTCGGCTTCATCCGCTCGATGATCGGAGTGAAGGCCTTGTCATAAAGCAGGACCAGGTCTTCGGCATGATTGGCGATGTATTCCAGCT
>JBIIDJ010000164.1:0-3164 GCA_044238415.1 Novosphingobium sp.
CCCCAGTCATTTGCGCGAACCCCGTTGCAAGTGCGACGTGCTGAGGCGGCCTAGCCTTTGGGCGAGTTGACAGCAAGCACGCGAAGCGCGATTCTCCCTCTTGCGATGGACGATGACGACCGCCCCCACCTGCGCACCGATGCCGCCAGCCAGCTGGCGCTGGAGCCGCTTGATCGCCTATCCCATGATGAGCTGGGTCACCGGATTGTCTTGCTCGAAGCAGAAATTGCCCGGGTAAAGGCGCACCGCGACAAGGCTTCGGCGCACCGCGCCGCAGCCGATGCGCTGTTCAGGCCGCGATCATCATGAATTTGAACCCACCCCTTCGCAGCGCGGGTGGGCGTTCCCATATCGGTGGCCTAACCTTCAGGGTCAGCCAGGCCGGTCGTTCCGAAATGGTTATCCATCCTTGTTCACGCCCTTCGCTAGCCGCAGGGTCACTCTCGCCGTGGGAAGACCGTTAAATGCCAAGTTTCGCCCAGAGCCTTGAAAAGACGCTCCACAGTGCGCTCGCCAACGCTTCCGAGCGCAGCCACGAGTATGCCACGCTGGAGCATCTGCTGCTGGCACTGATCGACGATCCCGATGCGGCGGCCGTGATGCAGGCCTGCGGGGTCGAGCTGAGCGAACTGGGTGAAGTGGTGCGCCAGTACCTCGACCAGGAATACCAAAGCCTGAAGACCGAGGAAAAGGGCGATCCCACGCCCACGGCCGGCTTCCAGCGGGTGATCCAGCGCGCGATCCTGCACGTCCAGTCGTCCGGCAAGGATACGGTGACCGGTGCCAACGTGCTGGTCGCGCTGTTTTCCGAGCGCGATTCCTATGCAGTCTATTTTCTCCAGCAACAGGACATGAGCCGGCTCGATGCGGTGAGCTATATCAGCCACGGGATCGGCAAGGGCGGTCGCCGGATCGAGGACAAGACCCCCAAGGGCAACGAGGGGGAAAGCCCGACGCAGGAAGAAAAGGTTCAAGCCAAGGACAAGAAGGAATCGGCGCTGGACCAGTTCACGGTCAACCTCAACGAAAAGGCGCTGGCCGGCCGGGTCGATCCGTTGATCGGTCGCGGCCCGGAAGTGGACCGCACAATTCAGATCCTGTGCCGCCGTTCCAAGAACAATCCGCTTTATGTCGGCGATCCGGGCGTGGGCAAGACTGCTATCGCCGAGGGCCTAGCGCGCAAGATTGTCGAAGGCGAAGTGCCCGAAGTGCTGGCTGAAGCCGTGATCTACAGCCTCGACATGGGCGCGCTGCTGGCCGGCACACGCTATCGCGGGGATTTCGAGGAGCGGCTCAAGCAAGTTGTTTCCGAGCTGGAAAAGATGCCGCACGCAGTGCTGTTCATTGACGAAATCCACACCGTGATCGGCGCCGGGGCGACCAGTGGCGGGGCGATGGACGCGTCCAACCTGCTCAAGCCGGCACTTTCCGGTGGCTCGATCCGCTGCATCGGCTCGACCACTTACAAGGAATTCCGCAATCACTTCGAAAAGGACCGCGCCCTGCTGCGCCGGTTCCAGAAGATCGATGTGAACGAGCCGACAGTGGAAGACACGATCAAGATCCTCAGGGGCCTGCGCACCGCCTTCGAGGAGCATCACAAGGTCAAGTACACGCCCGATGCGATCAAGACGGCGGTGGAGTTGTCGGCGCGCTATATCAATGACCGCAAGCTGCCCGACAAGGCGATCGACGTGATCGACGAGGTAGGCGCGATGCAGATGCTGGTTCCGCCGAGCAAGCGCAAGAAGACCATCACCGCGCGCGAGATCGAGGCGGTGATCGCCACCATGGCGCGGATCCCGCCCAAGTCGGTTTCCTCGGACGATCGCCAGGCGCTCGAACATCTCGAGAAGGATCTGAAGCGTGTCGTGTTCGGACAGGACAAGGCGATCGAGGTGCTGTCCAGCGCCATGAAGCTGAGCCGCGCGGGCCTGCGCGATCCGGACAAGCCGATCGGCTCGTTCCTGTTTTCGGGCCCAACCGGCGTCGGCAAGACCGAAGTCGCCAAGCAGCTCGCCAGCATCATGGGTATCCCGATGCAGCGCTTCGACATGTCCGAATACATGGAGCGCCATTCGGTCAGCCGGCTGATCGGCGCGCCTCCGGGCTATGTCGGCTATGACCAGGGTGGGCTGCTTACCGATGCAATCGACCAGCAACCGCACTGCGTATTGCTGCTCGACGAGATTGAGAAGGCCCATCCGGACCTGTTCAATATCCTGCTGCAGGTCATGGATAACGGCCGCTTGACCGATCACCACGGCAAGACGGTCGACTTCCGCAATGTCGTGCTGATCATGACCACCAATGCCGGGGCCAGCGACATGGCCCGCCAGGGCATCGGCTTCGGCGACGTCTCCAAGGCGGATGCCGGTGACGAAGCGGTGAAGAAGATGTTCAGCCCGGAATTCCGCAACCGGCTCGATGCGATCGTACCTTTTGCCTACCTCGGCACCGAAGTCATTGCGCGGGTGGTCGACAAGTTTGTGCTCCAGCTCGAGTTGCAACTGGCCGACCAGAACGTTCACATCCAGTTCGACAGCGATGCCCGCGCCTGGCTGGGCGAACGCGGCTATGACAAGCTCTATGGCGCGCGGCCGATGGCCCGGCTGATCCAGGAGAAAGTGAAGCAGCCGCTGGCCGAGGAGCTGCTGTTTGGCAAACT
Source organism: Novosphingobium sp. (assembly GCA_044238415.1). Lineage (GTDB taxonomy): Bacteria > Pseudomonadota > Alphaproteobacteria > Sphingomonadales > Sphingomonadaceae > Novosphingobium. Next base: position 2,669 of record JBIIDJ010000164.1, read on the forward strand.
GCGCCACGGCGGTGAAGTCCACGTGGCGGTGAAGGACGGGGCCCTGGCCTTCGAGCTGACCCCGGCCCCGCCCAAGCTGGACCGCAAGGCGCGCAAGGCGGCCGAGGGCAAGCCAGCCCGCAAGGGTAAGGCCAAACCCGCGTCCGAACCCCAGGGCGACGGAAACGACTGACAGGTCTGGAACATGGCTGCGGCCATCGCCATTTTGCGGTGATGGCCGCGCCATTCTCATGGATCAGGGCGGAGCCCATGGGCATCCGCGTGTTGCCGGCCGATTGCTGGATCGATCCGGCACGTCCGGTGGACCAGGCGCTGGTGACTCACGGCCATGCCGATCACGCCCGAGGCGGGCACGGGAGGAACATTGCCACGACCGCCACTCTGGCGATCATGGAACTGCGCTATGGCGTCAGTGGCGATACGGTTCCGGCAGCTTACGGCGAAACGATTAGACTTGGCGGCGGCGTAACCGCCACCTTCATTCCGGCCGGCCATG
>JBIIDJ010000002.1:0-104098 GCA_044238415.1 Novosphingobium sp.
CGGGCCATCGGCAAGGTCGATATAGGCCAGCCCATCGGCCAGCTTCAGTGCCTGTTCGAAGGAGTCGGCCAGCCGGGTCTCGATCCCTTCCCGCACCGCGATCCGGTCAACCACCACCTCGATGTCATGCTTGTACTTCTTGTCGAGCGCGGGGGCTTCCTCGATGGCGTAGAACTCGCCGTCGATCCGCACGCGGGTGAAGCCGGCCTTCTGCCATTCGGCCAGCTCCTTGCGGTATTCGCCCTTGCGACCGCGCACCACGGGGGCGAGCAGGTAGGCGCGGGTCCCTTCGGGCAGGGCCATGACCCGGTCGACCATCTGGCTGACGGTCTGGGCGCTGATCGGCTCCCCCGTGGCGGGGCTGTAGGGCACCCCGGTCCGCGCCCAGAGCAGGCGCATGTAGTCATAGATCTCGGTCACCGTCGCCACGGTCGAGCGGGGGTTGCGGCTGGTGGTCTTCTGCTCGATCGAGATCGCGGGCGACAGGCCGTCGATATGCTCGACATCGGGCTTCTGCATCATCTCGAGGAACTGGCGGGCATAGGCCGACAGACTCTCGACATAACGCCGTTGTCCCTCGGCATAGATCGTGTCGAAGGCCAGGCTCGATTTGCCCGAACCGGACAGCCCGGTGATGACGATCAGGCTGTCACGCGGCAGCTCGACATCGAAACCCTTGAGATTGTGCTCGCGCGCCCCGCGCACGACGATTTTTGACAGCGACATGCGCCAAGCCGTTCCAGATTTGTTCGATTCTGGCAAGGGGGCCGGAAGGCGGTAGGCCCGGCGTGACGTCGATCCTCCACAAAGCTTTGCACCGCCCAGCGATAGGCATTGACTGGCTTCGCAATACAGGATGTTCTTGAGCCACCGGAGATCTACGAGAGCAGACCGATGCGCAGACTTTTCAGATCGCCCCTTGCCGCCGCCCTCGCCGGGTTGATGACGGTGACGGTCGGATCCAGTCCGACGCCGCTCCATGCCCAGGCCGCCAGCGAAAACGAGTTTCTGGCGGCGATCCAGGGGCGCTGGGTATCGCGCTTTCCTGGCGACATTTCCGAGGTGGAGATCCAGGGCCGCGAAGTCCGCCTGGTGGCGATTAAACCGGGCCAGTATGGTGGCGGCAGATCGGTTTACATACCGAAGCCGGGCGACCTGATCGGCGTCATCACCGGCGTCAAGACGCAGAGCACCAAGCGCTCTGATGTCGATGGCAGGATGATCCCTCAGTTTGAATTCATTGCACGCAAGATGACCAACTGGGGCAATGGCTGGCGGTTGTCCGATCCATCGGCATTCAACTATCTCAACAGCTATACACAGTTCTGCCAGGACAGCCCCTCCAGCCCAACGAAGCCGTTTGCCGATTATCAGATGCTTTCCGGCCTGTTCATAGGTGACGCCTTTCGGCCAGAAGTGAAGCGCCGGATGTTTCCGCCTGCATCCAGCCCCAATTATGCCACGGTGATTGTCCCGAAATGCTCCAGCAAGCGGCCCACCGTGGGCGGCCCGGGCAGCACCACGCCGCGCCCGGCTCCGGCAGTGACCCGTCCGCAGGCTGCGTCAACACCTGCGCCCGCTGCGCCCGACCCCGCTCAGGCCGCTGCGCCCGCCACTTCCGAACAAGCCCAGCGCGAACTGGCCGAGCGCGAGCGGCTGAACCAGCAGCAGGCCGCTTTCGCCAAGAAGCAACTGGAGCAGAATGAGGCCAACCGCCACGCCTTCGAGCAGGCCCAACGCGAACGCGAAGCGGCAATTGCCAAGCAGAAAGCCGATTATGCGGCTGCCGTGGCGGCGACGGAAGCCGAAAAGCAGCGGCGCGAGCGCGAATATGCCGCAGCCATGGCGCGCTGGCAGGCCGATGTCGAAGCCTGCAAGAAGGGCGACAAGACCCGCTGCGCGCCGCAGTAATGGACTAAGGCAAAATTACCAACGCCCGCCCGGCTGGTTCGCCCAGCCACCGCGCCTTGACGCCCCAGACCTGTTCCAGCACGGGTTCGGACAGGGCCAGGTCCGGCGGTCCATCAGCTGCCAGGTTGCCCCGGTCGAGCACGACCACCCGGTCGGCATGATTCATGGCGAGCGCCAGGTCGTGCAGCACCAGCACCACGCCCATGCGGCCATCGGCACTGGCCCGCAGGTGGGCTAGCAGAGCCAGCTGGTGAGCCAGGTCAAGGCTGGCCAGCGGCTCGTCGGCCAGCAGCCAGCGCGGGGTTCCGGCCAGCACCCGGGCCAGCAGCGCGCGGGCTCGCTCCCCGCCGGACAGTTGCGTGACCGGGCGGTAGGCCAGCGGCAGCAAATCGAGCGCGGCCAGCGCCGCATCGAGCGCGGCAGCATCCTCTGCCGCGCTCGTCTGCCAGGGCAGCCGCCCCAGCCCGGCCAGCGTCTGCACGCTGACATCCCAGGCCACTTCGGCGACCTGCGGCAGGTAGCCAATGGCGCGCGCGCGGGCTTCGGCTGGCAAGGTGGCCAGCGGTGCACCGTCCAGCATGGCCGCGCCAGACTGCGGCACAGTCAGCCCCGCAAGGCAGGACAGCAGGCTGGACTTACCCGCGCCGTTCGGGCCGCAGATCGCGGTCACCTCGCCAGGGCGCAGGCTGAGCGAGACGCCATGCAGGCGGCCGGGCAGGACAAGGTTGTCGGCTGCCAGCATCACACCAGCTCCCGCCGCAAGCGCAGCAGCAGGTGGAGGAAGAACGGCGTGCCCAACAGGCTGAGCGCGATCCCCAACCGCAGTTCGCCACCGGCCAGTGGCAGCACCCGGCACAGGCAATCGGCCACCAGCACCAGCAGCGCGCCGGCGAGGGCCGATGGCACGATCAGCTGGCTGGGCCGGCCATCGGTGAAGGGCCGTACGAAATGTGGGACCATCAGCCCGACAAAACCGATGATCCCGGCGACTGCCACCCCGCCGCCCACGGTCAGCCCCACGCCCAGCACCAGCAGCACTTGCAGGCGCCGCGGATCGAGGCCAAGCGAGCGCGCAGCCGCCTCACCCAGGGTCAATGCATCGAGCCCGCGGCCGGCGGCCCGCAGTACGGCGATGCCAGCCAGGGTCAGCGGCGCGGCAATCCACACCTCCCGCCACGAGCGGTCAGTCAGCGCGCCCATCAGCCAGGTCACGATCTCGCTCATCGCAAAGGGCGTGGGAGACAGGCTGATGGCGAGGCTCATCAAGGCCCCGGCCAGGCTGGCAATCATCATGCCCGCGAGGGTGAACAGCACGACCCCGCCGTTGCGCCCGGCAATGATCGTCAGCAGCAGCATGGCCCCCGCCGCCCCGACCAGGGCAAAGGCGGGCAAGGCCCAACCAGTGCTGGCCCAGCCGGTCCAGAAGCTCAGCACCGCGCCGAGCGCCGCCCCGGGGGCGATGCCGAACAGGCCGGGATCGGCCAGCGGGTTGCGCAGATAGCCTTGCATCGCTGCCCCTGCGGCGCCCAGTCCACCGCCCAGCAGCACGGCCAGCAGCGCGCGCGGCAGGCGCAGTTCGGCGAGGATCAGGCTGGTCTGGCTGCCGAGCGGCGCGGTCGGATCGATCCAGACGCGCCCCGCCAGCAGCGAGAGCGGCAGGGCCAGCGCCAGCGCAGCCAGCAGCAAGGCGACGAGGCGGGTCACCGGAGTGACCGCCGCACTTCGGCCAGCCGCGCCACGGTCTTGGGAATGGTCGGCCCGCCGCACCATAGCAAGGCTGGCTCCAGCGGCGCGCGGGTGGTGTCCTTCAGCCGTGCCAGTGCCGGGTGGCCGAGCAGCCGGTCTTCCTCACCATGGCTGTTGCCAGCGGCGAGGATCACCCGCGGCGGCTGCACCAGCATGTCCTCCAACGGCAGGTGGCTGGCTTGCGAAAGGCCCCGTGCAGCGGCCGCATTGGTGAAGCCGGTATGGGCGAGCAGCGCGGTGATCAGCGTCCCCTCGCCTGCGACGATCCCGCCGCCCTGCCAGACGATTGCCGAAAGCGGCGCACCGGCGGGCGCCTTGCTGACGGCCATCGCCGCCTCGATCCGCCGGACCAGCGCTTCGCCGCGTTCGGGATGGCCCGCCAGTGCGGCCAGACGGCGCACCTGGGCAATGCTCTCGGCCGGGGTGGCGGCAATCGGCAGCTGTTCCAGCTTGAGCCCCAGCCGGGCCAGCGCCGCGCGGGTCGCAGGCGGGGTGAAATTGCCATCCACCACCAGGTCCGGCCGCAGCGCCAGCACTTCCTCAACCGAGCCGCCAGTCGCCCGGAACTGCCGCGCTGTGGCGAGGTCCATCGATGAGCCCGCCGGGTCCTGACTGTAATGCGAAATGGCCAGGATTTGCGCCGGATCGGCCACTTCCGCCAGGATCGCATCGGTGCAGGGATTGAGGCTGACAATCGTCGGTGACGGCGAGGTCGGCGACGGCGGGCCAGCCTCGCGCGCCGGGGCGGCAGTGCAACCTGCCAGCACCAACGCGAAAAGGCTGCCCCAGCGCTTCACAGCTTGACCCGCAGCCCAACATGGGCCGAGCGGCCATAGGTGCCGTAACCGGCCACCGTCTGGTAATCGGTATCGGTGACGTTCTCGATCCGGCCATGGAGCTCGAACCGATCACCCAGCGGCACACTGGCGCGCAGGGTCACCAGGCCATAACCATCGAGCCGGGTGAAATTGCCGCGATCATCGAAGCTGTCTCCCGTCAGGCGCAGGTCCGCGCCGAGCTTCAAGCCAGCCAGCGGCGTTTCCCAGTCGATCCCGGCGCTGAGCAGGTCGCGCGGGCGGCGGGGCAGGTCTTTGGCGGTAATCTGATCAGTCGCTTTGAGGTGGCTATAGGCGGCGCGCAGGGAGAGCTGCTCGCTCAACCTCCAGCCTGCTTCCACCTCGATCCCTTCGGCGCGCGCGCGGCCGCTGTTGAAGTACCCGGCCGGCCAGACATAGTCGATGAGGTTGGTGCTATCACGCCGAAACAGGGTAATCGCGAGGTGACGCCAGCCATTGCGATCGCCGTATTCCAGCCCGGCTTCATAGGCCTTGCTGGTTTCGGGCCGGAGCGCCCGGATTCCGCCAAAGCCATAGAGCTGATAGAGCGTCGGCGCCTTGAACCCCTCACCATAGGCAGCGCGCAGACGCAGGTCGTAGGCCAGTGCAAACGAGCCATTGGCGCCGAACGTCCAATGCGTGCCGAAGCGATCATGATCGTCGACCCGCAGGCCGGCAGACAGGTTCAGCCGCTCGTCATGGTAGCCCAGCAGGACATGCCCGCTCGACAACCGTGCGTCTTGCTCAGGGTCAAAGCTGGTTGAAAAACTGGTCCATTCGCTGTCTGCCCCGAAGTTGAGCGTGACGCTGTCGGTGAGGCCAGCCTTGCCCGAGAAATCGGCGCGCCATGAACGTCCGCTGGTGGCAAAGTTCGGCACGGCGCTGGCGGCATTGTCGAAATAGTCGCGGCGGGTGTCCGAATAGGCAAGACCCAGCTTCAGGCCGAGGCTGCTGGTGTCATAGTCCAGCCCGACCCGGCCCGATCCCTGGCGGGTGGTCTGGTATTCGGGCGTATCGGCAAAGCTGAAGGTCGGCGGCGGGAAGCCGTCGAAATCGACCCGGCTATCGGCATAGCGCGCCGCGGCGACGAGCGAGAGGTCATCAGCCAGGCTGGCAAAGCCGCGCAAGGACCCCTGCCACTGCCGGAATCCATCGGGCTCGGTCCCGCGGGCAAAGGCCGATATGCCATCGCTGCGGACATGGCCGCCGCTGACGGTCAGGCCGTAACCCTGGCCCGAAGTGCCAAGCGTAGCATCGGCGGACAGCGTATCGTTGGCACCATATTCGATGCCCGCCCGCACGCCGTCGATCTGGGCGCTGGTCAAGGCGAGCACCCCGCCGATCGCGTCCGATCCCCAGACCACCGAGTTGGACCCGCGCAGCAGCTCGATCTTGGCGATCCCGCCGGTCATCAGCGTGCCAAGGTCGAACCCGCCCGAGGGCGAGGCGACATCAGCCAGCCGCACCCCGTCCAGCGTCACAGCCAATTGCTGCGAATTGGCGCCGCGGACGAACAGGCTGGTCTGGCTGCCGAGCGGGCCGGAGCGGGCCACGGCGACACCGGGCAGACGCTCCAGCACGCGGGTCAGGTCCGGACCCTGCACCGCCGCGATCTCTTCGGCGCCGATCACGCTGATCGACTGACCGGTCTCACGGATCGGCTGGGAGGTGCCAGATGCGACAACGGTGATTCCGGCATCGTTGGGCCGGCTGCAGCAGACCGTGACCCGCTCCAGCTCGACCTCGTCGGGCCTGCTATCCTGCGCAACCGCCGGAGCAGAAAGTACAAGTGAACAAGTAAGCAATAACAGATATTTCACACAGATTCCTTCCATCATGAACGAACTGCCGTTCATGGCGGAAGGGCCCGCACCAGTGCGGGTCCTCTGCTGCATTCCGGTACACCCCGCCCGGCTGCGGAACGACCGTCACTGGCAGGTCTCCTGGCTCCCGGATCAGCGCCTTACCCCGCCTTCCCAGCCTGACGGCCAGTGGCATATCGAGGTTCGGCTCCCCGGTCACAGTTGCGGGGGCAGCGGGGGATTTGAACCCCCTTCCCTCTTAGGCCCGACCTTCGCCGGACAACCGATGACGTGGCGCCGCCTTAAGCCCGCATTCTGACCAAGGCAAGCTTCCGGCTTTTCTTAACCGCTTAACGCTAAGGCCGGAGTTCGTCCCGCTTCGGCACGGCGCGAAAGGCGCGGTGGCGCGATGGGGCGGCCCGGGCTTACGCGCGGGAGCGCGTACCGCAACTGGAAGGCCAATGATCCCGATCCCGCCCGTCAAGCTTGAGCAGAAGCCGCGCGATTTCGCCGCGCGGTTCAAGCGGCGGCGCGTGCCGACCCTGGCCGAGCGGATGCGGCGGCGGCATCGCGGGCGGCGGGCGCTGGTCCTGTTGGCGGCCTTTGCCGTGCCGGCTTTTGCCGCGCCCAGCGACTGGTCGGACTTTGCGATCGGCAATGCCGGCGCGGTCGATGTCACGATTGAACCGATGCCCTATGAGCGCGCGGGCGACAGCTTCCCGGGCTCGGCCTTTTACTACCTTGCTCCCGATGAGGAGCTGCCACCGCTGGTGCCGGATCTGCAGAGCGATGCCGATGGCGGGCGGATCTTCATTGATGAGCGCGCCGGGCCGATTGCGCGGGCCATGCGGGTTGACAATTCGGGGGTCGACCGCAGCCGCGCGCTGCAGTGCCTGGCCGCCGCAGTCTATTACGAAGCGCGCAGCGAAAGCGACGTGGGCCAGCGGGCCGTGGCGCAGGTGGTGCTGAACCGCGTGGCCCATCCCAGCTATCCCAATACGGTCTGCGGCGTGGTCTATCAGGGTTCCGAGCGGACCACCGGCTGCCAGTTCAGCTTCACCTGCGATGGCTCGCTGGCCAAGGCGCCCAACCGGATGTTCTGGCTGCGCGCGGAAAATGTCGCCCGCGCGGCCCTGGCTGGCTATGTCGAACGCAGCGTCGGCCTCGCCACGCATTACCACACCATCGCGATCTATCCCTACTGGGCACCCAGCCTGCGCCACATCATCACGGTCGGCGCGCACCGCTTTTATCGCTTCAACGGCCGAGCCGGGGAACCGGCCACGTTCCGCTTCGCCTATGCCGGCGGCGAGCCGCTGGCCGGGCCGCATGCGCGCAATGCCGCAGCAGACCGGGTGGCCGATCCGGTGCTCGATCCGCTGGCTCTGCAGCGTGCCTATGATGCCGGGCTCAAGTCGGCCCAGTCCGGTACCCTCGCTCCCATCGGAGGTGGGCAAGGCCCGGCCCGCCCGGCCCCGCCGCCCAGCTATGCGAGTGAAGTCCAGAACCGCGGCGGGGAAGCACTCTATCGCGGCGACCGCCTGCCGCAGGACACCGGCGTGCGACCCGAGTACCAGAACTCGGGCAAATGGATCGCCCAGCCGGGCACCTGAGTTCATGCGGAGTGCCATGGTTAAGCCGTGGCAACCATAGTGCCACACGAACCCTTAGCGCCGCCCGGTTAGAGCATGGGTCCGATCAGACCAACCGTGCAGGCCCCATGACCATTCACTTCGCCGCCGCCAAATCCCCGCTGACCCGCGTGATTGCCCGGCGCGGCTCGGCACGGATCGCCGGGCGGGCTGCCAATGACAACGGGTTTGTCGGCCATTCGGGCGAACTGCGCGCCGCGCTCCGGCATTTTGCCGAACATGGCCTGGGCGCTGCCGAGGTCGCACAGCAGAACGCCGAGCGCGCCTTCTTCGCCGGTGACCGCACCGCCTATCTCCATTGGCTGACCATCTGCCGCACGCTGGACCGCCGCCTGGCTGGCGCGCTCGCGGCACGGATCGAGCCGGGCAACGATTGAAAAGACCGGGCAAGGTAAGGCCGGATTAACCATTCGGTGACCTCTTTGCGCTAGGTCGCACGGGTTAAGAAGGGATCCGGCCATAAGGCGATGGCGAACCTTGCTGCGGGTGCTGTTTCGCACCAATGCCATTGACGACCGGGTCCGCAGGACGCTGGTCGATAACCTGTACGCCAATCCCGGCTCGCTGACCGCCGGGGCTGCCAATGGCATTATCGCCGCGCTGATCGCCGCTTCCTATGCCGGCAATCCGCTGATTACCAAGGTTGCGATCCTGCTCTCCGTGATCGGTGTGGTCCGCGTCGCCATGGCCTATGGCCTGCCGCGGTTGCAGGTGCGCGATACCGGCCGGCTGGAGCTGTTCTACGAGCTCGGCGCCTTTTCCTACACCTCGGTAGTGGGCGTCTTTACGGCGCTGACGATCTGGTATGAAATTCCGCTGATCGCCCAGATGCTGATGGCCTGCTACGCGATCGGATATGCCGGCGGCATGGCCGCGCGCAATGCCGGGCGGCCGCTGATTTCCGTGGCCGGCATGCTGCTCACCTTCACGCCGATTTGCATCGCGCTGTGGTCCACCGGCGATCTCGCCGCCCAGGCCCTGGCGGTTGCGATCCTGATCTGCTTCCTGGGCATGCTCAATATCTCGATGCAGATCTTCCGCACCCTGCGCGATTCGATTGCCTCGGCCGAAACCAGCGCGCGCCTCGCCGAAAAGATGCAGCATCTGGCCCGCACCGACGTGGTCACCGGCCTGCACAACCGCGCTGGCCTCAATCACTACCTGGTCGAACACCTCTCCCACCGGCGCGGCGATGCCAAGCTGGCGCTGTTCTGGTTTGACCTTGACCGCTTCAAGGAAGTCAACGACGCGCTGGGCCACCAGGTGGGCGACCGCGTGCTGAACGAAGTGGCCCAGCGCCTGCGCAGCCAGGCCAAGAAGGATTCGGTGATCGGCCGTTTTGGCGGTGATGAGTTCATCCTCGCCTGCGACGTGCGCGACCGGCGCGAGGTGGAAACCATTGCGCTGGCCTTGCTGGGCGAGGTTACCCGGCCAATGCGGCTGGACGAGGACCGGCTGGAAATTTCCTGCTCGATGGGCGTGGCCATGCTGCCCGATGACGGAACAGACCTGGAAAGCGTGATGCAGGGGGCCGACCTCGCGCTCTATCATGCCAAGGTCAATGGCCGGAACCAGGTCAGCTTCTACGATTCCTCGATGAGCCGCGACCTGGTGCGCCGGCGCGAGATTGAGGCGGAGCTGCGCGTGGCGCTGCAACGCGATGAGCTGTCGATCTTCTTCCAACCGATCGTCGATCTCGAAAGCGGGCGGATCAAGGCCTTCGAGGCACTGGTCCGCTGGTTCCACCCCGAAAAGGGCGAACTGCGCCCCGACGAATTCATTCCGGTGGCCGAGGAAACCGGCGCGATCATCACCCTCGGCAACTGGATCACGGCCCAGGCGGCCAAGGCTGCGGCCAACTGGCCAGATGACGTGACCGTTGCGGTCAACCTCTCGCCGCTGCAGATCAAGGCGCCGGGCGCGGCGCTGGGTATCCTCAATGCCCTGCGCGAGGCCCGCCTGCCGCCCGAACGGCTCGAACTGGAAATTACCGAGACAGTCCTGCTCGACCATTCGCAGCAGACCGAGGACTTCATGGCCGAACTGTCGGCCGCCGGGGTGCGCTTTGCGCTCGACGATTTTGGCACCGGCTATTCCTCGCTCGGCTATCTCAGCAAGTATCCGTTCGGGAAGATCAAGGTCGACCGCAGCTTCGTTTCCGGGATCCACACCGGCAAGAAGAGCGACGCGATCATCCGCGCCGTTTCATCGATGGCCTCGACGCTTGACATGGCAATCGTTGCCGAAGGGCTCGAAACGGTCGAACAGGTCGAAGCTGTGCGCGCGGCCGGTTGTACCCTGGGCCAGGGCTATTACTTCAGCCGCGCCGTACCCGATTACCTTGCCGGGATGCTGCTGGCACAGGAACGCGAGCGGCTCGAACCGAAGCGCGCCGCAGGGTAAACCCTGCCGAACGGGTGGACTTTTGCTATTGCGAACTATTTGCAAAGATAGTTGGCGCTTACAACCCTTTCCTGCCTTGCAATCACCAATTCACCGGCTTAGGGCACCCCTAACCCGCCGGTCGGCCCCTTGCGCCTAGCGGGATGGTCGGGGCCGTACCGAACGCCAGACGCTGATCCCGCGAATACGGACAAGGACAGGTCTCATTATGGCTCGCAAGAAGATCGCCCTCATTGGCGCCGGCATGATCGGTGGCACCCTCGCGCACCTCGCCGCGAAGAAGGAAATGGGCGATATCGTCCTGTTCGACATTGCCGAGGGCATGCCTCAGGGCAAGGCGCTGGACCTGGCGCAGTGCGGCCCGATTGAGGGCTTTGATGCGAATATCAAGGGCACCAATGACTATGCCGACATCGCCGGCGCCGACGTGGTGATCGTCACCGCCGGCGTGCCGCGCAAGCCGGGCATGAGCCGTGATGACCTCTTGGGCATCAACCTCGGTGTGATGAAGGCCGTGGGCGAAGGCATCAAGAACCACGCCCCTGACGCCTTCGTGATCTGCATCACCAACCCGCTCGACGCGATGGTCTGGGCGCTGCGCGAATTCTCGGGCCTCCCCGCCAACAAGGTGGTCGGCATGGCCGGCGTGCTCGATTCGGCCCGCTTCGCCACGTTCCTCGCCTGGGAATTCGGCGTTTCGGTCAAGGACGTGAACGCCTTCGTGCTGGGCGGCCACGGCGATACCATGGTGCCGGTGCTCGAATATTCGACCATCAGCGGCATTCCCGTCACCGACCTGGTCAAGATGGGCAAGTCGACCAAGGAAAAGCTCGACGCGATCGTGGCCCGCACCCGTTCGGGTGGCGGTGAGATCGTTGGTCTGCTCAAGACCGGCTCGGCCTATTATGCCCCGGCCACCAGCGCCATCGCCATGGCCGAAGCCTATCTGGGTGACCAGAAGCGCATCCTGCCCTGCGCGGTCCACGTTGACGGCAAGTACGGCCTTGACGGCCTCTATGTCGGCGTGCCGGTGGTGATCGGTGCAAACGGCGCGGAAGAAGTGATTGAAATCGCCCTCGACAACGAAGCCAAGGCCAACTTCCAGGTCTCGGTCGACGCGGTCAAGGAACTGCTGGTCGCCTGCAAGGCGATCGAGCCGTCGCTGGCTTAAGAACAACTCCCCGGGAGAGCTGAACAATGTCGATCCTCATCAACAAGCACACCAAGGTCATCACCCAGGGGATGACCGGTGCCACCGGTACCTTCCACACCGAACAGGCGCTGGCTTACGGCACGCAGATGGTTGCGGGCGTGACCCCCGGCAAGGGCGGCACGACCCACATCGGCCTGCCGCAGTTTGACACCGTCCACGAAGCCAAGGCTGCGACCGGCGCGACCGCCTCGTGCATCTATGTTCCGCCGCCGGGCGCGGCCGACGCGATCCTGGAAGCGATCGACGCCGAGATGGAACTGATCGTCTGCATCACCGAAGGCATTCCGGTGCTCGACATGGTCAAGGTGAAGCGTGCCCTGTCGGGGTCCAAGTCGCGCCTGATCGGCCCGAACTGCCCCGGCGTGCTGACCCCGAATGAGTGCAAGATCGGCATCATGCCGGGCTCGATCTTCAAGCAGGGTTCGGTCGGCGTGGTCAGCCGTTCGGGCACGCTGACCTATGAAGCCGTGTTCCAGACCACCAACATCGGCCTGGGCCAGACCACTGCCGTCGGCATCGGCGGTGACCCGGTCAACGGCACCAACTTCATCGACGTGCTGGAGCTGTTCCTGGCCGACGACGAGACCAAGTCGATCATCATGATTGGCGAAATTGGCGGCGATGCCGAAGAGCAGGCTGCCCAGTTCCTGATCGACGAGGCCAAGCGCGGCCGCAAGAAGCCGATGGCTGGCTTCATCGCCGGGCGCACGGCCCCTCCGGGCCGCCGCATGGGCCACGCCGGGGCCATCGTCTCGGGCGGCAAGGGCGATGCGGAAAGCAAGATCGCGGCGATGGAAGCTGCCGGCATCCGCGTTTCGAACTCGCCCAGCCTGCTCGGCGAAACGCTCGCCGAAGTGCTCAAGGAACGCGTCTGACCTGATCAGCCGCCTGCATCGCCATGGCTGTGCGGGCGGCTTGTCCTCCCCGGGATCAAGCTCACATGGGTAACGAACTCCACGATTTCCTCCCCGACGACCCGCAGCCGGGCCCGTCGTGGGCGCGGCCGGACTGGCGCTCTGCGTCGGACGACCTGACCGCCGCACTCGATCCCACCCAGATGCAGGTGGCGATCAAGGCCGCCGCAGCGAAAGCCGGGGCCGCGATGGACCCGCGCGCGATCGAAGAAGCGGCCGCGGATTCGATCCGGGCAATGATGCTGGTGCGCACCTACCGGGTGCGTGGCCACCTGGGGGCGGACCTCGACCCGCTGGGCCTCAGCCACCAGAGCCTGCCGGCCGACCTCGATCCTGCCTACCACGGCTTTTCTGGCGCAGCGCTGGATCGCAAGGTTTACCTCGGCGGCACGCTCGGCCTCGAATGGGCGACGGTGCGCGAACTGGTCGAGATCCTGAAGCGCAATTACTGCGGCAAGGTCGGCTATGAATACATGCACATCGCCGACGTGGAGGAGCGCCGCTTCATCCAGGAACGGATTGAGGGCGGTGACAAGTCGATCGACTTCAGCCCCGAAGGCAAGAAGGCGATCCTCGGTGCGGTGATCCGCGGCGAACAGTATGAGCGCTTCCTCGGCAAGAAGTACGTCGGCACCAAGCGCTTTGGCCTTGATGGCGGCGAAGCGATGATCCCAGCGCTCGAAGCCGTGATCAAGTATGGCGGCAGCCGCGGCGTGCGCGAGATCGTTTACGGCATGGCCCACCGCGGCCGGCTCAACGTCCTCGCCAATGTGATGGCCAAGCCCTACCGCGTGATCTTCCATGAATTCTCGGGCGGCACCGCCAACCCCGAGGATGTCGGCGGATCGGGCGATGTGAAGTATCACCTGGGTACCAGCACCGACCGCGAGTTTGACGGGATCAAGGTGCACATGAGCCTGGTTCCCAACCCCAGCCACCTGGAAACGGTGGACCCGGTGGTGCTCGGCAAGGTCCGCGCCCAGCAGGCCTTCCGCGACGACATCGGCCGGGACGAGCACGGCAACCTGAAGCACAAGCAGGTGCTCCCCGTCCTGATCCACGGCGACGCGGCCTTTGCCGGCCAGGGCATCGTCTGGGAATGCTTCGGCTTCTCGGGGGTGAAGGGCTACAACACCGGCGGCTGCATCCACTTCATCATCAACAACCAGATCGGCTTCACCACCAGCCCGCAGTTCTCGCGCGGCTCGCCCTACCCGTCGGACGTGGCCAAGGGGGTTCAGGCGCCGATCCTGCATGTCAACGGCGATGATCCCGAAGCCGTGACCTTCGCCTGCAAGCTGGCGATCGACTATCGCCAGACCTTCGGCCGCGACATCGTGGTCGACATGTGGTGCTATCGCCGCTTCGGCCATAACGAAGGCGACGAGCCGGGCTTTACCCAGCCGCTGATGTACCAGAAGATCCGCCAGCATCCGGGCGTCAGCGCAATCTACGCCGGCCGCCTGATCGAACAGGGCGTGATCGACAAGGACTGGGCGGGCGAAACCGAAATGCGCTTCACCCAGGTGCTTGAACAGGAGTTCGAAGCAGCCAAGGGTTACAAGGCGAACGAGGCAGACTGGTTCGCCGGGCGCTGGACCGGGCTCAACAAGCCGGCCGACCCCGAAACCGCGCGCCGCAACGTCGCGACCGGGATCGAGCAGAAGCTGTTTGACAGTCTGGGCCGCACGCTGACCACCGTCCCCGAAGGCCTGACCATCCACAAGACGCTGGCCCGCGTGCTTGATGCCAAGCGCGAGATGTTCACCACCGGCCAGGGGTTCGACTGGGCTACTGGCGAAGCGCTGGCTTTCGGCAGCCTCGCCTCGGAAGGCTACAACATCCGCCTCTCGGGCCAGGATTCGGGCCGCGGCACTTTCAGCCAGCGCCACGCGGTGTGGGTCGACCAGACTGCCGAGCACAAGTACGTGCCGCTTTCGACCGTGCCGCACGGCAAGTTCGAAGTGCATGACAGCCCGCTCAGCGAATATGGCGTGCTCGGCTTCGAATATGGCTATGCCAGCGCAGACCCGAAAACGCTGGTGCTATGGGAAGCGCAGTTTGGCGATTTCGCAAACGGCGCGCAGATCATGATCGACCAGTATGTCGCTTCGTCGGAATCGAAGTGGCTGCGCGCCAACGGCCTCGTCATGCTGCTGCCACATGGTTACGAAGGCCAGGGTCCGGAACACTCCTCGGCCCGGCTGGAACGGTTCCTGCAGCTCTGTGCGCAGGACAATATCCAGGTCTGCAATATCACCACCCCGGCCAATTACTTCCATGTGCTGCGCCGGCAGATGCACCGTCCGTTCCGCAAGCCGCTGGTGATCATGACGCCCAAGTCGCTGCTGCGGCACCCGCTGGCCAAGAGCCAGGCTTCGGACTTCATCGGCGAGGGGCACTTCATGCGCATCCTCTCCGACATCAAAGGGGCCGAAGATGCGAAGACCCGCAAGGTCATCCTGTGTTCCGGCAAGGTTGCCTATGACCTGATGGAAGCGCGCGACGCCGCCGGGATCACCGATACCCAGATCATCCGCCTCGAACAGCTCTATCCCTTCCCGGGCGAGCCGCTGGCGCTGCGCCTGTCGCGGATGAAGAACCTGGAAGAAGTGGTCTGGTGCCAGGAAGAGCCAAAGAACAATGGCTCGTGGTTCTTCGTCGAACCGCTGATCGAGGAAGCCCTGGCCGCCGCCAAGAGCAAGGTGGCCCGCGCCCGCTATGCCGGACGCGCCGCCAGCGCCTCGCCCGCCACGGGCCTGGCCAGCCGCCATGCCAGCGAACAGGGTGCCCTGATCGGCCACGCGCTGGGCACCTCGGTCCGTTCCGAAATCCGCCGGCAGAAGAAAGCCTGAGGAAACAGTATCATGTCTACTGAAGTCAAAGTTCCCACCCTGGGCGAATCCGTGGCCGAGGCCACCATCGGCGAATGGCTGAAGAAGCCCGGTGAAGCAGTTGCGCTCGACGAGCCGATCGCCAGCCTCGAGACCGACAAGGTCGCAGTCGAGGTGCCCAGCCCGGTGGCTGGCGTGATGGGCAATTACCTGGCCCAGGTGGGTGACAATGTGGCCGTTGGCGCCGTGATCGCCACGATCGAGGCTGGCAGCGGCGCGGCTGCTGCCCCGGCCCCGGCTGCCACGCCCGCCGCTCCTCCAGCCGCCACCCCTGCCTCCGCGCCCGCCGCAGCCCCGGCCGTCAGCGCCGATGCAGCGGCCGTGCTCTCCCCGGCCGTGCGCCGCGCCGTGCTGGAGCACGGGGTCGATCCGACCGCGATCAGAGGCACCGGCAAGGACGGCCGCCTGACCAAGGAAGACGTTCTCGCCGCTGCCGCTGCCAAGACGGCCGCGCCCGCTGCGGCCGCTGCTGTTGCGGCCCCGGCTACTCCGGCACCGACGGGCGATCGCGGCGAAGAGCGGGTCAAGATGACCCGCCTGCGCCAGACCGTCGCGCGCCGCCTGAAGGACGCGCAGGATACTGCCGCGCTGCTCACCACCTTCAACGATTGCGACATGTCGGCGGTGATCGCCGCGCGTAACACCTACAAGGACGCCTTCGAAAAGAAGCACGGCGTGCGGCTGGGCTTCATGGGCTTCTTCGCCAAGGCCGCCTGCCTGGCGCTGAAGGACATTCCGGCGGTCAACGCCCGGATCGAGGGGGACGAGATCGTCTATCACCCCTATGTCGACATGTCGGTGGCGGTTTCAGCCCCCAATGGCCTGGTCGTGCCGGTGGTGCGCGATGTGCAGGACATGTCCTTCGCCCAGATCGAGAAGGCAATTGCCGACTACGGCAAGAAGGCCAAGGACGGCAGCCTGACCATGGCTGACATGACCGGCGGCACCTTCACCATCTCCAACGGCGGGGTGTTCGGTTCGCTGATGAGCACCCCGATCATCAATCCGCCGCAATCGGCCGTGCTGGGCCTGCACCGGATCGAGGATCGCCCCGTGGTCCGCGACGGGCAGATCGTGATCCGCCCGATGATGTACCTGGCGCTGTCCTATGACCACCGTCTGATCGACGGGCGCGAGGCGGTGACTGCGCTGAAGATCATCAAGGAAGCGATCGAAGATCCCACCCGCCTGCTGATTGATCTGTAAGGACCGGACCATGGCTGAATACGACTACGACGTGATCTTCATCGGCGCCGGTCCGGGTGGCTATGTTGGCGCGATCCGCGCGGCTCAGCTGGGCCTGAAGACAGCCTGCGTGGAAGCCCGCGAAACCCTGGGCGGCACCTGCCTCAACGTAGGCTGCATTCCTTCCAAGGCGCTGCTGCACGGCTCGGAAAAGTTCGAGGAAGCGGCCAATGGCACTCTTGCCCGGTACGGCGTGAAGCTCGGCAAGGTAGAGCTCGATCTGGCCGCGCTGCAGGCGGACAAGACCGACGCGGTAAAGGGCCTGACCGGCGGGATCGAGTTCCTGTTCAAGAAGAACAAGGTCGATTGGCTGAAGGGCCACGGCACTTTCAAGGATGCCAACACCGTCACTGTCGCGGGGAAGGATTACACCGCCAAGGAAGTGGTGATCGCCACTGGCTCCAGCGTGACCCCGCTCCCCGGCGTGGATGTCGACAATGACAAGGGCGTGATCGTCGACAGCACCGGTGCCCTGGCGCTGAACAAGGTGCCGGGTCATATGGTCGTAATCGGTGGCGGCGTGATCGGGCTGGAAATGGGCTCAGTCTGGCGCCGCCTGGGCGCCAAGGTCACCGTGGTCGAATTCCTCGACCAGCTGCTGCCCGGCATGGACATGGATGTCCGCAAGGATGCCGCCAAGATCTTCAAGAAGCAGGGCATGGAACTGAAGCTGGGCACCAAGGTGACCGGCGCGAGCGTCAAGGGCAAGAAGGCGACGCTGACGCTCGAACCGGCCAAGGGCGGTGCGGCCGAGACGCTGGAAGCCGATTGCGTGCTGGTCGCCATCGGCCGCCGCCCGAATGTGGCAGGCCTGGGCCTGGAAAACATCGGGCTGGAGCTTAACGCGCGCGGCCAGATCGAAACCGGGCACGATTTCCGCACCAGCGTTGCAGGCGTGCGCGCCATTGGCGACGTGATTCCCGGCCCGATGCTGGCGCACAAGGCCGAGGATGAGGGCATCGCCGTAGCCGAATACATCGCCACCGGCACCGGCATCGTCAATCACGCGGTGATCCCCGGCGTTGTCTATACCACGCCTGAATTCGCCGGTGTCGGCCTGACCGAGGAGCAGGCCCGCGAGCAGGGTGAGATCAAGGTCGGCAAGTTCCCGATGATGGCCAACAGCCGCGCCAAGACCAATCACGAGCCGGACGGCTTCGTGAAAGTGATCGCCGATGCCAAGACCGACAAGGTGCTGGGCGTCTGGGCCATCGCCACGGTGGCCGGGACAATGATTGCCGAAGCAGCCCTGGCGATGGAATTCGGCGCAACGTCCGAAGATATCGCCTATACGTGCCACGCCCACCCCACGCACAGCGAAGCGGTAAAGGAAGCGGCCATGGCGGTAACCGGCAAGCCGATCCACATCTGATCGCCGGCCGGGCTTGCGATAGTCGCCTCAGGCGGGCCATAGGCTCAATATGGCCCGTCGTACCCTCATGCAGAAGTTCGCCCGCTGGCACATCTGGCTCGGGTGGTTGATTGGCGTCCCGCTGCTGCTGTGGACCATGTCCGGCTTGTTCATGGTGTCAAAGCCGATCGACGAAGTGCGCGGCAAGCATTTGCGGATTGAGCAGCCGGCCGGAACGATGACCGTGGCCTTCGGACCCGAGGGCACGGCTTATACCCTGCGCGAAGGCCGGCTGATCCAGCAGCGCGGGCGGGCGATCCTGCTGGCCACGCTGCCGGACGGCTCAACCGCGCGCTATGACCTGGCCAATCCCGGCACCGGTCCGCTGCCCCCGGTGGACGAGGCCGAGGCCCGCGCCGTGGTGGCCGCAGGCATTGTCGGCGGCAAGCAGGTCGTCTCGACCAGGCTGTTTTCCGCAGACCAGTCACCCGCGGATTTCCGGCACAAGATGGCGGCCTGGCAAGTGGCGCTGGCCGATGGCACCCATGTCTATGTCGGCCGTGACAACGGCCAGATCGAGGCGGTGCGGACGCGCTGGTGGCGGGTGTTCGATTTCATGTGGGGGCTCCACATCATGGACCTCCAGACGCGCGAGGATACCCATCACCCGATCCTGATCTTCTTTGCCGCTCTCGCGCTGACCGGCTGCCTGATCGGCACCGCGCTCTTGTTTCGGCGGCGCAGGCGGCCGATAAGCCGCCGATCCCTCCCCTGATCCAAACTCGAAGGAACTGCTCCATGTCCAAGGCCCTGACCGTCAAGCTGACCAGTGACGAGATCGAGATGCTGGTCGACGCGCTGGAAGCCGACATGGAAGGCTATGTCGAAGCCGCCAAGGAAGCCCGCGCCAACAACAAGCGCGACGATGTGAACACCTTCACCGAGGCGGCCACCCGCATCCAGACGCTGATGAGCAAGCTGCAGGACCTGATCGACGAATGAAGGCCACCCGCCGCTTAGCCCTGGCCGGTGCGGCCGCCGGGGCCGCGGGACTGCTGCTGCCCGGCCGCGCGCTGGCGCAGACCGGGTTTGATGGCGACTACGGCGGCGTGCTGGACGTGGGCGCAGCCAAGCTCCGGCTGCGGCTGGTCGTCGCCGGCGACACGGTAACGCTCTACAGCCTTGACCAGGGCAATGCCGCAATCCGCGCCACTCAGGTTGAACGCAAGGGGGACTGGCTCCATGTCGATTTCGCGCCGATTTCGGCGCGGTTCGAGGGTCAGCTTGCCGGGAGCACGTTGACCGGCCGGTTCATCCAGGGTCAGGCTTTCCCGCTCAAGCTGGAACGCGGCGTGATACCGGCAGACACCGCCGATATTGCGGCGCTGGCTCAGGGCACGATGAGCCCGGCGCTGCTGCGCCGCATCCGTGAGCGGCTGGGCACCCCGGCGATGGCAGTCGGCTGGGAGCGTCCGGTGGCCTATCCCACGCTGCTGGTCGATGGCCGCCGCACCGCCAGCCTGCCCGATCCGGTTCGCCCTGACGATCGCTGGCACATCGGCTCGATCACCAAATCGTTCACGGCCACGCTGTTTGCCCGCGCCGTGGAGGGCGGCGCGATCCGCTGGGACACGCCGCTGGGCAAACGGCTGAAGCAGGTCCCCCCGCACTATGCCGACCTGACGGCGATCGAACTGTTGAGCCACAACGGCGGCCTGCCGGCCAATATCCCGCTGCCCGAACTGCTGGCGCTGCCACGGTTCGAAACCGACCCGCGCGTCAGCCGCCGCCGCTATGTCGCGCTGGCGCTGGCCCAGCCCCCGGCCGCCGCGCCGCGCACCCAATTCCTCTACAGCAACGTCGGCTATGTCCTGGTCGGGGCCATGCTCGAGGCGGCGACCAGGCGCTCGTGGGAAGACCTGCTGCAACGCGAGGTGCTGATCCCGCTCGGGTTGAGCAGCGCTGGCCATGGCCCGCCGGGCAAGGTCGACCTGATTGACCAGCCGCGCGGCCATGGCGGTGGCCAGCCGGTGTGGCTCGACAATCCTTCCGCCATGGGCCCGGCCGGGCGCCTGCACATGGCCGCCAGAGACTTGCTGGCCTGGCTTTCCACCCATCGCGACCAGCCGCAGGGCTTCCTTTCGTCGGCTGCCTGGCGTGAGCTTCACACGCCGCGCTTTGGCGGCAGCTATGCGCTTGGCTGGTTCGTCGGGCCCGATGGCAGCCTGTGGCACAACGGCTCCAACACGGCCTGGTACGCCGAGGCTGCGATTGACGCGGGAACCGGGCTTGCCTCGGTGGTCTGCGCCAACGACACGGCGCTGATCAGCCGCCAGCGCGCCTTGCTGCCAGCGATCCGCCGCGCCGCCAGGGTCGCCCGGTGAGTACCGCCACCGCCCTTCCCACGCTGCCGCCGCTGCTGGACCTGCTGGGCATTGCAGTTTTCGCCCTATCGGGCGCGCTGCTGGCGGCGCGGCTGCGACAGACCTTTGTGACCATGGCGTTCTTTGCCCTGGTCACCGGCGTCGGCGGCGGAACGGTGCGTGACCTGCTGATCGGCGCGCCGGTGTTCTGGGTGCGCGATCCGTGGGTCGCCCCGGTCTGTCTGGGCGTGGCGCTGCTGGCCTGGTTCACCCCGCGCAAGTGGTGGGAAGGCCAGTTGCTGGAGTGGGCCGATGCGGCAGGTCTGGCGGTCTATGCCGTGCTCGGCACGGCCAAGGGGCTGGTCTATGGCCTGCCGCCGGTGCCGGCGATCCTGATGGGGGTCATCACCGGCTGCGTTGGCGGGATTATCCGCGATGTGCTGGCCGGGCGCCCTTCGATCCTGATGCGGCCCGAACTTTACGTGACCGCCGCCGCCCTTGCGGCCAGCCTCTGCGCCCTGGGCGAGGTGCTGGCTCTGCCGCGCGAGCTGGCCTGGTCAGGTGCCGTGCTGGCCGGCTTTGCCCTGCGTGGCTGGGCGATCCATTCAGGGCTCGCCCTGCCCGCCTATGGCCGCGACAAGGCTTAGGCTTAGGCTTAGGCTTGGGATCAGGACCTAGACCGGCGGCATCACCCGGCGCAGGAATTCGATCACCGCGCCGTTGAACTCATCGTTCTTGTCGCCCGCCACCATGTGCCCGGCGCCGCGGATATCGGCAATTTCCAGTTTGGGAATGCGGCGGCGCAAATCTTCAACACCATCATCGTCGACAATATCGCTCTTCATCCCGCGCACCAGCAGCGTTGGAATCCGATCGGTCCAGTCAGCCGCGTCCATCAGCTTCAGAAGATAGCGCGGATCGCCCCGCGGAGATTGCATCCAGCTGGGATCCCAGTGCCAGCGCCAGCGCCCGTCAGCACCCTGCCGCAGGTTCTTTTTCAGCCCGGACAGATCCTTGGGCCGGGGCCGGTCCGGATAATAGGCGCTGATCGCATCAGCCGCATCGTCCAGACTGGCAAACCCATCGGGATTCGCGGTCATAAAGGCGGTGATCTTGGCCACGCCCTTGGGCGACATCTTGGGGACGATATCGACCAACACCAGCGCCGCCGGATCAAGCCCGCGCGAGGCCGCTACCATCGCCGTGATCCCGCCCAGCGAGGCCCCGACCAGGGCAAAGGGCCGGCTGCCCTGCGCCGCAACCGCTGCCAAATCGTCTGCCCTTGTTTCGAGGCTGTAATCGCCATCTGTAGACCAGTCGCTGTCACCATGCCCGCGCAGGTCGTAATTGACCGCGAAATACCCGGCATTGGCCAGCTGCTGTTCGGCCTTGTCCCACGAATGGCGGGTCTGGCCGCCGCCGTGGCCCAGCACCACCGTCGGCGCGCCGCGCGGGCCGGCAATATCCGCTGCCAGGGTAAGGCCCCCGGCGATCGGAATGCGAATTGTTTCCCCCGTCATAGGTTGCCGGGATGGCCGAGCGCCCTGCCCGGGTCAACCGCAATTTAAACGTTCGCTTAAATTGGTGGACGGCCCCGTTGCGCTGTCGGACCGCGAGCGATAGGTTCGGTCCAAGAGGAGAGAAAATACCATGCGTCTTGCCCCCCTTGCGATCGCCGCCACCCTGCTCAGCGGCACCAGCGCGCTGGCCGCACCGACCTATATCCACGCGGGAACGGTGATCGCAGTGCCCGGCCAAACGCCGCGCGGCGCCACCACCATTGTGGTCGACGAGGGCCGCATCGTCTCGGTGCAGGATGGCTTCGTCCCGGCCCCGGCCGGAGCCGTAACGATCGATCTCAAGGACAAGACCGTGCTGCCCGGCCTGATCGACAGCCACGTCCACCTTGCCAGCGATCGCGGCGGCAATGAGCGGCTGATCGGCGCAATGACCGACAGCCTGCCGCTCAACGCCTATGAAACCTATTGGAATGGCATGAAGACGCTGCGCGCGGGCTTCACCACGGTGCGCAACCTGGGTGACGACAAGGGCAAGGTGCTGGCGCTGAAGGAAGCAATCAAGCGCGGCTGGGTCCAGGGTCCGCGCATTCTGGACGCCGGTGAATCGATCTCCACCACGGGTGGCCACATGGATGGCCGGGTCGGCCTGTCCGAAGACATGCACGCGCACATCAGCACCGAAAACCTCTGCGACGGGGTTGACGATTGCCGCAAGGCCGTGCGCCGCCAGATCGGCCGGGGCGCAGACGTGATCAAGTTTGCCACGACCGGCGGGGTCAACTCCGGGACTGGCCTGGCCACCCGGATGTTCGATGACGAGGCCAAGGCGCTGATCGAAACCGCCCATGCCTATGGCCGCAAGGTTGCCGTGCATGCCCATGGGCTCGACGGGATCAAGCTGGCGATCCGCGCGGGCGCGGACTCAATCGAGCACGGCACCACGATCGACGAGGAAGCGGCCAAGATGATGGCCAAGGCCGGGACCTATTACGTGCCAACGCTCAGCACGGTGAACGGCTATCTGGAGCGGCTCGCCGCCAATCCCAATGCCTATCCCCCGGCGATCAAGGCCCAGATTGACTGGCGCATCGGCATTACCGGCAAGAGCCTGCAAATCGCCTATCCGTTGGGCGTCAAGATCGCCTATGGCACCGATGCCGGCCCGTCCAAGCACGGCCGCAACGCCGATGAGTTCGAGCT
The DNA here is from genome assembly GCA_044238415.1 of Novosphingobium sp. Taxonomy (GTDB): domain Bacteria; phylum Pseudomonadota; class Alphaproteobacteria; order Sphingomonadales; family Sphingomonadaceae; genus Novosphingobium. The sequence goes on from JBIIDJ010000002.1 coordinate 23,051, forward strand.
ACTGGTCAAGTTTGGCATGCCCCCGGTCGAAGCGCTCAAGGCTGCCACGGTCAACGCTGCGGCGCTGCTGGGCGTGGACAGGGAAACCGGCACGCTTGAACCGGGCAAGGCCGCCGACATTGTTGCCGTCAGCGGCAACCCGCTGGCGGATGTAAAAGTGCTGAAGGCCATGAAGTTCGTGATGGCCCGCGGGCAGGTGGTGCTGGCACCCGGATCCTAACACGGCAATGAACCGATTTGCCCGTTGGCGCCACTAAGCGGCGATGACGGACAAACTGCTACTGCGTTCCCCAATCCGGCTCTTGCTCGATGAATACGTGGCAATTGCCGCACAAGGTTGGAACCGGGAAGCCATGGGTCAGCTCGACCTATAGGCGCCGCGACCTGCGCGAGCCGGTGATCTTCCGCGCCTGGTCTTACCGCATTGTGAACTGACAGGGGGCAAGTGGTTCCGTACCAGTGTGGCCGAACCCGCCAGAATTGCCATTAGCGCGGCAGAGCGATTAGCGCTCTGTCAGGAATGCGACCAGCGCTTTGACCTTCTTCTGGCGCCACTGCGGCAGCGGAGCGACCAGCCAGTAGCCATGGCGACCGGGCACAAAATCTCCCAGCGCGGCGATCCGGCCGTTCTGCTGCCATGATTGGGCCAGCAAGGCGGGCACACGCGCGCGGCCCATGCCGGCTGCGGCGGCGGCAATCGCCTGGCCGGCATCGCCAACGCTGAGCGGCGGCGCAGCGCAATCGTCACCTTCCGGGCTGGCATCCCCCGGCCAGGCAATCCAGCAGCCCTCACCCACGGTGACCCGGCCCGGCTCGCCCAGCGGCACGCCTTCCAGATCGCCCGGCCCTTCGGCCCAGCGCACCGCAAGGTCGAGGTTCGCCTCGGTAAAGTCTGCCTCTTCATTGGCGACCAGGGCAAACTGCACTTCGGGATTGGCCTTGCGGAACGCGGCCAGTCGCGGCGCCAGCCAGGCGGCGAAGAATTCGCGGGGGGCGGCGATGGTGTAGACGTGGCTGGACTGGCCGGCCTGCATGGCACGAACCGCATCCTCGAAATGGAGGAACCCGGTGCGCAGCGATTCAAGCCCGGCCGCCGCCTCGTCCGTCAGTTCCAGCCCCTTGGGTGTGCGGCGGAACAGCACCACGCCCAGCAGATCTTCCAGTGCGCGGATCTGTTGGCCGACGGCGGCGGGCGTCACCGCCAACTCATCCGCAGCGCGCGTAAAGGACAGATGCCGGGCAGCGGCATCGAAAACGCGCAGGGCGTTAAGAGGCAGATGGGTGCGCTTCATTGCGCCAGCCCCTTAGCCTGCCGTGGCAGGGGCCGCCAGCGGGAAGAACGGAATGGCCGCCTCCATCAACGAGCCATCTTCGCAGCGGAAGGTGTAGAACCCTTCCATCGAGCCGTGGGGGGTACCGAGCGGGCAGCCCGAGACATAGTCATGGCTTTCGCCCGGAGCCAGGACAGGCTGTTCACCGACCACGCCTTCGCCCTCGACGAAATTGATCATGCCCCGCCCATCCGTGATCCGCCAGTGCCGGGTGAGCAGCTGCACGGCCTGGTCGGCGTGGTTTTCAATCCGGATGTGATAGACCCAGAACCACTTGCCCGCTTCCACGCGCGACTGTTCCGGCAAAAAATTGACCGCGACACGCACGGTGATGCCGTCGCTGGTGGCGGCGTGCTGGAACAGTTCCTTCATGCCGGGCAAAGTAGCGATTGACCGGCCGGGCGACAAGATCATGACTGCGCCAGCAGCACCACCCCGGCCACCATCAAGGCACAGCCAGCCAACCGGGCGCGGCCAACCGGCTCGCGCAGCAGGACCATGCCGATCAGCGCGACCAGCATCATCGACATTTCCCGCATCGGGGCGACCACGCTGAGCGGCGCGCCCTGCTGCATGGCCCAGAGAATGAGGATGTAACCAAAGGGGGCAAGCAGGGCGACCGTCCAGGCACTGGTCCAGTGACCGCGCATGGTTTCGGTCGCTCCGGCACGATCGCGCAGGACCTGCGGCGCGAGCAGCATGGTCCGTACGACATTGGCGCCCCAATCGAGCACCACGGGCGAGAGCAACAGAAGTTTGACCGCCGAGCCATCGACCAGCGTGTAAGTCGCGATCAGGCCGCCGGTCAGCATGCCCCACTTGAGCCCCGCGAGCGCTCCGGGCCGGGCAAAGGTGCTGAACCGGCCGTCGGTGGCGATCAGCAGGATGCCGCCGACCACGCCAAGCAGGCCCAGCAGGCGCAGCGGCCCCGGCTCCTCACCCAACAGCAGGAAGGCACCAAGCGAGGAAAGCAGCGGACCGGTGCCCCGCGCGATCGGATAGACCACCGAGAGGTCGGCCTTGCGGTAGCCCGTCTGGAGCGCGTAGCTATAGGCGAGGTGGAGGCAGCCGCTGGCGACAATCGCTGCCAGCATCGGCCAAGCCCAGCGAAAGTCGTCGCCCGCCATGATCCACAGCGCCCATGGCGCGAAAATGATCGAAGACAGCAGCGTCGACCAGAACAGGAAGACCCCACCGGCATGCGCCGAGCGCTTGGCGGCGAGGTTCCAGGTGGCGTGACAGACCGCTGCCAGCAGGACCAGCAGCAGCGAAAGGCTATCCAAGTTTCAAGATCCGCCCAAGCGTCAGAGCCCAACCGCCTTGAGCGCCTGGTCCAGGTCCTCGATCACGTCATCGGCATCCTCGAGCCCGACATTGAGGCGCAGCATGCCTTCGGTCACGCCCATCTCTGCGCGCGCTTCGGCGCTGACCGAATAATGCGTGGTCGAGGCGTTGTGACACATCAGCGAACGCGAATCGCCGATGTTGTTCGAAATATCGATCAGTTGCAGCGCATTGAGCAAGCCGTGGGCCTGGGCCCGGTCCTCTACCTCGAATGAGAAGATCGAACCGCAGGCATCCATCTGCTTCATGGCCAGCTCGTACTGAGGGTGGCTGGCCAGGCCGGGATGGTTGATCCCCTTCACCCGGCCTTCCAGGAACTGGCCAACCTTGAGCGCATTGGCGCTTTGCTGGTGAACCCTGAGGTTGAGCGTTTCCAGCCCCTTCAGCACCACCCAGGCGTTGAACGGGGCCAGGTTCGGCCCGGTGTTGCGCTGGAACGGCAGCAGCACGTTGTTGATGAAATCGGCACTGCCGGAGACCGCACCGGCCAGCACGCGGCCCTGCCCGTCCATCAGCTTGGTCGCTGAATAGGCCACCACATCGGCGCCCCATTCGATCGGCCGCTGCAACGCGGGCGTGGCAAAGGCGTTGTCGACCACGGTCACGATCCCGCGGCTGCGGGCCAGATCGCAGACGAACTTCAGGTCGACGATGTCCATGGTCGGGTTGGCTGGGGTTTCGAAGAAGAACACCTTGGTGTTGGGCCGGATCGCGGCTTCCCACTGGGCATTGTCACGCGCATCGATCGTCGTCGCTTCGATCCCGAAGCGCGGGAACAGCTGATCGACCAGCCAGCGGCACGAGCCGAACGCGGCGCGTCCGGCCACCACATGATCGCCCTGGCTGAGCTGGCAGAGCAGCGCCGCCGTCATCGCGGCCATGCCCGAGGCCTGGACCCGGCACGCCTCGGCTCCGTCCATCAGCGCGATGCGTTCTTCCAGCATGGCGACGGTCGGGTTCTGCAGGCGCGAATAGGTCATTCCCGGATCTTCGCCGCGGAACCGCGCGGCGGCCGTTTCGGCATTGTCGTAGGAAAAGCCCGAAGTGAGGAACAGCGCCTCGCTGGTCTCACCCTGCTCGCTGCGCCAGGTGCCGCCGCGAATAGCCTGGGTGGCGGGGCGCCATTTGGCGGTGATCGAGCGGTCTGTTCCGGTAGTGCGCTTCATAGTCTTGCGGCTCTAGGAGCGGCGCGCGGGTGCTGCAAGAGCATTGCCACGCCGGAACCGCCTCAGTATTCCGCGCCAATGGCCGCCGCCCCCCGCTTCACCGCAGAACAGGATCCGATCGACTGGTGCGGCGCGATCGCCATCCTGTTCCTTGCGCTGCTGTGGTGGCGGCTCGGCATCCCCAGCCAGATCTATTTTGACGAGATCCACTACGTCACCGCCGCCCGCCACCAGAATGACGGTGTGCGATTCAATCCAGAGCACCCGATCCTGGGCAAGACGATCATCGCTGCCGCGATCCGCTGGCTCGGCGATGAGCCGATCAACTGGCGCATTCCCTCGGCCATCGCCGGCGCAATCGGGCTGTTCGCGCTCGGCCGACTGGTGTGGCTGGTCAGTGGGCGGCGGCTGGCGACGGTTGGCGCCATGCTGCTGGTGGCCACCAACTTCGGCTGGTTCGTGCAGAGCCGGATCGCCATGCTCGACATGTTCATGGCCATGTTCGGCATGGTCGCCCTGTGGCTGGCCGCGAGCGCCTTACGGCTGCCTGCGCAAGGCCGTTGGCGGCTTGCCCTGGCCGGGGTCGCCCTCGGCCTGGCACTGGGTGCCAAGTGGTCGGTCGCGCCGCTGCTGGTCGTGCCGGGGCTGGTCTTCCTGGTCTGGAAGCTGCGCGATTGCGGCTGGCGCGGCCTGTTCGTGCGTGCCGGCGGCCCGGTGCCGGGGATGAGCCTGATCGAAGCCGGAGTCTGGCTCGGCCTGTTGCCGCTGGCGGTCTATTGGCTGACCTTCTGGCCGGCGTTCCACTGGGCCAAGGAACCGGTCAATCCGTGGGATCCAATCGGCTGGCATGGCTACATGCTGCAATTGCAGGACAGCGTGACCAAGCCGCACCCCTACCGCTCGGTGTGGTACGAATGGATGGTCAACTGGCGGGCGATCTGGTTCCTTTACCAGCCGGTCGACGGGGCGCAGCGCGGCATCCTGCTGCTGGGCAACCCGTTTTCAATGCTGGCCGGCCTTGCCGCGCTGGCCTGGTGCCTGTGGGCCGGCCTGCGCCGCCGCCGTGCCGATATGCTGGCCTTTGCCGGGCTTTATGCCACTGCGCTCGGACTATGGATCGTCTCCAGCAAGCCGATCCAGTTCTATTACCACTATCTGCTGCCGGGCACTTTCCTGATGGTCTGCCTGGCGCTGGCGCTCGAAGACCTGTGGCACCGCGCCGACCGCTGGCGCTGGCTCGCCCCGGCGGCGATGATCCTCGCCTTTGCGCTGTTCGTGCATTTCTACCCGATCCTCTCAGCCGGGCCGCTGTGCTGCGGTCGGCCGAGCTTTGAATACTGGATGTGGCTGCGCGGCTGGCGCTGAAGCACTTGTTCGGCATATGGCGACCTGAACAGGGAGATTCGCAAAATGACTGACGCTGCCTCGCCGCTTTCCTTCACGCGCGGCCCGGCCATGGCCAACCGCATCATGCTCGCCCCGCTGACCAACCTGCAGAGCCGGGTCGACGGGGTTCTGTCGGACGACGAGATCAAGTGGCTGACCATGCGCGCACAAGGCGGCATGGGCCTGGTCATGACCGCCGCAGCCCATGTTCAACGCCAGGGCCAGGGCTTTCCGGGCCAGCTCGGCATCTGGTCGGATGATCATATTCCGCGGCTGACCGAGCTTGCCAACGCGATCAGGGCCAATGGCAGCCTGTCCGCAGTCCAGCTTCACCACGCCGGCATCCGCTCGCCCCGCGACGTAATTGGCGAGGACCCGCAAGGGCCCTTTGCCGATGCCGAAACCGGCTCGCGCGCGCTCTCCACCGCGGAGGTCGAGCAGCTGCGTGACGATTTCATCGCCGCGGCGGTCCGGGCCGAAAAGGCCGGGTTCGATGGGGTCGAGATTCACGGTGCGCATGGCTATATCCTTGCCCAGTTCCTCGATGCCGAGAACAACCAGCGCACCGATGGCTATGGTGGCAGCTTCGCGCACCGCAAGCGCATCATCCTGGAGGTGATCGACGGTATCCGCGCCGCCACCCGCGCCGATTTCCAGCTCGGGCTGCGGCTCTCACCTGAACGCTTTGGCATCCGTACGGCTGAAGCGCTGCAACTGGCCGAGGAAGTGATGACCAGCGGCCAGCTCGACTATCTCGATATGTCATTGTGGGATTGCTTCAAGGTGCCGCAGGAACAGGATTTTGCCGGCCAATCGCTGATCAGCCTGTTTACCGCCCTGCCGCGCGGCACCACCCGTCTGGGCGTGGCTGGCAAGATCATGGATGCGGCCAAGGTTCAGGCCTGCCTCGATGCCGGGGCAGACTTCGTGCTGGTCGGGCGCGGGGCGATCCTGCACCACGATTTTGCCCAGCGTGTCATCGCCGATCCGGCTTTTGCAAGCATCGCGACGCCCGTCACCCGCGCGCATCTGCGCACCGAAGGATTGGGGGAGACCTTCGTCGATTACATGGCTTCGTGGAAAGGCTTCGTTGAGGGCTAGGCCCTCAGTACTTGCCCCAGACAAACTTGTTCGACAGCGCGAAATTCCACACCGAGCCGAGCACGATGCCGACCACTACGGCAACTACGTCATGGAAGCCCATTTCCTTGAGGACCGCCGCCGAGCCGACATTGGTGAGCAGGCCGAGCGAGCAGGTTACGGCAAACTGGGCCCAGCCGCGCAGCAGCGGGCCGAAGCCGCGCAGCCGCTTGTCAGCATAGGTCAGCTCGTTATTGAGGGCGAAGTTGAAGGTCATGGCGACCAGCGCCGCAACCGAGTTTGCGACATTGAAGGTCGTGCTTTCGTCCCAGTTGCCGTAGACAAAGCGCTCGCCAAACACGAGGTGGAGCATCACCCATAGCGCGCCCAGTTGCACGAATACACCGAGCGCGCCGACCGTGCCGAACAGGGCAAAGCGTGTGGGGATGAAGCGGCCAAGCCACTTGTCGTAAAGTCCGATCAGGAATTCGAACACCACGGTACGATCAAGCTTGCTTTCGCCGTCCGCGCGGGCGGCGAAATTCATCGGCAGTTCCTTGATCCGCAGCGGCTCGTCGACCGTGGCCAGGATGTCGAGCAGGATCTTGAAGCCCACGCCCGAAAGCTTGTGCGCATCGGCCCGCAGCGTGGCGGACCGCAGCATGAAATAGCCGCTCATCGGATCGGTCAATTCAACGCCGGTCACGGAATTGGCGATCCGGTTGGCCAGGTTCGAGGCCTTGACCCGGTCCGGCCGGCCCCATTCCTCGGTGCTGGCCCCCTCGGCAAAGCGGCTGCCATAGGCGAGGTCGTATTCCGCGCTCTCGATCGCCGCCAGCATCTGCGGCAGCAGCGCCGGGTCGTGCTGGTGATCGGCATCCATCACCGCAACGACTGGCGCGGCCGTGGCGCACATCCCCTCGATCGCGGCGGAAGACAATCCGCGCCGGCCAATCCGCTGGATCACGCGAATGCGCGAATCATTCTGCGCCAGGTGCCGCGCCTCATCGGCAGTACCATCGGGACTGTTGTCATCGACGACGATGACTTCCCAGTCGATCCCGGCCAGCGCCGTATCGATGCGTTCGATCATGGAGCGCAGATTCTTGCGCTCATTGTATGTAGGCAGGACAACGCCGAGCCGCAGGGTCATGTCACAGCCGCTCCAGCACGGCATCGCCGATCGCAGCAGTGCCATGGCTGCCGCCCAGATCGCCGCCGCGCACACCATCGGCCAGGGCCCTGGCGACGGCTGCCTCGATCCGCGCCGCCTCAGCCTCCAGCCCCAGCGAGTGGCGCAGCAGCATCGCGGCAGAAAGGATCGTCGCCATCGGATTGGCCAGGCCCTTGCCGGCAATGTCCGGCGCCGAGCCGTGGATCGGCTCGTAGAGGCCAAAGCTGGTCTCGGCGAGGCTGGCCGAAGCAAGCAGACCAATCGAGCCAACGCACATCGAAGCCTGGTCGGACAGGATATCGCCGAACAGGTTGCCGGTGACTACCACGTCGAATTGGCCGGGGTTGCGCACCAGCTGCATCGCCGCGTTATCGACGTACATGTGGGTCAGCTCAACCTCGGGATAGTCCCGTGCCACTTCGATCATCACATCGCGCCAGACCTGCGAGGTTTCCAGCACGTTAGCTTTGTCGACCGAGCAGAGCCGGCGGTGCCGGCCCATCGCGGCCTTGAAGCCGACATGGGCGATACGCCGCACCTCGTCCTCGGCATAGGCCATCATGTCCCAGCCCTGGCGGCGGCCGTCGGGCAGGGTGCGGATCCCCTTTTCGCCGAAATAGACGTCACCATTAAGCTCGCGCACGATCAGCAGGTCGATCTTGCTCGCCACTTCGGGGCGCAAGGCCGAGGCATCTTCCAGCCCCGCGAAAACCTTGGCCGGGCGCAGGTTGGCAAACAGGCCCAGTTCCTTACGCAGGCCCAGAATGGCCTGTTCCGGGCGCAGGTGGCGCTCCAGATTGTCGCAATCGGGATCGCCGACGGCACCGAACAGGATCGCGTCGGCAGCACGGGCCGTGGCCAACGTTTCAGCGGGCAGCGGGTGGCCGTGGCGCTTGTAGGCAACGCCACCGACATCGCCCTCGAACAGCACCAGCCCCGGCAGGCGCAGGGCTTCGAGCACGCGTACGGCTTCGCGCGTCACTTCCGGTCCGATACCGTCACCGGCAAAAACTGCGATCTTCATGGGGTCCCCAACCTATTCGATCCGGCCAAGCCGCTCCCGCAGCATGGCGCGGGCCGCCATAACATCGCTGCGCCGCTCGGCAAGCGCATAGCGGGCCACCAGCGGCCCCAGCGCATCGAAAGCAGCAAGTTGGGCGGTCCAGTCGTCGGTTGCGGGACGCGGCACGTCGCCATAGCCAAGCTCGCGCAGCAGGAGCGCCTCATACGCGATCAGGCCCGGCAGCCAGCCGCGCGCCGACGGAGCATGGCACACCGCATCAAGCAAGCCGGCCAGGGCCTGATGGATTGCGGGATAGGCTTGTCGTTCGGGCAGAGCGGTGGCGACCAGGGCAGTCACCCATCCGATCGCGGCGGCCGGCAGCGGCTCTCCCAACCAGGGACCGCGACTGGCGACCAGTTCGACCCGCGCCGATGGCAGCTGGCTGCCTGGCCTGGCCCGCAGTTCTGCCTCAACCAAGTTGCCCGGCACCAGTACGGGACGCAGCACCCGGCCACGCCCACCCGCGACATAGGCCGCCACTAGTCCGTGGTCCTCGGTCAGCAGGCGCAGGATGACCCCTGTCTCGCCATGCTGACGGGCGGCGCAGACGATTGCGGGGGTGCGCAGGTGCATGGGGCGGGTTTAGCGCCCAGTGACGCTCTTGGGGAAGCCCCGCCCTACTTCTTCGCAGTGGGCTTCAACCCGGCTTCAAGAGCAGCCAGCCGTTCAGACAACTTTTCATTTTCTTCCCTAGCCTTGGAAGCCATTTCTTTAACCGCGTCGAATTCTTCACGACTGACGAAATCGAGCCCGCCCATTGCCTCGCGCAGGCGTTCACGGGCACCTTCGCGGGCCTCGCGGCCCATTCCGGCCATGGTTCCAGCGGCGCTGCCCAGCAGCTTGGCAAGGTCGGCAAACAGGGGATTTTCGCTTTGCATCGCGCCTAAATGGTCCTGACAGCCGCGGGCCGCAAGCCCTATTCGAAGGTGATGGTGCTAACCGCGCCGGACACTTGGCGGCCATCGGCATCGGGGTTGGCCTGCAGAAACTGCCAGTTGAGCACGGCGGCGAACAGCACCCAGGCCAGGTAGGGCAACAACAGGCCAGCTGCCAGCGGCCGTACCCGGCGGAACAGCATGATCGTTACTGCCACGGCGATACAGATCGCAATCAGCAGGATCAGCGCGGCGGTGATCTGGTGAGCACCGAAAAACAGCGGGGTCCAGGCCAAATTCAGCGCGAACTGGATGGCGAAGGCGATGATCGCGACCCGCCGCCCCGCTGCACCGCGGGCCGTGACGACCAGTGAAAGGGCAAAGCCCATCAGCACATAAAGGATCGTCCAGACGATCCCGAAGGTCGCCGGCGGCGGATAGAGTGACGGCTTGACCAGCGAGGCAAACCACGGGCTGTTGGCCCCGCCGCCGACTGCACCGCCCAATGCGCCCAGCAGGACGATCGCGGGGACCAGGAACAACGACCAGCGGATGAAGCTGGCGCGGAGCTGGGCTGGCGAGGCAAGGGCGGACATTCAGGTCTTCTCCGATTCGCTGGGGGCGAAGCCTGGCGGGATATGGCCGGAACCGGGGAGCGAGGCAATCGGCAGCACGTTCAGCCCCCTCGCCGCGCCGCGATCAGGAATTCGACATTCCCTTCAGGACCGGTGATCGGGCTTTCGACAATGCCCTGCACGTGCCAGCCAGCCCCCTCCAGCCAGGCCCGCACCTCATCGCAGACGCGGGCATGAAGTGCCGGATCGCGGACCACCCCGCCCTTGCCCACCTCGCCCCGCCCAACCTCGAATTGCGGCTTGATCAGGGCGACCAGCTGGCATTCGGGGCTCGCGAGTTTCAGAGGCACTTCCAATACTTTGGAAAGCGAAATGAAACTGGCATCGCAAACCACCCAGCTGCAGTCGCGGTCAATCTCGGCCGGCGTCAGGATCCGGGCGCTGGTCTGTTCCAGCACGGTGACACGCGGGTCCTGGCGCAGCTTCCAGGCGAGCTGGTTGGTCCCGGAATCGACGGCGAAGACATGGGCGGTGCCATGCTGGAGCAATACGTCGGTAAAGCCACCGGTCGAGCTGCCGATATCCATGGCGGTGACACCGGCCGGGTCGAGCCCGAAGTGCTCGATCGCATGGGCCAGCTTGATCCCGCCGCGCGAAACCCATGGATGGTCGCGCCCGCGCACCTCCAGCGGCGCATCGGCCGGAAGCGTGTGACCCGGCTTGGCCAGCTTGGTTTCGGCCGAGAATACCACGCCTGCGAGCACCAGCGCCTGGGCGCGGGAACGGCTTTCGGCCAGGCCGCGCTCTACCAGCAGCTGATCGACGCGCATCTTGGGCGCTTTGGCGGAAGAAGGCTTGGTCATGGTCGATGCAGGCTTGTCGGCTTGCCTGCCTCATTCCATAGGGAGGCGATGAAGGCAAACGCTCAGGCTTCCCCGCCAGCTTCCCGGGTTGCGCCACTGCTGGCGGCGGCAGGGCTCATCGCGGCGCTGGGAGCCTGCAGCCAGCGGACCCCACCGCCGGCCCCGGCTCCTGTTCCGGCCGCTACTCCTACCCCAGCTCTGGCCCCGCTGCCGCCCGCTCCGCGCCCGGCTGCCAACTGGCGCGACGCGCCGATCACGCCCGGCACCTGGCGCTGGGCCATGACGGCGGGTCGCTCGACCGCCAGCTTCGGCCAGCCCGGCGCAGCCCCCCTGCTGACCCTGGCGTGTGACCGCGCCACCGCAACGGTTCGCTTGGTCCATGCCGGGTCCATCGGCAGCCAGGTCCCGCTGGGCGTCACCACCACCAGCGGCAGCTTCCCGTTGATGAGCGATGTGCCGGCTGCCGACACCGGCCAGATCGCAACGACGATTCCCGCGCGCGCCAAGGTGCTGGATGCCATGGCCTTCTCACGTGGCCGCTTTGTGGTGGAAGTGGCGGGCCTCGCCCCCAGCTATGTGCCCGCCTGGCCCGAAGTTTCCCGCGTGGTCGAGGATTGCCGCTGAGCCCTGCAGCGCAAGTAAATCGCCGCTGTGGATAGTGGGCGAAGACACGGATTCTGACGTCAAAAAAAAGAAACGCAAGTCTTGTTGTAAGGCGCGGAATGATTCACACATTGGGGCAAGGACAGGCGGTTTTCACTTGTCCCAGCTTCCGCCCGGAAGCGATTGGCTCAACAGCGTGAAAGGAGGTGACCGATGTCTCATGGTTCAGCAGGGAGGTCGGTGATCCGCTTTACGGAGCATTATCGCTGAGGGTGATGTAGGCGATAGAGGTTTCGTGAGCGGCCTCTCCGGCCGCTGACCATGCGAAGGGCTGCAGCGCCGATGCGCTTGCAGCCCTTCTCATTTCTGCCGCTGTTGTGACGGAGTGCCAGCCTCAGTCGCGCGCCGGCCAGCCGATCGAAAGGTCTGTAACCACCGGCCGTGCGGCCTGCACTGCCTTGTCAGTCGATTGCAGCGTTACATCGCCCAGGATGGCTAGCGGCACCTCCGCGCCAGCTGTTAGGCCCAGCCGCACCGAGACGCGGCAGCCACCGGGCAACACGCCCAGCTTGCCGCCCTTTGCGTCCTGCAAATAGCCGCCATAGTCCCATTCGAACCCGCCGAGCTGGAACGGCCGGCCATTCAGCGCCTCAACCCTCTGCAGGCTGTCCCCCAGCTTGACCCCGCCAACCGACCAGCGCCGCGCCTGGTCCCCCAGGGTTACCCCGGCAGGCTGGGTCATCCGCTCGTCCCAGAAGGTCACTTCCAGCCGCCGGGCCGGTTCGCGCGGCCACAGCACAACGGCCCGCACAGTGGTTCCTTCGGGCCCCGGTACCGTAGTGACCACCGCTGCCCGGCCATAGCGGCGTTTGAGGCTGACAGCGCTGTCCTTGGCATTGACCGGCAGGGTGCAGGTCAGTGGCTGCACGGTAGGGCGCGTGGGCGCGGCCAGGGCGGCGCCGGCCGGCAGCACGATCAGCGTAGCGGTAATGACAAGTCGCACAGGCGCTGCTCCTCAAGTCCGGGGCTGGAAAACCGCCAATACACGGCCACCCCCTTGGCCCGAACCGGAAATATCCCTAGACCGGGGCGAGCCGAACCACTTGGTTTTATTATTCCATAATCCTTGCGCCAAACGTAACTTTCGTTCAAGGCGCAGGCATCGTTGCCCAAGGACCACGTTGTTATGTCTGCCAGCCCTGCCTTCACCCGCCTGCCCCACCCCGCCCCGACGGCGGCCGAGGTACGCGCCGGGCTGATCGCCGACCCTGGTTTTGGCAAGATCTTCAGCGATCACATGGTGACGATCGAATGGACCGAAGGCCAGGGCTGGCACAGTGCCACCCTGGGCCCGCGCGAGCCGATCAGCCTCGATCCCGCCGCTGCCGTGCTGCACTATGCCCAGGAAATCTTCGAAGGGCTGAAAGCGTACCGGCTGGCCGATGGCGCGATGGCGCTGTTCCGGCCCGATGCCAATGCCCGGCGCTTCAACGCCTCGGCGCGGCGGCTGGCCATGCCAGAACTGCCCGAAGAGCTGTTCATCGAGGCAATCCGGCAACTGGTGAACACCGATGCGGACTGGTTCCCTTCGGTTGAGGGCGGCTCGCTTTATCTCAGGCCCTTCATGATCGCGACCGAGGCGTTTCTGGGCGTTCGCCCGGCCAAGGAATACAAGTTCATCGTCATTGCCAGCCCGGCCGGTAACTACTTCAAGTCTGGCGCGCCGGCGGTGTCAATCTGGGTCTCGGACTATACCCGCGCTGCCCCCGGCGGCACCGGTGCGGCCAAATGCGGCGGCAACTATGCCGCCAGTCTGGTGCCGACGGCCGAAGCCTTTGCCCAAGGGCATGATCAGGTGCTGTTTCTTGATGCCGCCGAGCACAAATGGGTTGAGGAACTCGGCGGGATGAACCTGTTCTTCGTGATGGCCGATGGCCGGATCGTGACCCCACCGCTGACCGGCACGATCCTGCCCGGTGTAACGCGTGACAGCCTGCTGCGACTGGCGACCGAGGAAGGCTTGAAGGTTTCCGAAGAGCCCTACAGCCTAGACCAGTGGCGGGCCGATGCGGTCTCGGGCGCGCTGCTTGAAACCTTTGCTTGCGGTACGGCCGCAGTGGTTACGGCAGTCGGCAAGGTCGCCGGACGCGACGGCGAATTCACGATCGGCAGCGGCGGCCCGGGACAAATCACCCAGAAGCTGCGCAGCCGGCTGGTTGCGATCCAGCGCGGCGAAGCCCCCGATCCGCATGGTTGGGTGCTGAAGCTGACGTAACAGACCGAAGGTTGCGCTGGCCTGCCGGCTGAGGCAACCTGACTGGCAATGACCACCCTCGATCGTCGCCACTTCCTCACCGCAACCTCCGCCGCCTTTGCCGCATTGGCGGCGTCGGGCTGCCAGGCGCGCGGCAGTGCCGTCCGCTCGGTCGCACCCTATGGTGCGCTGGAACCCGACCCGGCCAGCCTGCTCGACCTGCCACGGGGGTTTTCTTATCGGATCCTGTCGCAACTCGGCGATGTGATGGACGATGGCGGCAAGGTGCCTGATGCCGCCGATGGCATGGGCTGCCTGCCTCTACCGGGCGGCAAGCTGGCACTGGTCCGCAATCACGAACTGCGCGGCGTTGACCGGTCCGGGTTTGCCGGCCCGGCTTTCGACCGCACACCCGACGGCGCCATCGTCGCCGGCGGCACGACCACGCTGGTGCTCGATGCCGGCACGCTCAAGGTGGAGCGACAGTTCCGCTCGCTTGCCGGAACGCTGCGAAATTGTGCCGGCGGGGTGACGCCGTGGGGTTCATGGCTGACGTGTGAGGAAGACGTCACGCGGACCGGCAGCCGCGTGACACGGGACCATGGCTGGGTGTTCGAGGTGCCGGCTGGCGCAACCGGCCCGGTCGATCCGGTACCCTTGACGGCAATGGGCCGCTTCAATCACGAGGCAGCGGCGGTCGATCCGAAAACCGGCCACGTTTTCCTGACCGAAGACCGCGAGGACGGACTGCTCTATCGGTTCGTGCCGAATAGGCCCGGCAAACTCGCCGCGGGCGGCAAGCTGCAGGCCCTCGCGGCGGCAGGCGGGGGGCCGTTTGGTGTCGGCCAGTTCCAGCCGATCCGCTGGATCGACCTCGACAATGTCGAGAGCCCGGACGATGATCTGCGGCTGCGCGGCAAGGCCGCTGGAGCCATGACCTTTGCGCGCGGCGAAGGCATCCACCTGGGGCTCGACAGCGGCGGCGCGACCGAGCTGTTCTTCGTCGCAACCTCGGGCGGGGCAGCCAAGCTGGGGCAGATCTGGCGGCTGCGGCTGAAGCGGGGGGCGCCGTCCCTGCAACTGTTCTTCGAATCGACCGATCCGCAGCAGTTCAATTATGGCGACAACCTGACCGTTGCCCCCAATGGCCACCTGATCGTCTGCGAGGATCAATATACCACGGTGGTCGATAACCATTTGCGCGGCATTACGCCCGATGGCCGTCCCTATGATCTGGCCCGCCTGCGGACCCAGACCGAGCTGGCCGGGGCCTGTTTCTCGCCGGATGGCAAGGTACTGTTCGTCAATCTCTATCGCCCCACCAAGACATTGGCGATCACCGGCCCCTGGGCGCACCTGCGCCGCTAGCGCTTCACCTTCTCGATCAAGTCGATCAACTCACTGAACTTGGCGCGCTGCGCTTCGGCATCGCCCGAGGCAATCGCTTCGGACACGCAGCAGGCGGCATGGTCCTTCAGGATCTCGTTCTCAACCCGCGCGAGAGCCGATTTGATCGCCTGGACCTGATGCAGCACATCAATGCAGTACCGCTCATTATCGACCATTTGCGCCACGCCGCGCACCTGACCTTCGATCCGTTTGAGCCGGTTGACGATTGCTGCCGACTGCTTGCCCATAACCCACCCTTGCCATACCCTGGGGGGGTATATAGATAGCGCATTCGCCCATCGTCAACCGGAGCAGTTCAGGTGTCGTTGTCCCGCCGCAAGTTCATCACCGCTGCCGGGGCTGGCCTGGCGTTTGCGCCCCTGCCCGCCTGGGCCCAGGGCCACGGGATGAAGCACGGTGGCCATGGCGGCAGCCACCGGATGCCCAATGGCCCGCTGATCCCCACCGGCTTCGGCGTGCTGACCGGCAGGGAAATCGACCTGACCGTAGCCGATGGCCTGCGCGAAGTGGCCGGGCGGCGCGGGCTGGGCGTGGCCGTCAACGGCACAGTGCCGGGGCCACTGCTGCGGCTGAAGGAAGGCGACGAGATGATCCTGCGGGTCACCAATCGCCTGCACGAGGATACCTCGATCCACTGGCACGGGCTGCTGCTGCCGTTCCAGTTCGATGGGGTCCCGGGCGTCAGCTTTCCAGGGATCAAGCCGGGCGAGACCTTCACATACAAGTTCCCGCTGCGCCAATCGGGCACCTATTGGTACCACAGCCATTCGGGGCTGCAGGAACAGTCCGGGCACTATGGCCCGCTGATTGTCGACCCCGCCGGGCCCGATCCGATCCAGTCCGACCGCGAATTCGTGCTGCTACTGAGCGAATTCACTGCAATGCATCCGCACAAGATCTTTGACCGCCTGCGCAAGGGCGAAGGCTATTTCAGCCGTCAGAAGACCACCTGGACCGACGACTATCCGCTTTCGGGCGCCGAGCGGCGGATGTGGGCGCAGATGCGTATGCCCGCGACCGATATCGCCGATGTCTCGGCCCCGACCTATACCTACCTCGCCAATGGCCTGCCCGCCCAGGAAGGGCCGGAATTCCTCTTCCGGCGCGGCGAGCGGGTGCGGCTGCGGCTGATCAACGGATCGGCCATGACCTTCTTCAACGTCCGCATTCCCGGCGTGAAACTGACCGTCGTCGCCGCCGATGGCCAGGCGGTGAAGCCGGTGACGGTGGAGGAGCTGCAAATCGCAGTGGCCGAAACCTATGACCTGATCGTCGAGCCGGATGGCGCGGCCTGCTCGATCGTTTGCGAAGCGATGGACCGGTCCGGCATGGCGCTGGCCACGCTGACCACCACCCCGGGCCTGCGCGCACCTGTGCCGCCGCTGCGCCAGCCGCCGCTGCTGACCATGGCCGATATGGGCATGAACCACGGGGATGGCGGGCACGATCACGGCGGTGGGACGTCGAGCACCAGCATGGACGGCATGCCGATGCGCGACATCAGCCTGCTGCCGCCCGATGTGAAGGTGGGTCCGGGCATCGACATGGTTTCGATGGCTCCGGTCGACAAGACCGGCGATCCGGGCATTGGCCTCAGCGATGTCGGCCACCGGGTGCTGACCTATCGCGATCTCTCCGCGCTGACGCCCAATGCCGACACGCGCGAGCCCAGCCGCCTGCTGGAACTGCACCTGACCGGCAACATGGAACGCTACATGTGGTCATTCGACGGGCGGATGTTCAACGCCGTGTCAGACGTGCCGATCCGCTTTGCCTGGAACGAACGCGTGCGGGTCAAGCTGGTCAACAACACCATGATGGCCCACCCGATCCACCTGCACGGGATGTTCTTCGAACTGGTCAATGGCCAGACCCCGGCGCACCAGCCAAGGAAGAACGTGGTTACCGTGCAGCCGGGAGCCAGCGCCACCTTTGACCTGACCGCGAACGAGCCGGGCGACTGGGCGTTCCACTGCCACCTGCTCTACCACATGCACGGCGGGATGATGCAGATCGTGACCGTGATGGGCCCAGAGGGCGGGAAATGAGCCGGTTCGCGCTCCTGTCCGCCATGGGTGCGCTGACTTTGACGGCGCCTGCGCTGGCCCAGCACGCCGGCCATGATGCTCACACCGGCCACCAAATGCCGCAGCCGGATCCGGTCGATCCTTCACCCGGCCCGACCATGGAATTGCCGCCGCCCGAAGAGGCCGGTTCGGGCCTGCCGCGCGCCGCCGATGCGATTTGGGGGGCCGAGGCCATGCGCCCTTCGCGCGAGGCGCTGCGCCGCGAACACGGCGATATGACCGCGCTGTGGATCCAGGCCGACCGGCTGGAGTATCAGGCCAAGGCCGGCCACGACGGTCTGCTATGGGACCTGCAGGGCTATTACGGCGGCACTACCAGCAAGCTGTGGTTCAAGAGCGAGGGTGAAGCCGCGCTGGGTGAAGGGATCGAGGATGCCGAGATCCAAGCCCTGTGGTCCACAGCAGTCGCACCGTACTGGGACCTCCAGGTCGGCCTCCGGCAGGACCTCGCCGGTGAGACGGATACCCACGCAGTGGTCGGTATCCAGGGGCTGGCGCCCTACATGTTCGAGATCGACGCCGCCCTGTTCCTCTCCCAGCGCGGCGACCTGACCGCGCGGATCGAGGCAGAGCTGGACCAGCGGGTGACCCAGCGCCTCATCCTCCAGCCGCGGATCGAAGTAAGCCTGGCCGCGCAGGACAATGCCGCGCGCAAGGTCGGTGCCGGGATCGACAAGATCGAGGCCGGGCTGCGCCTGCGCTATGAAATCGTGCCCGAGTTCGCCTCCTACATCGGGATCGAACAGGGCTGGAAACTGGGCGGCAGCGCCCGCTATGCCCGCCTGGCGGGTGAGGACCCCAGCGTGACCAGTCTGGTCATGGGCGTCCGGTTCTGGTTCTGAGAAGGAGCATATTGATGTCGTTTCGCCTCCCCGCCCTGTTCGCCGCCGCCGCGCTGACGCTGGCCGCGCCCGCGCTTGCCCATGTCAAGGTTGCCAGCTCCACCCCGGCCGAGGGCAGCACGGTCGCTGCGCCGAAGACCGTGGTGCTGAACTTCTCCGACACGCTGCTCCCGACCAAGACCGGGGTTGAGCTGGTCATGACTGCCATGCCGGGCCACGCCAACCACGGGATCATGCCGATCAAGAACTTCGTGCCCGCTTGGTCGAACGGCAACAGAACGCTGACGCTGAACCTGCGCCAGCCGCTGCGCACCGGCACCTATGAAGCGCGGTGGCAGTCGACTGGCGGCGATGGTCACAAGATGGCCGGCAAGGTTACCTTCGTGGTCAAGTAACCGGCCGACCGCACAGCACTTCGGCAATCTGCACGGCGTTCAGGGCGGCACCCTTGCGCAGGTTGTCGCCCACCACGAACAGCGCCAGACCGTGTTCGACCGAGCGATCGGGGCGGACGCGGCCAACGAAGACCGGGTCCTGCCCGGTCGCCTGCAAGGAATTCGGCGCCTCGGTCACCACCACGCCGGGCGCGGCCTGCAGCAGTTGCAGCGCGCGGGCGGCGCTGATCGGCCGTTCGAACTCGGCGTTGATCGACAGGCCGTGGCCAGTGAAGACCGGCACGCGCACGCAGGTGCCCGACACCGCCAGACCCGGAATGCCAAGGATCTTGCGGCTCTCATCCCGCAGCTTGAGCTCTTCCTCGGTATAGTCATCTTCGCCCAGCACATAGTTCAGCGGGGCGATGTTGTGCGCGATCGGGGCGGCCCACTTCTCGGCCGGGGGCAGGAAATCGGCATGGCCATTGCGGGCCAGTTCTGCGGCCCGATCCCCAACATGGGCGAGCTGCTTGGCAAGGATTTCGATCCCGGCCACGCCGGCGCCCGAAACGGCCTGATAGGTTGAGGCCACCAGCCGCTTCAGCCCGGCCTCGTCATGAAGCGGCTTCAGCACCGGCATGGCCGCCATGGTCGTGCAGTTGGGATTGGCCACGATGCCCTTGGGCATCTGGGCCAAAGCTTCGGGGTTCACCTCGGCCACGACCAGCGGGACTTCGGGATCGGACCGCCAGGCCGAGCTGTTGTCGATCACCACGGCACCTGCCGCTGCCACCTTGGGCGCCAGCGCCTTCGACGTCGAGCCGCCGGCCGAGAAGAACACGACATCGAGCCCGGTATAGTCCGCCGTTTCGGCATCCTCGATCGTCACGGGCTGGCCCTTGAAATCGACCTGCTTGCCGGCCGACCGGGCCGAGGCAAACAGGCGCAGCGTGCCAACCGGGAAGTTCCGCTCTGCCAGCAGTTCGCGCATCATCGAGCCGACCAGACCGGTCGCGCCGACCACGCCGACGTTGAGCAACTGCCCTTGGGAAAAACGCTGTACCATCCTCACATCTCCTGGAACTTGCGGGAGCCTGCGGGGACCTGGCGCTTGCTGATGGAAGGCCCCGCATCTCCGCGGGGCTTTGGTTCGCTTGGTTTACGCCTTGATCCAGCGCGCACCACGAACCGCCCCGCTGCCGCGAGTCGGTTTAATGGTAATCGGCTTGGTAATGGCCATCAGCATGGGCGCGCGCTTAGCCGTGCTGCAGTGCAATGTAAATGGGGCATGCGCTGGCCCGTCAGGCCCGGTCCCGGCCGATGCCCGCCAACCAGGCAGCAAGCTGCGGCCGGACGATCAAGGCAACCACATCGATCGCGGCGTGCAAGGCCATCAGCCGCAGCAGCGGCGTGCCTTGCAGGAAGAGCAGCATGAAGACGCCGCCCACAAGAGTGGTCAACACCACGCCCTTCCACCCCTGATAGGCGTGGGCCAGGCCGAACAGCACCGTGGCACCGATCACGCCGACCAGCGCGGAACCAGTCACTTCGGCAATCAGCAGCGGCAGGGCAAGCCGGAACAGCAACTCCTCGCTGAACCCGGCATTGAGGCACAGCGGCAGCACGGCCAGCCGTTCCTTGCCGTTGCGGGGGAACATCGGCTCGATCTCGGGGGCGAGTGGCTTCATCATCTTGCGCAGGCGGAAGGCCTGAACCGCAATCAGGATCAGCAGCCCAAGCCCCACCCCGATGGCAAAACCCATCGTGCCATCCTTGCTTTTGGTGACCTCGTCGGGACGTAAGGCTCGGGCCAGTTCCCGGAACTCGTCCGGCAAGTTCAGTCCATCGCCCAGCCGCCCCAGGATCAGCAAGGTCACCAGACTGGCACCAGACAGGATGGCGAAACTCTGCCAGGTCCAGCGTAGGTAGCTGGCACGCCGGGCGGCACTGTCATCCAGCAGCCGGAAAGCTGCGAACTGGCGCGCATCGTGCCATGTCCAGATCATCAGAATGGCCACCAGCAGCACCAGCCAGATCGTTGCAAGCATCGGATAAACCCTTTGGTCTCAAGCTTCAGGACCAGCGAAGTGATCTTCACTTTCCAATCTGTCAACTCATAACTTGACGAAATGGAAAGTGACTGGCATCGCCTTTGGCGAGGTGATCCGATGCAGCCTGAAGAAACGAAGCAATCCGCCCGAGCGGCCCTGGCCGCAGCGAATCAGGCACGGCAGCATCTGGCAGATCAGGCCCGATGGTCCTGGCCGCGTCACGCCTTGGTCGGAGTGCAGATGGGCGTGCTGGTGAGCGGCCCGGCGTTTGGCATACCCGGTATCTTGGCCGCGCTCGGCTTTGTCGTGATCACCACGCCGCTAATCATCTGGCAGGACCGGCAACGCGACGGGTTTTTCATCAATGGGTACAAGGCCGGGCCAACCCGCCGGATCGCCGTGCTGATCGCTGGCAGTGGCATTTTGTTACTGGTCGCTGGGATTGCGCTGCGCGACTGGCTGGGCTGGTCGGCTGCTCCGCTGGTCTGCGGGGGGATCGCGCTGCTGACCGGCACACTGGGCAGCCGCTGGTGGGAGCATGTCTACCGGCAGGATCTGGACCGCCCGGCATGACCGCGCCCGACGGTTTCGATCCGCTGATCCATCCCCCCGCCCGGCTTCAGCTCCTCACGGTCCTGAGCCGGGTTGACGAGCTGGAATTCGCCGCGGCGCGCAACTTGCTGCAGGTCAGCGATTCAGTCCTGTCAAAGCATGTCGCACTGCTCGCAGAGCCGGGTTACGTCACACTGCGCAAGGCCGCGGTGATGGGCCGCCAGCGCACCTGGCTGGCCATCACACCCGTGGGTGAGGCCGCTTATTCCGGTCACGTTGCCGCTCTTCGGCGCATGCTGGCTGAAGACTAGCGCAGGCCGGGGCGGCCCTCAATTTCCGGTTTCCCTGTGGCAACCAATGCTTTCGGTTTGCCCTCTTGCGCCGTCGGGCCAGCCCCGCCACTTTGCGCCCTAAGACACCGACAGCAGGAGCGCCGCCCATGGCCGATACCGAATATACCCCGCCCAAGGTCTGGACGTGGAACAAGGAAAACGGCGGCCAATTCGCCAGCATCAATCGCCCGATCGCGGGCGCGACGCATGAAAAGGAGCTGCCGGTCGGCGAACATCCCTTCCAGCTCTATTCGCTGGGCACGCCTAACGGGCAGAAGGTGACGATCCTGTTCGAGGAACTGCTCGAAGCCGGCCATACCGGCGCCGAATACGATGCCTGGCTGATCAACATCCGCGATGGCGATCAGTTCGGATCGGGGTTCGTCGCGATCAACCCCAATTCCAAGATCCCCGCCCTGCTTGACCGGTCTGGACCAGAGCCGATCCGCCTGTTTGAAAGCGGGGCGATGCTGCTGCACCTGGCCGAGAAGTTCGGCGCCTTCATCCCCACTGATGCCAAGGGCCGGGCCGAATGCCTGTCATGGCTGATGTGGCAGATGGGCAGCGCGCCCTTCATCGGCGGGGGATTCGGGCACTTCTATGCCTATGCCCCGTTCAAGATCGAATATGCGATCGATCGCTATGCGATGGAAACCAAGCGCCTGTTCGACGTGGCGGACAAGCGGTTGGGCGAGGCGCGATTCCTGGCGGGTGACGAATACACGATCGCCGACATGGCGGTCTATGCCTGGTTCGGCCTGCTTTATCGTGGCTTTGCCTACAACGATGCGGCGACTTTCCTGTCGATGCACGAATACACCAACGTGGGCCGCTGGGTGGAGGAAATCCTCGCCCGCCCGGCGGTAAAGCGCGGGCAGAAGGTCAATGTCGTCACCGGCCTGATTGAACGCCATTCGGCCGCCGATTTCGCGAAGCTTGAAGAGAGCAAATAGCCCCCTTCCCTATCCCGCGCGGCGTGCTAAAGGCCGCGCGGCTTGCTGGGGCGTAGCCAAGCGGTAAGGCAGCGGTTTTTGGTACCGCCATGCGAAGGTTCGAATCCTTCCGCCCCAGCCAAGCTCTTACCCCGCCCGAACCTTCGCACATCAAAAACGCAGGTTCGGGCCGAAGCGCAGCGCAGGCGAGCGAGCGGAGCGAGGGCAATCCTTCCGCCCCAGCCATTCAGCCTTGCGCGTCGTGTCGCTTCGCGCCATCGCCGGTCCTGGATAGAGGACCTGAACCATGTCGAAAATCGAACTGAGCCTGGCGCCATCAGAGCGCGCCATCGAAATCGCCAGCCGCGTCGAAGCGTTCGTCCGCGAAGTCGTGATTCCCTATGAGCGCGATCCGCGCCGGGATCATCATGGCGCACCGCTTGACGCGCTGGTCTATGAAATGCGCAATCACGCCCGCGCCGCCGGAGTCCTCACCCCGCACATCCTGGCCGATGGCAGCCACCTGACCCAGCGTGAAACGGCGCTGGTGCTGATCAAGTCGGGCCTCTCGCCGCTCGGACCGCTGGCCTGCAACACGATGGCCCCGGATGAGGGCAACATGTACCTGCTGGGCCACAAGGCGACCAAGGAGCAGCAGGACCACTTCCTGAAGCCGCTGGTCGAAGGGCGGGCGCGCTCCGCCTTCTTCATGACCGAACCGTCGGAAGACAATGGCGCCGGTTCCGATCCTTCGATGATGCGCACCACCTGCCGTCAGGATGGGAATCACTGGGTCATCAACGGCCGCAAGACCTTCATTACCGGAGCCGACGGGGCGAGCGTCGGCATTGTAATGGCAAAGGCCGAGGATGGCGGCGCCTGCATGTTCCTGGTCGATCTGCCCGATCCGGCGATCCGGATCGACGACGTGCCCAACACGATCGACAGCTCGATGCCGGGCAGCCACGCCACGGTCACTATCGACAACCTGCGCGTCCCGGCCAGCCAGATGCTGGGTGAGCCTGGCGAAGGGTTCAGATATGCCCAGGTCCGCCTCAGCCCGGCGCGGCTCTCGCACTGCATGCGCTGGCTCGGCTGCTGCATCCGCGCACACGAGATTGCCAGCGACTATGCCTGCCGCCGCATGGCCTTCGGCAAGGCGCTGATCGAGCATGAGGGTGTCGGCTTCATGCTGGCCGAGAACCTGATCGACATCAAACAGGCCGAACTGATGATCGACTGGTGTGCCGGCGTGCTCGATACCGGCAGCCTTGGCACGACCGAAAGCTCGATGGCCAAGGTGGCCGTATCCGAAGCATTGATGCGGATTGCCGATCGCTGCGTCCAGGTGATGGGCGGCACCGGCGTAACCGACAAGACGATTGTCGAACAGGTCTTCCGTGAGGTGCGAGCCTTCCGGATCTATGATGGGCCAACCGAGGTCCACAAGTGGAGCCTGGCCAAGAAAGTGCGGCGCGACTGGCGCGAAGCCAACGCCTGAACCACCGGCAAGGGAGAAATTAGGATGCGCGCGACTCAAGCTTTCATCGAAACCAACGGCGGCCCCGAGGTGATCCACTGGCGCGAGGTCGACCTGCCCGCACCCGGCCCCGGTGAAGTGCTACTGCGACATGAGGCGGTGGGGCTGAACTTCATCGATACATACATCCGCACCGGGCTCTATCCGGCGAAGCTGCCGACCGGACTGGGCTTCGAGGCGGCCGGGGTGGTCGAAGCGGTAGGCGAAGGGGTGACGCACCTCGCGCCCGGCATGCGCGCCGCCACCTTCGGCGGGGCGCCCGGGGCCTATGCGACAGCCCGGCTGGTCGCCGCGCGCGACGTCTATGCCCTGCCCGATACAATCGACCCGCAGACTGCCGCTGCCGTGTTCCTGAAAGGCGCAACGGCGGAAATGCTGGCTGAACGCTGTGCCCCAGTCCCACCCGGCAGCTGGGCGCTGGTCCCGGCAGCGGCCGGCGGCGTCGGCCAGATCCTGCTGCAATGGCTCAAGGCGCGCGGGGTACGGGTGATCGGCACGGTCGGCTCGCCTGACAAGGTGGCGCTGGCCCAGGCTTGCGGCGCGGAAGTGGTGTTCCTCTCGGACGATCCGGACCTGATCGCCAAGGTTCGTGAGACCACTGGCGGCAAGGGCGTGGCCGTTTCCTATGACGGGGTTGGCATGGCCAGCTGGCGGACCTCGCTCGATTGCATGGCCCCGCGTGGGACCATTGCCAGCTTCGGCAATGCCAGCGGCCCGGTGACGGGGGTCGCCCTGCGCGATCTCGCCACGCGCGGCTCGCTGTTTGTCACCCGCCCAGGCGTCTATGACTATTACCGCAATCCGGAGGAAGCCCGCGCCGGCGCCGCCCGGCTGTGGGAAATGGTCGCAAGCGGCGCAGTGAAAGTCAGCATCGGCCAGACCTATGCCCTGACTGACGCAGCCCAGGCCCATATCGACCTGGAAGCGCGCAAGACCGTGGGATCGACGCTACTGCTGCCCCCAGCGCCCTAAACCGCTTCGGTCGCGAACCAGATGACATGGCGGGGGCCCTTGCCCTTGCCGTTGGCGTCATAGCGGGCACGGACCTCGACTTCCTCGACTTCGAAGCCGACGCTTTCCAGCCGCCGCACGAACTTGTCGTCTCGTTCGGCGGACCAGATCGCGAGGACGCCGCCGGGGGCCAGCGCCTTGCGCGCGTTGTGGAGGCCCGCCTTGCCATAAAGCCGGTTGTTCTCGGGCCGCACCAAGCCGTCCGGACCATTGTCGACATCAAGCAGGATCGCATCGAACGGTTCGGGAGCCAGCAGCATGGCATCGCCGACGTCGTCCATGCGCAGCGTGACACGCGGATCATCGAGGCAGCCGGCGGCGACCTCCGCCATCGGCCCGCGCGCCCACTCGATGATCTCAGGCACCAATTCGGCTACGGTCACATGGGCCTGCGGCCCCATCCGGGCCAGCGCGGCGCGCAGGGTGAAGCCCATGCCATAGCCGCCGATCAGCAGGCGCGGTGCGGCTCTGCCGTGCAGCCGGTCGAGCGTCATGGTTGCAAGCGCCTCTTCCGAGCCGCGCATCCGGGTGCTCATCAGCTCGTTATGGCCCATCACGATCATAAAATCGCGGCCGTGGGCGAAGAGCTTCAACTCCTCGCCACCCGGGACCTGGGCCGTACCCAGCAGTTCGCGCGTGATCACGCCGCGCGCTGGGCGCGTTCGCCGGCCTCTAGGTTGAGCGCTTCGGCCAGCAGGAAGGCCAGTTCGAGCGACTGCGCCGCATTGAGGCGCGGGTCGCAGTGCGTGTGATAGCGATCGGCCAGACGTTCATCGCTGATCGCGATGGCCCCGCCGACGCATTCGGTCACGTCCTGCCCGGTCATCTCGATATGGATGCCACCGGCGTGGGTGCCTTCGGCGCGGTGGACCGCGAAGAAGCCGCGCACTTCGCGCAGGATCCGGTCGAACGGGCGGGTCTTGAACCCGCTTTCGGCCTTGATCACGTTGCCGTGCATCGGATCGCACGACCAGACCACCGGGTGCCCTTCGCGCTTCACCGCGCGGACCAGCGGGGCAAGGCCCGCTTCGACCTTTTCATCGCCGAAGCGGCTGATCAGCGTGATGCGGCCCGCCTCACGCGCCGGGTTCAGCACGTCGAGCTGGCGCAGCAACTCGTCCGCCGAGAGCGAGGGGCCGCACTTCATCCCCAGCGGATTGCCCACGCCGCGCAGGAACTCGACATGGGCCGAGCCTTCGAAGCGGGTCCGGTCGCCGATCCACAGCATGTGGGCAGAGGTGTCGTACCAGTCCCCGGTCAGCGAATCCTGGCGAGTCATCGCCTGCTCATAGGGCAGGTGCAGCGCCTCGTGGCTGGTGTAGAAGCTGGTGCCCTGCAACTGTGGCACGGTGCGCGGGTCGATCCCGCAGGCTTCCATGAAGTCCAGCGCCTCGCCGATCCGGGTGCTGATCTCGGCAAACTTGTCCGCCCAGGGCGAGCGACCCATAAAATCCAGCGTCCACTGGTGGACCTGGCGCAGGTTGGCATAGCCCCCGGTCGAGAAGGCGCGCACCAGGTTAAGCGTCGCGGCCGACTGCGAATAGGCCTGCAGCAGGCGCTGCGGATCGGGAATCCGCGCCTCAGACGTGAACTCGATCCCGTTGATGTTATCGCCGAGGTAGCTCGGCAGCTCGACACCATCGATCACCTCGACCGGGGAGGAGCGCGGCTTGGCGAACTGGCCGGCCATCCGGCCCACCTTCACCACCGGCTGCTTGGAAGCGAAAGTCAGCACGACCGCCATCTGCAGCAGCACGCGGAAAGTATCGCGGATGTTGTTCGGGTGAAATTCGGCAAAGCTTTCGGCGCAGTCCCCGCCCTGCAGCAGGAAGCCCTTCCCGGCAGCAACCTGAGCCAGATCGGCCTTCAGCGCGCGTGCTTCACCAGCGAAGACCAGCGGCGGAAAGGTGGTCAACGTGTCTGTCACCCGGCCGAGCGCCGCAGCATCGGGATAGGCCGGCAGGTGCCGGGCCTCGCGCGATTGCCAGCTTTCAGGTGTCCACATGCTTGCCACGTCTACTGCTCCTTTGCGAGCGCGGCCCATAGCGCCCTCTGTTCGCAATTGCAAAAGACGAAAGCTGCAGCACCTGATAGCGAAATTTAATTACGCCTAGCGTCCATCGAGCGCCGGCATGGCTGGTCCGGCGGGTTTCGCTTCGCTCTTGGCCACCCCCACCGGGGCGGCACTGCCCGTGGGCAGCACCGCCGCGCGCCAGGACTGGCCCGGCTGGAGGTACTTGCGCGCCAGGGCCTGCATCGCCTCGGGCGTGGTCCTAGTATAGTCCGACAAGAGGGTGCGCAGCGCGGCAAATTTGGCTGGCTCACTGCTGGCCCCTTCCAGCTGGTACATGAAGAAGGCACTGCTGGTGCTGGCCCGGTTGATTTGCTGGCGCAGCGGTTCGATCACCAGGGCCAGCTCGTCCGCCGAGACCGGCTTGGCGGCCAGATCGGCGGCGATCCTTTCAGCGGTGGAGAAGAATACCGGCACCGCCGCCGGAGAAAGCTGAGCCAGCGCCGTGACCGAACCGCCATTTTCCAGGTCCTGCGGCCAGGCGTTGAACACCTGCGGGGCATAGGCCTCGCCCAGACGCTCGCGCAGGGCATCGAGCAGGCGGTTCTGGAACAGGTTGGTCAGGATCTCGAGCTGACGGCTTTCGCTGATCCCGGCCATGCCGCCGCCGGTCGGCCAGCTCATCAGGGCTGCCGCCTGGCTCGCATCGCCTCGGTGAGTCAGCTTGATCGCCTGACCAGATGGTGACAGCACCGGGACCCGGGCGGGTTGCAGGTCTTCCAGCGGCCGGCGCGGCGCCAGGGCGCCAAAGCTGCGCTGGAGCGCGCTGATCGCCTGCTCGCGGGTAAAGTCGCCGAACAGCTGCACTTCGATCGGACCACGCTCCAGCAGTGGCTGCCACACCTGCCGGAAGCCGGCCGGCGTTGTTGCCTCGACCTCGCGCGGGGTCGGCGTGGCGAAACGCGGATCGCGGCCACGCTGGAGATACTCGAGATCACGTTCAAGCACGCCCTGCGGCGAGGCGGCAAAGCTTTCATAGCGCATCCGCGCCGCTGCCTTGGCCCGCAGCACCGGCGGAGCATCCCAGCGCGGCTGGGCAAACTTCTGGGCAAAGAGATAGAGCTGGTCGGCCATGTCCGCCGGGCGGGTATCGGCCGAGAACTGGAACGAGGAATCCTGGATCTCGAAATCATAGCCCATCTTGCGCCCGGTGCTAATCCGGTCGAGCTCTTCCTGACCGAGCTTGCCCTGGCCGGAGCCGACCAGCGCCATGTCGCCAAGCGCGATATAGGCGCTATCGCCTGGGCCAAAGGCCCGGAAACCGGCACCAAACCGGACTTTCACTGAAACGCGCCCAGGCTCGTCCGTGGTCGGCCAGAGCAGCACCTTGACGCCATTGGCAAATTCGAGCTGCTCGATTCCGAGAATTCCGGTCGCGTTCTGGGCGACCAGCTGGCCCGGCTCGCCCAGTGCGGGCATATCAGCAAAAGAGATCGGTTTGCCGCCCAGCCGCGCCTTGGCATCTGGGGCGACCGGCGCAGACAGCGCCGCTGCGAGCTGTGGCGCTTCCGCCTCGCCCGCACGGGGGGTAATGTAGACCGCGCGCGTCACCGCGCCGTTGAACAGTCGCCGCGTGTGTTCCAGCACGGCCTGCGGGGTGAAGAGTGCACGCGACGAATTGAAGATCGACAGCACGGTTTCGGGCGAGGCAATAGTCTCCCGGATGTCGACCGCGGTCACCAGATCGTCGGCCAGCTTGGCCCCGGCCAGCAGGCGGCGCTGTTCGACCGAGCTTTCGAAAGCGACGTTGAATTCGGCCACTTCACGCTCGATCTCGTCCTCAGTCGGCGGACTGGCCAGCGCATCGGCAATCACAGCGCGCACTTCGGTCAGCGCCTTGCCCCAGTTCTCGTCAAGCGGGGTCACCGAAACGAAGGTGGCGTCGGTCGAACGACTGACCTTTTCCTGGCTGACCTGAGCGAACAGGAAGCTGCCCCCGGCCCGGGCGCGGGCTTCAAGCCGGCGGTTGATGATCGCCTGGGCCAGCGAATCCTTCATGATCCCCTGGTTGTAGACAATCGTATCCTGCACCTGCCGCCACGGCCGCAGCACAGCATAGGTCAGCCCGCGCGGCAGCTCAGGCTCCACCAGGACCCGCGTTTCACCAACCGGGTTCGGGCCTTTGGCCCCAGGCGGGGCGACCGGATCGCCAAAGGAAGGCGCCGGGACCGGCTTGCCCTGCGCCGGCCAGTCCGAAAAATAACGCCGCACCATGCCTTCGACGAGACTGGGATCGAGATCGCCGACCACCACAATCACGGCATTTTCAGGCCGGTACCAGCGGGCGTGGAACGCCCGGACCGAAGCCTGGTTAGCGGCCTGGAGCGTTTCATTGGTGCCGATCACCGGGCGCACCGCCAGCCGCTGCCCGGCGAACAGGGTCTGCTGGGTGGCTTCGGCCACCCGCTCGGCCGTGCCGCCACGTTCGCGCTTCTCGGCCATGACGATCGGCACTTCGGCCCGCACGTTCGCCTCAGTCAGCGCCGGGGCGATCATCATGCCGGACAGGAGCTTCATGGATTCGTCAAGCTTGGCTGCCGTGATGTTGGGCAGGTCGAGCTTGAAGGTCGTGGCCACCGGGCTGGTTTCGGCATTGGTGTCGCTGCCAAAGGTCGCCCCCAGGCGCTGCCAGGTAGGGATTGCGGCCCCCTCAGACAGATAGCGCGACTGGCGGAACACCAGGTGCTCCAGCAAGTGGGCATAGCCGCGCTCGCTCTCTTCCTCGTGCAGCGAGCCGACATCCATCCGCACCCGAACGGCCACCTGCCCCGGCGGCACACCATTCTTGCGCAGGGCATAACGCAGGCCATTGGGCAGTTCGCCGAAGATCCATTCCTTGTCCTGCGGAACATCGCTGCCGCGATAGAGCCAGGGCGTTAGGGCAGCAGCCGGGCGCGCGGCGGGCTGGGCCGCCGCTGTCGACTTGCCAGAGGCGCGCTGCGCATTCTGCGCTGCCAGCGGCTGAACCCCCAGAACAAGCAGCGGAACAACCAGGGCAAAGCAGCGCAATGCGCGAAAACGAGCAGTCATGTCGCGGGTATAGGCGTGGCCAAGCTGAAGGACCAGTGAATAGGCGATCACCGGGCGCAATAGAAAAAGGGGGCAGTTGCCTGCCCCCTTTTTCGTTTCAGCTCTTACCGGTTGGAATCACCACTTGAACCGCACCGTCGCGCCAAAGGTGCGCGGTTGGTTGGGGTAAGTCGAAATCGAGCCCGACTGGGCAACCGAATCGAACAGCGACAGGAAGTAGCGGTTGTTCGTCAGGTTGCGGCCCCAGATCGAGAATTCCAGCCCGCTCATCAACGCATAGGTGGCCGAGGCGCTGACCTCGTTCACTTCGCGGCGGAACGGCCGGGCAATGTCGAAGGCCGGCTGGTAGCTGACCACCTGACCGACTGCATTGCGCTGAATGAACCCGGGCAGGCCATCGACGATCTGCACCGGCGATTCATGATAGTAATCGGCGCGCAGGATGATCCGGTCGCCGTTACCCAGTTCCTTGTTCCACTGCGCACCGAAGGTGGCC
Source organism: Novosphingobium sp. (assembly GCA_044238415.1). Lineage (GTDB taxonomy): Bacteria > Pseudomonadota > Alphaproteobacteria > Sphingomonadales > Sphingomonadaceae > Novosphingobium. The sequence goes on from JBIIDJ010000002.1 coordinate 53,493, forward strand.
GAAATACCAGGAATACCGGCCGGTTGGCGGCCCGAGGCATCGCCCAGCGCCGAGTTCGGGAAGCTGTCGTACTTTGGCTTAAGGTAGACCATCGACGCGGTCAGCGTCAGCTCCTCGGTCGGCTTGACCATGCCATCAAACTCGATGCCATAGGTGGTTTGCTGCCCGGCATTGGCCAGCGCGAAGCCGGTGCCGGTGAAGATGTTCGACTGAAAGCCGGTGATCCGCTGGTGGAAGGCGGTCAGGTTGGCACTGACCAGGCCCCAGTTGGCCTTCAGCCCCAGTTCGAACACGCGGGCGTTTTCCGGCCCGGCAAAGCGCGAACCGGTGGTCAGGTTCGGCACCAGCAGCCCGGCGGCAGCCAGCCGCAGGTAGTCGCCCGAGGTCGGGCGGCTGTCAGCCGAGAGGTTGAACGAGCTGGCCTTGAAACCGGTCGCATAGCTGACATAGGCGTTGAGCGTGTCAGTCACGTCCATCGCCAGGCGTGCGGTCCAGGTCCACTTGCCATCGCTCGTCTTGCCGTTCTCCACCGCGTTCGGGAAGTTGCGGAACGGTGGCAGGAACTGCAGGGTGCGCAGGCCGAGCAGCTGGTTAACCGCAGGGTTGGTCTGGTTGAGGTTGGCAAAGTTGGTCGCCCCGGTGACAATCGCCGCATAAACGGCAGGCTGCGCACCAGCGAAGGTCGCGACCTGGGTAGCATTGGCCGAGCCGGCCAGCCCCAGCGCCGCGCCAACCTGCTGAGCGATCACGGTGCTACGGATCACGCCGTTGCCGATCGCCACCAGATCCAGCGCCGAGAAGGCATCGGTGCTGTTGACGTTGGAGACAACGCTCTTGCGGTCCTTCGTGTAGTTGCCACCCAGCGTCAGGGTGAAGCGATCACCCAGCTTGACGTCAAAGTTGCCAAAAATCGACCAGGCTTCGTTGTCCATTTCATAGCGGGTGAACATGCCCTGCCCGGGGCGCTGGAAGGTGTTCAGCGGCAGACCCAGGATCTGGGTTTCCAGCAGGGTTATCGCACCGCCCGACAGCAGGTTCACATAAGGCCGGAAGCCCGTGCCATAGGTCAGGGCCGAGGTCGAGGTGACGTCCTCGTTGAAGTAGAACCCGCCCAGCATGGCGCTGAACACATCAAGGAATTCGGCCGAGACACGCAGTTCCTGCGTGAAGGTGCCAATGTCGACCGTGCCGACATTGCCGCCGATCAGGTCAGCGCTGGTGAAGTCCGAATCCTGATTGGTGCGGCTCTTGCTTTCGCGCCAGGCGGTGATCGAGGTCAACTTGAGCGGGCCGACCTCATAATCGACCTGGCCCGACAGGCCCCAGTTTTCGATCTTGTTGGTGCTGGCGAAGTTCGAATAGGTGACATCGGCAAAGGGATCGCGGAAATCGTTCACGCGGCCACCAACCGCCTCAAGTGCGGAGGTTGCCGCCGAACGGCGCACGTTGATCACGGCGCAGCAGTCTTCATCGATCTTGTCGTAATCGCCGATCAGGCGCACCCGCAGGCTGTTGTTCGGCTCGAATAGGATCTGGCCGCGGGTGAACCAGCGGTTGCGCTCGTTGGTCTTGCCGCCATAGCCAAGGTCTTCGATGTAACCGTCACGCTTGTTCAGGCCGGCCGCCAGGCTGGCAGCGATCGTCTCGCTGATCGGGCCGGTTACCACGCCCTTCAGCACTACGGCATCGAAATTGCCGTAGGTCGCCTCGACCGAGCCGCCAAACTGGAACGACGGGGCCTTGGTGACCATCGAGATCACGCCGGCGCTCGCATTCTTGCCGAACAGGGTCGACTGCGGGCCGCGCAGCACTTCCACGCGTTGCACATCGGGCAGGTCGCCGATCTGGGCGGCGGTACGGCTGCGATAGACGCCATCGACGAAGACGCCGACCGACGGTTCGATGCCGGCGTTGTTTGCCCCGTTGCCGAAGCCGCGGATGATGAAGTTGGTGTTGGCGCTCGACTGCAGCTGGGTCACGCGCAGCGTCGGGACCAGCGTCTGCAGGTCCTTGAGGTCGCGGATTTGGGCTTGCTCGATGGTGGCGCCAGTCGTGACCGACACGGCCACAGGAACGTCTTGCAGCGTCTGTTCACGCTTGGTCGCAGTAACAACGATCTCGTTGCCTTCGGCCTCTTCCTCGACCGCAGCTGGGGCCGGCTGGGCCTCCTCGACAGCGGCGTCCTGGGCATAGGCGGTTGACGACAGGGCGGAAGCGCCGAGCAAGGCGGCGCGCAGGATGAGTTTCTTCATGGGCCGCGCCACTAGCCGCCGGTCTGGCGATTTCCAATACCCTACGAGGTACCGTTACACTTGCCGCTGGGGACCAGTTGGGCTAGGGGCGCGCGCAATGTTGCGGCGCAGCAAGCGCCGTGCCCTCCCCTGTTTAGCGAGTTTTCCTGATGTCCGCCCCGCTGCCGCTGCGCAATATCGCCATTATCGCCCACGTTGACCACGGCAAGACCACGCTGGTTGACCAGTTGTTCCGCCAGTCCGGCACCTTCCGCGACAACCAGCGCGTGGAAGAGCGCGCGATGGATTCGAACGACCTCGAAAAGGAGCGCGGGATCACCATTCTGGCCAAGTGCACCTCGGTCGAATGGAACGGCACCCGGATCAACATCGTCGACACCCCCGGCCACGCCGACTTCGGCGGCGAGGTGGAGCGGATCCTCTCGATGGTTGATGGTGTGATCCTGCTGGTCGACAGCTCCGAAGGGGCCATGCCGCAGACCAAGTTCGTCACTGGCAAGGCGCTGGCACTGGGACTCAAGCCGATCGTAGTCGTCAACAAGATCGACCGCCCCGATGGCCGCCCGCAGGAAGTACTGGACGAAGTGTTCGACCTGTTTGTCAGCCTCGACGCGAGCGACGAGCAGTGCGATTTCCCGGTGCTCTATGCCTCGGGCCGCAACGGCTATGCCAGCGAGGACCAGGACGCCCGCGAAGGCGATCTGACCCCGCTGTTCGAAAAGATCGTCAGCCATGTCCCCGCCCCGGCAGCCGACGTTGACGGCCCCTTCAAGTTCCTAGTCACCCTGCTCGATCGCGACAACTTCCTGGGCCGCATCCTGACCGGTAAGGTCCAGTCGGGCACGGTCAAGGTCAACTCCCCGATCCACGCGCTTGATGCCGATGGCAACGTGATCGAAACCGGGCGCGCCTCCAAGCTGATGGCCTTCCGCGGCCTCGAGCGCGTTCCCGTGGAAGAAGCCCGCGCCGGCGACATCATCTCGCTGGCCGGCCTGACCGAAGCGACCGTGGCCAACACCATTGCCGATCCGGCGGTGACCGAGCCGCTCCACGCCCAGCCGATCGACCCGCCGACGCTCTCGATGCGCTTTGCCGTGAACGACAGCCCGATGGCCGGCCGCGAAGGCAGCAAGGTAACCAGCCGCATGATCCGCGACCGCCTGTTCCGCGAAGCGGAATCGAACGTCGCGATCCGCGTCACCGAGTCTGCCGACAAGGACAGCTTCGAAGTCGCCGGGCGAGGCGAACTGCAGCTTGGCGTGCTGATCGAAACCATGCGCCGCGAAGGCTTCGAGCTCGGCATCAGCCGCCCGCGCGTGCTGTTCCGTGAGGAAGATGGTCAGCGCACCGAACCTTACGAAACCGTCGTGATCGACGTGGACGATGAATACTCGGGCACGGTCATCGACAAGATGGCGCTCCGCAAGGCGGAAATGACCGACATGCGCCCCTCGGGCGGCGGCAAGACCCGCATCACCTTCTCGGCTCCCTCGCGCGGCCTGATCGGCTATCACGGCGAATTCTTGTCCGACACGCGCGGCACCGGGATCATGAACCGCCTGTTCGAGAAGTACGGCCCCTACAAGGGCGCGATTGAAGGCCGCCCCAACGGCGTGCTGATCTCGAACTGCGCCGGCGAAGCGGTCGGCTATGCGCTTAACAGCCTGGAAGATCGCGGCGTCCTGTTCGTGCGCCCGCAGGACAAGATTTACGAAGGCATGATCATCGGCGAAAACGCCAAGCCGGAAGACCTTGAAGTCAATCCGATGAAGTCGAAGCAGCTGACCAACTTCCGCTCGACCGGCAAGGATGACGCCATCCGCCTCACCCCGCCGCGGATCATGACGCTGGAACAGGCCATCGCCTACATCGACGATGATGAAATGGTCGAAGTGACCCCGCAGTCGGTGCGCCTGCGCAAGGCGATTCTCGATCCGCACGAGCGCAAGAAGGCGTCCAGAAAGAAGGAAGCGGCATAACTATCATGGCACAATCAGGCTCGCTGCCTGGTGCAGCGTCAGCCGCGCCATTTGCCGCCCTTCCCCCTGCTCTCGCCGCTGCGCTTACCGCGCGCGGCTATGCCGATCTGACCGCCGTCCAAGCCGCAGTGATCGAACCCGAGGCCGCCGGGCGCGATCTGGTGGTGTCGGCTCGCACGGGCTCGGGCAAGACGGTCGCCTTCGGCCTGGCCATGGGTGCGGAACTGCTGGCAGACGGGCAAGCCCTGCCACCGGCCGGCGCACCACTGGCTCTGGTCATTGCCCCGACCCGCGAACTGGCTTTGCAAGTGAGCCGCGAACTGACCTGGCTGTTTGCCGGGACCGGCGCGAGCGTGGCCACCTGCGTTGGCGGGATGGACCCTTCGCGCGAACGCCGCGCGCTCTATCAGGGCGTGCACTTCGTGGTTGGCACCCCGGGGCGCCTGCGCGATCATCTGGAGCGCGGTGCGCTTGACCTTTCGGCGCTGCGCTTTGCCGTGCTCGACGAAGCGGACGAGATGCTCGACATGGGCTTCCGCGAGGACCTTGAGGAACTGCTCGACGCGACGCCCGCCAATCGCCGCACCCTGCTGTTTTCGGCCACCCTGCCTAAGCCGATCGTGGCGCTGGCCAAGCGTTACCAGCATGACGCGCTGCGCATCTCGACCGTGGGCGACGAACAGGGCCACGGCGACATCGCCTATCAGGCCGTCACCGTCTCGCCTTCCGACATCGAGAACGCCGTGGTCAACCTGCTGCGTTTTCATGAGGCGGAAACGGCGATGCTGTTCTGCGCCACGCGCGACAATGTCCGCCACCTTCATGCCACGCTGGTCGAGCGCGGCTTTGCCGCCGTCGCCCTCTCGGGCGAGCATAGCCAGAATGAGCGCAACCAGGCTTTGCAGGCGCTGCGTGACAAGCGCGCCCGGGTCTGCGTCGCCACCGACGTCGCCGCGCGCGGGATCGACATTGCTTCCTTGAGCCTGGTGATCCACGTCGAGATCCCGCGCGATGCCGAAGCGCTTCAGCACCGCTCGGGCCGCACGGGGCGCGCGGGCAAGAAGGGCACCGCCGTTCTGATCGTCCCCTTCCCGCGCCGCCGCCGGGTCGAGATGATGCTGCGCGGCGCGCGGATCGATGCCGAATGGATGGACGTCCCCAGCCCCGAGGCGATCCGCGCCCAGGATCACGAACGCCTGATCGCCGTGCTGACCCAGCCGATCGAGCCGAGCGAGGCCGAAAGTGAGCTGGCCGGCCGCCTGCTTGCGACGATGGGCCCGGAGGACCTGGCGCTTGCCCTGGTCCGCGCCCATGCCAGCCGCCTGCCCGAACCCGAAGAGCTGATCGACCTGTCGACCCGCACCAAGCCTTCGGGCGAAGCACGCCCGGTCCACCACCGCGAAGGGTTTGATGACACGGTGTGGTTCCGCATGGACATTGGCCGCCGCCACCGCGCGGACCCGCGCTGGCTGCTGCCGCTGCTGTGCCGCCGTGGTCACGTGACCCGGGGCGAGATCGGCGCGATCCGCATTGCTGCCAACGAAACCTATTTCCAGATCCCCCGCGCAGTCGAAGCCAAGTTCCGCGCCGCCGTGGCCCGCACGGCCAAGCCGGGGAGCGAGGACGAAAGCGGGATCACGATCGAGCTTTCCCCCGAAACCCCGCGCGACGCGGCCCGCGAGAACCGCCCGCGCGGCCCTTACAAGGGCAATCGCGGCAACGACCGTGGCGATGATCGTGGCAACGAACGCGGCCCGCGTCCCGGTGGCGGCCGCCCGCCGTTCAAGGGCAAGCCCAAACCCCACCGCAAGGGGCCACGGCAGTCATAATTGCGCTTCAGCGCGATGCACAAACACGTGCTTCCCTCGCTAAAAGCCCAATTGCAGACGCGTTGAAAACGTCTGGCGGAACTTAGGCCGCAAACCTGGCGGCCATCTAAGAAACGTTGGCCTGGGTGCCAGTCGCTGTGCCGAGCGGCCGCGACCACAGCATCATCAGCAGCGCTGTCAGGATGAACAGGGCAAAGCCGGACAGCAGCCACGGATGGATGAACCACTGGTTGCCCCATTCAAACGTGCCCCGGTGCATGCGCAGGATATGGTTGAAATTCTGGTTGGCGGCCACGACCAGCCCCAGCGCTCCGACTGCGCTGCCGATCATCCGCAAGATCCAGTGGTGATAGAATGGCAGCAACAGGATCACCCCGATCACACCGATGGCGCTGCGCTGCACCCGGCAATAGGGGCATTGATAGACCCATCCCGCCAGATCAACGCCCCAGGTTGCAAGAGCGACGATGATCGCAAGGATCGCCAGCAGCCTGCGGTTCGTCTCCAGAAAGTCGGCGGCGAATGGCGACATGGACAACCCCCAATGTGACATTGTTACGCGGACAGTAGGCCTCTTGCCCGCCTTGGGCAATGTCCCATTATCGTTGTGGCACACTGACACAGTAAGGTAGCGGCCATTGAACCGTTTTCGTTTTCCCGCACACTATGCTGTCATCGCATGACTGGGATCTACCATGATCGCGGTGCTGGCGAAGGACGAGACGGAAATGGTCGCAAACAATACAGTTCGCCTGATCGCATGGCTGATCGTCGGCTCGCACGCGATTGGCGTTGCGGCCAACGGTATCAGCCTGGCCCTGGGCGATCCGCGCTATGCGCCCGGCCTGTGGCTGACTTTTCTGTTGCTGAAGCTGGCCGGCGTGATCGCGGGTGTGCTGCTGCTGCGCGGGCGGCGGGCGGGGGCCTGGCTGTTTGCCGCTTCGCTGATCGCCGGGGCGGGCGTGGCGCTGGCCTTTACCGGGCCTTATCCGGTTTATCTGTGGGTGGCGGCGGGGCTGATGCTGGCCGCCGTGGTCGGCGGCTTTGCCTTCGTCATGCGGCGCAACTGGTCCAGCCTGCGCTGATCGAACGGCGGCGGCGTGGGTCGCCAGCCTTTTTCCTACACGGCGGCTTTGTGGCATAATCCGCCCGTCATGACACCCCGCACCGCCCGCCCTGAACCGCCATTTTCGCGCCGGGCCGGAGCGGCGGTTTTTCTTGTCTCTGGACAGTGGTCCATGTGGTCCACGGCGCGGTCCACGGCGTCCAATATGCCGTGTTGCAGGCACTGGCAGAGCGGCCTAGTCAACTGGACAAACGCCAGTTCCGGAGAGTCCACCATGACCCGCGCCATCGCCCTTGCTGCCGCTCTTGCGGTCACGCTCACCGCGCCCGCCGCGGCGCAGGAAGCCAAGCCCCGCCCGATTGCGGAGCAGATTGGCGCCGGTGGCCGCCCGGCCGGGGCGGCCTGGTCGCGCAGTCCGGTCTATGCACAGAACGGCATGGCGGCGACGGCCCATCCGCTGGCAACGCAGATCGCGCTCGACGTGCTCAAGGCGGGCGGCAATGCGGTGGATGCCGCGATTGCCGCCAATGCCGCGCTGGGGCTGATGGAGCCGACCGGCAATGGGATCGGCGGGGATCTGTTCGCGATCATCCATGATCCGAAGACCGGCAAGCTGTACGGCCTCAACGGCTCTGGCCGCAGCCCCAAGGGGCAGACGCTGAAGCAACTCAAGGCCAAGCTGGGCGATGCCAAGAGCCTGCCGCCGCTGGGGCATCTTTCCGTCACTATTCCGGGAACGGTCGATGCCTGGTTCACCATGCACCAGCGCTTCGGCAAGCTGCCGATGCAGGACGTGCTGGCCCCGACGATCCGCTATGCCCGCGAGGGCCACCCCGTCGCCCCGGTGATCGCTGAGTATTACCGCCGCGCCTTCCGCAATTTCGAGCGCAATGCCGACAAGTTCGATTTCACCAATGCTCGCAAGACATGGTTTGTGGGTGGCGCGCCCAAGACGGGCGAGGTGTTCCGCAACCCGGACCTGGCCAATACGCTGGAACGGATTGGCCAGAACGGCCGCGATGAATTCTACCGCGGACAGAGCGCGAAAGTGATGGTCGATTACCTGAAGCGGCAGGGTTCGGCCTACAGCCTCGAGGACTTTGCCGCCCACCGCAGCGACTGGTTTGAGCCGGTCTGCGTGGCCTATCGCAAGGGCTATAAGCTGTGCGAACTGCCGCCCAACACGCAAGGCTTCGCCGCACTGCAGATGGTCAACATCCTCAAGAACGTCGATCTGGCGCAGTGGGAACGCGGCAGTCCGCAAGTGCTGCATTACATCACCGAGGCCAAGCGGCTGGCCCATGCCGACGTGGCGAAATTCTATGCCGATCCGGACTTCGCGCCCTTCCCCATGGACCTGCTGTCGGACGACTACGGCAAACAGCGCTTTGCCCTGATCGATCCGGACACGGCCACGCCCGAATTCGCGCCGGGCGAACCCAAGCCCGAACCCAAGCTGGAAGGGCCGGGCGATACGACCTACCTGACCGTGGCCGACAAGGACGGGCTAATGGTCAGCCTGATCCAGTCCAACTATCGCGGGATGGGCAGCGGGCTGGTGCCCGATGGCCTTGGCTTCATGTTGCAGGACCGGGGCGAGCTTTACTCCCTCGATCCGAAGCACGCCAACGCCTATGCCCCGGCCAAGCGCCCGTTCCAGACGATCATTCCGGCCTTCGTGAAGAAGGATGGCCAGCCCTACATGACGCTGGGGCTGATGGGCGGCGGGATGCAGCCGCAGGGCCATGTGCAGGTGCTGATCAACCTGGTCGACTATGGCATGAACCTGCAGGAAGCGGGCGATGCGGCGCGGCTGAACCACGAAGGCGGGCGCGAGCCAACCGAGCCGACCACCGGGCCGAGCATCGATCCGCTTGGCACGCTTTACGTTGAACCCGGCATCCCCGTCGCTACGGTCGCGGCGCTCAAGGCGATGGGCCACAAGGTCGAGGTGGTGAAAGATGGCGCCATGTTCGGCGGCTACCAGGCGATCGCCCGCGATCCCAAGACCGGCGTGCTGATCGGCGCCACCGAAATGCGCAAGGACGGGCAGGCGCAGGGGTATTGAGCAGCACTAAACAACCGCGATCTGGACAGCCTCGGCATTTATCGCAAGACCATCGGGGGTGACCAGCGCGACTGTCAGCGGCGCGCCGCTGGCCTTGTCGGTAATCGCCAGCGGCGAAGGCTGGTCCTGTAAGTGACGATCGCCCCATTGCATCAACGCGATCAGCACGAGACCGAGCTCATGTCCCCGCGCTGAGAGGTGATATTCGTGCCGGGTCCGGGCCGCGCCTTCGCGGTAAGGGCGGCGTTCCAGAATGCCCTGCTCGACCAGCCGCGCCAACCGCGCGCTAAGGATCCCGCGCGGGATGCCGAGATCGGCCCGCAGATCGTCAAACCGGGCGACACCGTAGAACGCCTCGCGGATGATCAGCATGGTCCAGCGATCGCCCAACAAGTTGCAGGCGAGCGCCATGCCACATCGGTCGCGCGGGATCGGGGCGGCGCGGACGGGCTCTGTGCGGTCTGGGTTTGACATGTGAACCCAGATAGAGCATCTCAATCTGAGTTCAAAATATGGATTCAGACTGATGGCCGATCGCATCCTTCCAGCCTTGCCCGATCCCGATCGCTTTGGCGGCCCCGGATGGGTCCGGAGCAGCGGCGGGGTCATGACTCCCCGCGAATGCCACCACGGGCTGCGCATTGCTGCGGGGCAGCAGCTTCGCAATCTGTGGCAACGTCTGGTGCCGGCGCTGTGCCGCCCGGCCCGGCTCGATCTGCTACCAGTGCCCGACAGCCGCCTAGTTCGGCTGGCCGAGGAGGCCGCCCTGGAGCAGAGCCCCGAACTGCTCGCTCACGGCTATCGCTCGGCGCTGTTCGGGCGGGCGCTGGCTCAGCTTGACGGCGTGGCTGCCGACCCCGAACTGCTCCATATCTGCGGGCTGCTGCACGATGTCGGGATCATGCAAGCGGTTACAGGCGAGGACTTTACCCTGCGCAGTGCCGCCATAGCCCGAAGCTGCGCGGCAGCAGCGGGAGAGCCGGAAATCGTCGGCCACCACCTCGCCGATGCGCTGATCGTTCATACCACCGTCGGGGTACAGGCCGACCGCGACGGTGCGCTGGGGGCCTATACCCAGTACGGGGCGATGGTCGACCTGACCGGGCTGCGGCTGGCGCACTTGCCCCGCACCTTTATCGCCGAGGTCCTTGCCAGCCATCCGCGCGGGGCCTTTAAGCGCGAGATCCTGCGGCGGCTTGAGCAGGAAGCCACGGCTGTTCCCGGCGGCCGCTTTGCCTTCGCGCGCCGGGTCGGGTTTGATCTCGCGGTGCGGCACGCGCCTTACCCGAGCTAGAGCCGCCTGCACCGAATCTGCACAGCAAGCCCATCGCCGCACCAGCACGGTCTGCGCGGTAGCGCGCTATAGCCTCTCCTGCATTCAGGGGAGATTTCGCATGTCGCTCGTTCATCGCCACGGCTTCTGGTTCAAACTGGCGCTCGCCGTCGGCCTGATCGTGCTGGCTGACCAGACCTTCTTCGAGCGCGGCCTCAGCTTTGGCTGGCTGGGCGTGTTCGCCGCCGCGCTGGTGGTGGGTGCGGCGCTGGGTCAGCCGGCCTTGCGGCGCGATCGCCGGTCCCTGATCGCGGCCGGGTTTGCCCTGCTGATGGCCGCAGCCATGATCTGGGACGCAAGCCCACTGCCCTTCGCGCTGTTCTGGATTGCGCTGGGCCTGGCCATCCTGCTGCCTGCGACCGTCCGCTTCGACGATAGCTGGCGCTGGGCGCAACGCTTGCTCGCCCATGGCTTCAAGGCGCTGTTCGGGCCCCTGATCGACCTGTTCAAGCTGGCCCGGACTGGCCGCCGCAAGCCGCAAGCGGTGCACGGCCTGCGCCGCGCCTTGCCCGCGCTGGTTCTGCCGCTGCTGGGTTCGGCGGTGATTGTGGCGCTGTTCGCAACGGCCAATCCGGTGATTGAGCAGTTCCTCACCAGCCTGTCGCTGCCGATGCTGGATGACCGGGCCTTCGAGCGGCTGGTCGTCTGGGGCTTTGTTTCGGTCGTGGTCTGGGGCGTGCTGCGCCCGCGTCGCAGTCGGCCGTTTTTTGGCACCTTCGACGGCTCGGGCGAACTCGCCTTGCCGGGGGTCTCGTCCACATCGGTGCTCATCTCACTGATCCTCTTCAACCTGCTGTTCGCGGCGCAGATCGCGATGGACCTGGCCTGGCTGTGGGGGCTGATGCCTCTGCCCGAGGGGATGACGCTGGCGGACTATGCGCACCGCGGGGCCTATCCGCTGATCGTTACCGCCCTGCTGGCCGCGCTGTTCGTGCTGATCACGCTGCGCCCGGGTTCGCAGACCGCAACCAATCCACTGATCCGCCGCCTCGTGGTGCTGTGGATCGCGCAGAACGTGGTGCTGGTCGCCTCGTCGATGCTGCGGCTCTATGATTACATCGACGCCTATTCGCTGACCCGCCTGCGCATTGCCGCGCTGGCGTGGATGGCACTGGTCGCGGTCGGGCTGGTGCTGATCGGCTGGCGGCTGCTGCGCGACAAGAGCGCACGCTGGTTGATCAATGCGAACACGGCGGCGGCGGCGCTGCTGCTGGGCAGCTACGCCTTTGTCGATACCGGGGCGATTGCAGCCCAGTGGAACGTGCGCCACGCCCGCGAGGTAGACGGCACGGGTGCGAGCATCGACCTGTGCTACATGGCCGAGCTGGGTACCCCGGCGCTGTTGCCGCTGATCGAGCTGGAGAACCGCGCGATCGATCCGCTGCTCCGGATCCGCATCAGCGAACTGCGCGCCCAGATCCAGTACCGCCAGGGGCAGATGCTCGAAACAGGGGCCTGGACCCTGCTGGGCGAGCGACGACTGGCGCGGGCTGAAGCGCTCGGCCGGGAGACCTCTAAAGTCTGGCCGGGCTCGCGCTATGACTGCAGCGGCGCGCCGCAGGATCCAACCGCCAGCTATCCGGACCAGATCGGTTGACGGAACCGATGCAACCGGCGCACACCGCAGCCATGGCCCGCCGCGTCCTGATCGTCGACGATGACCCGCATATCCGCGAGGTGCTGACCTTTGCCTTCGCCAAGTCCGGGGTGGAAACGGTCGAGGCGGGCGATGGCGAAGAGGCGCTGATGCTGATCGGGCGCGATCCGCCGGACCTGGTGGTGCTGGACATCAATATGCCGCGGATGGACGGACTGGAGGTCTGCCGCCGGCTGCGCGCCCAGGGTGACTTGCCGATCCTGTTCCTCTCCAGCCGCGATGACGAGATCGACCGGGTGCTGGGGATCGAACTGGGCGCCGACGATTATGTGGTAAAGCCCTTCTCCCCGCGCGAGGTGGTGGCGCGGGCGCAGGCGATCCTGCGACGCTCGGCCAAGGATGCCACCGCCGCCCCGGCCGCCCAGCCGCTGGGCCGCGGTGGCCTCAGCCTCGATCTCGATGGTTGGGCGGCACGTTGGCAGGGGGCGGAAGTGCCGCTGACGGTTACCGAGTTCACCCTCCTGCGCACCCTGGCCACCGCGCCCACCCGCTTCTTCAGCCGCGACGAGATCATCGACCGGCTGCACGGCCCCGGCTTTGCCATTACCGACCGGACCATCGACAGCCACGTGCGCAACCTGCGTCGCAAGTTCGCCGAGGCTGGGTGCGCCAGCCTGATCGAAACCCGCGCCGGGGTTGGTTACCGGCTCGGGCCTTGCACAACGGCATGATTGCCGCCCTGCGCGCCCTCGCCCTGCGGCTGTGGCCGGTGCCCCGGCTGCGCTGGCTGCTGTTCGGCACTCTGCTGTTCGTGGCCGCGCTGCCCGGCATCGCGGCGCTGGGCCTCAGGGTTTACGAGAACGCGCTGATCCGCCGGACGGAAGCGGAACTGACCGCGCAGAGTGCCGCAATCGCCGCCAGCACCGCGCTGCTCTGGCCCGGGCCAGCCGCTACCGCGCCGCCTGAGCCCCAGGATGACCTGGCGGATACCATCAGTGAAAGCTACGAGGATCCCACCACGGGCGTCGATCTGCGCTCCTCCCCCGTCCTGCCAGAACGGCCAGCCGCCACACGCGTTCCGCTGGGCGTTGACCCGGTGGCCCAGCAGGTCGCGGACCGGCTGGCCCCGGCCATTGCCGAAACCAAGCGCGCCACGCTGGCCTCGATCCTGCTGCTGGATCGGCAAGGGGTGCTGCTGAGCGGGCGGGATCGGGGGCTGAGCCTGGCCCAGGTGCCAGAAGTGCGAGCGGCTCTTGGCGGCACGCCCGGCACCGTACTGCGCCACAACGATGCCTATTTGCGCGATACCCCGCTCGACTGGATCAGCCGCGCGACCTCGATCCGGATGCATCAAGCCCGTCCGATCACGGTGCGCGGCGAGGTGGTGGGCGTAGTGCTGGTCTCGCGCAGCCCACGCGCGCTGTTCCGGGGGATGTGGGAGGATCGCGGCAAGATAGCGCTGGGGGTCGCGGCGATCTTCTCGCTGTTGCTGGTGCTCACCGCCGTGCTGGCACGAGCGTTGGTCAGCCCGGTCGAGCGGCTGAGCCGCGCCAGCCGCGCGCTGGCCCAGGGGCGCCATGCCGCACCGCGCCGACCGACGCTGGAAGTGCGGGAGATCGGATCACTGTTCGATGACTTTGCCGCCATGTCAGCCGCGATTGCCCGCCGTTCGCGCTACCTGCGCGATTTCGCGGCGGCGCTGAGCCATGAATTCAAGACGCCGCTGGCCGGCCTTTCCGGCGGGATCGAGCTGTTGCAGGATCACGGAGCAACGATGAGTCCGGCGGAGCGCGAACGGTTTCTGGCCAATATGGCCGCCGATGCCGGACGGCTTTCACGCCTGGTGAGCCGACTGATGGAGCTGGCGCAGGCCGATATGGGCCGTGCCGATCCGGGGGCACGCACGGCGCTGGAACCCTTGCTGAACCAGGTCGCCGAGGGGCTGCGGCGGACAGACTTTGCCATCGCCATGAACCTGCCGACCACGCTGCCCCCGGTGATGGCCGAACCCGGCGCGCTCGAGGCGATCCTGACCACCCTGATAGAGAATGCCCGCCAGGCCGGAGCCAGCGAAGTCACGATCGCCGCCAGTCTGGCCGATGGCGCAGTGACGATCCGCCTGGCCGACAATGGCCCCGGCATCCCGGCCGCCGATCGCGAGCGGGTGTTCGATCCCTTCTTCACCAGCAAGCGCGAGCAAGGCGGCACCGGACTGGGTCTGCCGATCGCCCGGGCCCTCGCCGAAAACAGCAGCGGCCAACTGGAATTGGCCGACAGCGACAGCGGCGCGGTGTTCGTGCTCACCCTGCCCACTGTGACCGTCTGACTCGCGCGTACGGACGCAATCGGCTAGGGAGCCCGCAATGGAAACTTCCGATCTGCGCATTGCCCTGTTCAGCGGCAACTACAATTACGTTCGCGACGGGGCCAATCAGGCGCTCAACCGGCTGGTTGGCTACTTGCTGCGTCAGGGTGCCGCGGTGCGGGTCTATTCGCCAGTTGTCGATGAACCGGCCTTTCCCGCCACCGGCGATCTGGTCGGCGTGCCGGCCTTCGCCTTTCCAGGGCGGGGCGAGTACCGCGTGCCGATGCTGCTGAGCCCGCGGGTCCGGGCCGATCTGAAGGCCTTTGCACCCAACGTGGTGCAGATTTCCTCACCCGATTTCGTTGCCCACCGCGCCGTCACCTGGGCCCGCCACCGCAGGATCCCGGTGCTGGCCTCGGTCCACACCCGGTTCGAAACCTATTTCCGCTACTACAACATGGCCTGGCTCGAACCTGTGGTCGAAGCCATGCTGCGCCGGCTCTATCGCCGCTGCGATGCACTGGTGGCGCCATCGGAATCGATGGCCCAGGTGCTGCGCGACCAGCGGATGAACTACGATATCGATATCTGGTCACGCGGGGTCGATCGCGATGTGTTCGATCCCTCGCTGCGCTCGCTCGAATGGCGCCGCAGCCTGGGGGTCGCTGATGATGAAGTGCTGGTCGGCTTCCACAGCCGACTGGTGATGGAAAAGGGGCTTGATGTCTTTTCCGACACCATCGACGAACTGCGCCGCCGCGGGGTAAAGCATCGCACACTGATTGTCGGCGATGGCCCGGCCAGGACTTGGCTGGAAGCGCGCCTGCCGCAGGCGGTCTTTGCCGGGTTCATGGGCGGCAAGGACCTGGGCATGGCGGTGGCCAGCATGGACGTGCTGTTCTTCCCCTCCACTACCGAGACATTCGGCAATGTCAGCCTGGAAGCCATGGCCAGCGGCCTGCCGGTCGTGGCAGCAGCGGCAACCGGGAGCCAGAACCTGGTTGCCAATGGCCGCTCAGGCCGGCTGATCCGGCCCGGCGCGGTCCACCAATTTGCCGAAGCGCTGCGCGCCTATATCGAGGACCCCGCGCTGCGCAGCGATCACGGCAAGGCCGGTGAACTGCGCAGCCGGGACTTCTCGTGGGATCAGATCAATCAGGTCGTGGCCGATACGTACATGCGGTTGATCCGGCAGAAGGCGGCCCTGACCGCGCGGTAGCCTAGGCCAGCCAGCCTTTCGCCAGGGACTGACGCGCCCACCACCATTGCAACACGATGGCGCCGAGGATGACCAGCGGCATGATCTTCATCATGCCCGTATCCAGCCCCGGCGGCATGGTCAGCGTCATCTGATAGGCAAAGCTGAGCGCGGCCGCCCCTAGCGAGACCATGAACACCGGCACCGCATGGCGCGAACGCATCAGCAGCAGGACCGATCCCAGCACCGAAGACCACACGCCAAGGCCCCACAGGAACTGGGCCCAGATCGGCATGCCCTCGATCATGTCCAGCATCTGCTGCGCCAGCGCCTGATCGCCGCCGACCACACTCACCAGGTAATCCATGTTTTTCAGGCGGGTCATAACGTAATCATAGCCGCCAAAGCCGTTCCACAGCAGGCTGACGGCGCCCACGATCCAATAGACCGCTCCTGGCTTCGTCCCGGTTGCACCAGTGTTCATGGCATTTCTCCCCATCCCGTTGAAGGATGGGGAGAAAGTATCACGCTAAACCCCTATCGCAAAATCGGCGCGGTCAGAGTTTCTCGATCCGGCGCGCCAGCTCGTCGATCGCGGTCACGATCTCGTCGATCATCTCCGGGCCTGCCTCGCCAGCGCGGACCTTGTCCATCAGCACTTGGCGCAGATTACCCATGGCGCGCCGAAGCGATGCCGCATCGGGGCGGCTGCGCGCTTCCTTCATTGCGGCCAGCCGGGCCATCAGCGCGGCCACTTCCTCCGCGCGTTCGGCAAGGTGGGCGCTGCCCGCCTCGGTGATCCGAAACCGCCGGCGTGCGCTTTCGCCCGCATCCTCGGCGATCAGGTCCATGTCGGCCAGCAGTGTCAGGGTCGGATAGACCACGCCAGGGCTGGGGGCATAGGCCCCGCCGGTCAGCTCTTCGATCGCCTTGATCAGGTCATAGCCATGACGCGGTTCATCAGCGATCAGCTTGAGCAGCACCAGCCGCAATTCGCCCCCGTCGAACATCCGCCGGCGCGTGCGACGCGCGCCGTCTTCACTGCTCGCGTCCCACTGGAACATGAAGGGTCCCCAATTACGCGACCCGCGCCAGCGGCCACCGGCGTGCTTGCCACAGCCGTGGCGGGAATAGGCGAAGAACATCAGCGTTCCTTTCGTTCGTTACTGGCACTAAGATATATCTTCATTACATCTTTGCAAGACCCCCTCGTCCATTTCGCCGGACAGGCCTATGGTGGGCATATGGTCGACCTCTTCGCCGCTGATCTGCCTTCACCCGGGCCGGACGAACCGCGCGAGGACGCGCCGCTGGCAGACCGGCTGCGACCGCGCAGCCTGGCCGAGGTGATTGGCCAGGAACATCTGACCGGCCCCGGAGGCGCGATCGAGCGGATGGTCGCAGCAGGGCGCCTATCCAGCATGATCCTGTGGGGCCCACCGGGCACCGGCAAGACCAGCACAGCGCGGCTGCTGGCCGATGCGGTGGCTATGCGCTTCGTGTCAGTCAGCGCAGTCTTTTCCGGCGTGGCCGATCTCAAGAAAGCCTTTGCCGAGGCCGAGACAGCAGCGAAGATGGGGCAGCGCACGCTGCTGTTCGTGGACGAAATTCACCGGTTCAACCGCGCTCAGCAGGATGGTTTCCTGCCTTTTGTCGAGCGCGGCACCGTCACCCTGGTTGGCGCGACGACCGAGAATCCCAGCTTTGCACTCAACGCTGCGCTGCTCAGCCGGGCGCAGGTGCTGATCCTGCACCGCCTCGATGCCCGCGCGCTTGATGAATTGCTGACCCGGGCCGAAGCGCTTGCCGGGCCGCTAGCCCTCACCCCAGACGCGCGCGAGGCGCTGGTGGCGAGCGCCGATGGCGATGGCCGCTTCCTGCTCAATCAAGCGGAAACGCTGTATAACGCGGCAATCCCTGAACCACTGGATCCCGCGCAGCTTGGCGCTTTCCTGCAACGCCGCGTGGCGGTCTACGATAAGGATCGCGACGGGCACTACAACCTGATTTCCGCGCTGCACAAGGCCCTGCGCGGTTCCGATCCGCAGGCCAGCCTCTATTACCTGGCGCGGATGCTGACGGCGGGCGAGGAGCCGCTCTACGTGCTGCGGCGGCTGGTACGCTTTGCCAGTGAGGACATCGGCCTGGCCGACCCGCAGGCCCTTACCCAATGCCTTGCCGCCAAGGATGCCTACCAGTTCCTGGGCAGTCCCGAGGGCGAACTGGCGATCGTCCAGGCCTGTCTCTACCTCGCCACGGCGCCCAAATCGAACGCCGCCTATGTCGCGCAGAAGGAAGCCTGGAAGAGCGCCAAGGAAACCGGCAGCCTCGCCCCGCCCGCTCATATCCTCAACGCCCCGACCAAGCTGATGAAGGATATCGGCTATGGCGCAGGCTATGCCTATGACCACGAGGCTCAGGATGGCTTTTCCGGCGCCGATTACTGGCCCGAAGGCATGGCACCGCAGGAATATTACCGACCGGTCGAACGCGGGTTCGAGCGCGAAGTGCTCAAACGACTGGAATGGTGGAACAAAAAGCGCCGCGAGCTGCGCGGCGAATGACGGCCCCCATGGTCGAACAAGGCCGGTTCCGGCACTTTGCCGCAGTCGACTGGTCCGGTGCGGCGGGTGAACGCCATCGCGGAATTGCCGTGGCGCTGTGCGGCCCGGGCAATGCCGCGCCCGCACTGGTCCGCCCCGGCTACCGCTGGTCGCGCCCCGAAGTGCTCGACTGGTTGCTGAACGATCTGCCCGACCACACCATTGTCGGCTTCGACATGGGCATCAGCCTGGCCCATGCGGACGCCGGGGCATTTTTCCCCGGCTGGACTGAGAGCCCCAGCACGGCACGCAAGCTGTGGGCGCTGATCGACCGGATCTGCAGCGACGATCCGCACCTGGGCGCATCGTCCTTTGTCGATCACCCCGAAGCCGCGCGGCATTTCCGCCGCCACGGCGGGCGCGAGGGCGACCGGTTCGGCGGCGGCGGCCAAAAGGGAGGTCGGGGCCGCTTCCGCGTGACCGAGCGCGCGCAGGAAGCGATGGGTTGCCGGCCCTATTCGAACTTCAACCTGGTCGGCGCGGCGCAGGTCGGCAAGTCGAGCCTGACGGGAATGCGGCTGCTGCACCGGCTGGCGCGGCAGCTGCCGGTCTGGCCGATCGATCCGCTGCCCCATACCGGCTCGGTCGTGGTCGAAATCTACACAACGATTGCCGCCATCGCCGCCGGGCGGCGCACGGGCGCATCGAAGATTCGCGACCATGCCGATCTGAACGCGGCGCTGGCAGAGCTCGAATCACCGCCCGTTGCCGGATCCGGGCCGATCACCGACCATGCAGCCGACGCATTGATCACCGCCGCCTGGCTACGAAATGTTGCCCATGATCGGACCTTGTGGAGCCCGTCCGCCCTCACTGCCGAAATTGCCCGAACAGAGGGGTGGACCTTTGGCGCAACCTGACGCTAAGGACGCCAGCACAAAGACCACATTGCCGGCTTAGCTCAGTTGGTAGAGCACCTGATTTGTAATCAGGGGGTCGCGGGTTCGATCCCTGCAGCCGGCACCACAAAACAAGCGCAGGAACGGTCACTCGATGCTTGCAGAAATGATCACCCGCCTGTTCGAGCGATCGCTCGACGATGCGGCACGAGCCAGCGCCCGCGAAGGGCGATGGCTGCCAGAGCTGTGGGCGGAAGTGGAGGAAATGGGCCTGCCGCTTGCCCTCCTCACCGAAGATCAGGGTGGGTTTGGTCTGTCTTTGGCCGAAGCTGGCGAGGCGCTGCGCCTGCTCGGCAAGCACGCCATGCCGCTGCCCGTTGCCGAGACGATGGCTGCAAACCAGTTGCTTGCCGCAGCCGGCCTGTCGCTCGCTGAAGGTGCGGCCGGACTGGCCCGGGCTGACGATCTGACAGTTGGCAATGGGCGCCTGACCGGCCAGGTTGCCCGGGTCGCCTGGGGTGAGCAGCTCGATTGCCTCGCACTGGCGGTTGGGAACAAGCTGTACCGCGTACCGCGCTCAGGCTGGTCGGTCGCCGATTCCGGCACGGCGCTGAATTTCCATCCGCGACCCACCCTTGCGATCGACTGGACGATCGATGCCGAGGCCGCGCTGCCGTGGTGTCCGCTGGCAGGCGGTGCAACGGTACGCGCCTATCAGATCGCCGGTGCACTCGAAGCCGCGCTGGAAATGACGCTCGATCATACGGCTACGCGGGTTCAGTTTGGCAAGCCCTTGCAGAAGAATCAGGTGGTCCAGCACGAACTGGCCAAGCTCGCCGGCGAACTGGCATGCGCCACCGCAGCCGCGGACCTGGCTGGCGAGGCCCTCGCCCGCCATGATCTGCTGGGCGTCGCCGCTGGCACCCTGCGTGCCCGCGAGGCTGCGACCGCCGGGGCTTCGATTGCCACCCAGATGCATGGTGCGATCGGCTTTACCCGCGAGCACCGGCTCCACCTTTACACCACTTCGCTGTGGACCTGGCGCGACGAGTTTGGCGGCCAGGTATCCTGGGCGAAATTGCTGGGCTCCGCCGCGCTATCCGCAGGCGGCCCCGGCTACTGGCCAATGGTAACTGCACTATGACCGCCATCCCCTTCCCCGCCCCGCCGGCTGACAGCGCCGCAGTGATCGCGCTGCGGGCCGAGTTCCGCCTCTTCCTCGACCGGGAGCTGGCCAATCGCACGCCGCGCCAGCGCAGTGACAACTGGTACGGCTATGATCGCGGTTTCAGCCGCGCGATGGGCCAGGCCGGTTATCTCGGCATGACCTGGCCGAAGCAGTATGGCGGGCATGAACGCAGCGCCTTCGAGCGGGCCGTGATCGTCGAGGAGTGCCTGGCCGCCGGGGCGCCGGTGGGCGCACACTGGATTGCCGACCGCCAGTCTGGTCCGTCGATCCTGAAGTTCGGGACCGAAGCTCAGCAGCAGGCGATCCTGCCGGGGATCGCTGCGGGCGAACTGTCGTTCGGGATCGGGATGAGCGAGCCGGATTCAGGCTCAGACCTCGCCGCCACCCGGACCAAGGCCGAACGCGATGGCGATGTCTACCGTGTGACCGGGACCAAGGTCTGGACCAGTTTCGCACACGAGGCGGACTATGTGATCCTGTTCTGCCGCACCAGCGGTACTCCGGCGGACCGCCACAAGGGTACCAGCCAGCTGCTGGTCGACCTCAAAAACACCCCCGGCCTCACGATCAAGCCGATCATCGATCTGGCCGGTCAGCACCACTTCAACGAAATGCATTTCGAGGACGCGATCGTCCCCGCCGACATGCTGCTCGGCGAAGAGGGCCAGGGCTGGGATCAGGTGATGAGCGAGCTGGCCTTCGAGCGCTCGGGCCCCGAGCGGTTCCTGTCCTCGATCGAACTGATGGTCCAGCTGCTCGAAGTGCTGAAGGGCCGCGATAGCGACGCGGCGCAGATCACCGTTGGCCGCGTCACCGCACGCCTTGCCGTGCTGCGCCGCCTCTCGCGCTCGGTCGCCGGAATGCTGCAGAACCACCAGGATGCCAATTTGCAGGCGGCGATCGTCAAGGACATTGGCGCACTGTTCGAGCAGGCCCTGCCCGATATTGCCCGGGAATTGATCGATGCCGAGGCCGATCCGCGCGCAGCCGGGGCCTATGCCTCGGTCCTGGCCAACATCGTCCACAATGCACCCAGCTGGTCGCTGCGCGGGGGCACGCGCGAAATCCTGCGCGGGATCATCGCGCGCGGGCTGGGAACGCGCTAGTTCCTTCCCCTCGGGGCAGGTTACTTGCATTTGAAACCAGTTCTGGCGATGGTCGGCTCATGACCGACCAAGCCATGACCTATGCCCGCTACCTGGCGCTGGATGACCTGCTGGCCTGCCAGCACCCGCGCTCCGACCAGGATGACGAGATGCTGTTCATCGTCATCCACCAGACCAAGGAGCTGTGGCTCAAGCAGATGATCCGGGAACTGCGGCTCGGCAAGGCCCAGGTTCAGGCCGATGCCCTGGTTCCGGCTTACAAGGCCCTGGCGCGGGTCAGCCGGATTCAGGCGGTGATGACGCTCAGCTGGGACGTACTGGCCACCATGACGCCAAGCGATTACACCCGCTTCCGCGATGTCCTTGGCCCGTCGAGCGGGTTCCAGTCAGACCAGTTCCGCACGGTTGAATATATGCTGGGCCTGAAGGACGCGCGGTTCCTGTCCTATCAGGAGGACCGGCCCGAAGCGCGGGCGGCGATGGAAGCCGCGCTGGCCGCGCCCAGCCTGTGGGACGATGCAATTGCCGCAGCGGCGCGGGCCGGTCTGGCCATCCCGGCTGAAGTGCTGAACCGCGATGTTACCCAGCCCTACCAAGCCAATGAAGTGGTCGAGGCCGCCTTCCTCGAAGTCTATCGCCACACCGACCGCTACTGGGAACTCTACCAGCTCGCCGAAAAGCTGGTCGATCTGGACGACGCCATGGCGACCTGGCGGCACAAGCACGTGCTCACGGTGGAGCGCGTCATCGGCGGCAAGCGCGGCACTGGCGGCACGGCGGGGGCGGCCTATCTGCATTCGACGCTGGGCAAGCGCGCTTTCCCTGAGCTTTGGACCTTGCGGACTTCACTGTGAGTTACAAGCACCTCTTCACCCGTGCGCTTACCGCCAACCCCAGCCGCCTGCATTTCGCCGCGCACAGCCACCACCTTTGGCCCGATGCCAGCTGGGATGGCCATGCCGAGGCATGGGATGATGCCGCACGCCTGGCCGATCACAAGTGGGACCGCGTCTTTGGCGAGGTTATTCCTGCAGCCCAGCGCCATATCGCCACCGAGCTGGCCCTGCCCGACCCAGCGACCATCGCCTTTGCGCCGAACACACATGAGTTGCTGGTGCGGATCGTCTCGGCCCTGCCGGCGCCCTGTCCGCGAGTGCTGGCGAGCGATGGCGAGTTCCACTCGTTCCGCCGCCAGTCGCTGCGCTGGGCCGAAGCGGGTCGGATCGAGCTGACCACGGTACCACTGGATCAGGTGATCGATACCGCAGAGTCTGGCGCGTTCGACCTGATCTTCGCCAGCCAGGTCCAATTCAATGCCGGGCGCGTGCTGGAGGGGATCGAACGCCTCGCCGCTCTCGCCCGTCCGGATGGGCCATGGGTGGTGATCGATGGCTATCACGGTTTCATGGCCATGCCGACCGACCTGTCGGGGATTGCGGACCGGGTGTTCTACCTCTCCGGCGGCTACAAGTATGCCATGGCTGGCGAAGGCATCTGCTTCCTGCATGCCCCGCCGGGCTTCGGCCCGCGGCCTGTCTATACCGGGTGGTTCGCCGCCTTTGATGATCTCGCGGCCAAGCAAGGCGGCGTCGGCTATGCGCCGGATGGGGCGCGGTTCCTGGGCAGTACTTTCGACCCGTCAGGCATCTACCGCTTCAACGCGGTCCAGCGGATGCTGGCCTGCGAGGGCCTGACCACCACTGCCATCAGCGCCCATTGCGACCGGCTTAAAGCGCGCTTCCTATCCGCCGATCCATTGCCCGGCCTTGCGCTGATCTCCGATCCGCGCGCCCGCTACCTGGCCTTCAAAGGCGAGGCTGCGCCAGCGCTTTACGCCATGCTAGACAGCAAGGGCGTGGTCACCGACCTGCGCGATGATGTGCTGCGGATCGGCTTTGCGCTTTATCAGGACGATGGCGATGTCGATCGGCTGGTTGCGATCATCCGCGGCCGCGATAGCTAGCCACGCCCTGATCCGGGACCCACAGCCCATCGGGCACCGGCCCACTCTGCCAGAACACGTCAATCGGGATCCCGCCGCGCGGATACCAGTAGCCACCGATCCGCAGCCAGCGCGGCTGCATCTCGTCAAACAGGCGCTGGCCAATGCCGACGGTCACATCCTCGTGAAACCCGGCATGATTGCGGAACGAGCCGAGGAACAGCTTGAGGCTCTTCGATTCGACGATCGTCTGGCCTGGGGCATAGTCGATCACCAGGTGGGCGAAATCGGGCTGGCCGGTGACCGGGCAAAGCGAGGTGAACTCAGGCACGGCAAAACGCGCCATATAAAGCGCGCCAGGGCGCGGATTGGGCACATAGTCCAGCACCGCTTCTTCGGGAGAAGCGGGTAGCGTGCTGGTCTGGCCAAGGTGAAGCGGTGTGACTGTGTCCGTCATGACACAGGCCATGCCCCGAACGCGGGCTTTGCACAAGTCGGCGGGTTGCAGCGCAAAGTTCACTCCCTATTCAGTGCAAGCCGCGCTAGGGGGCGCGGCGAAATCGACACGGGGTGGCAATTGATGCGTAAATCGGGGGCATTTCCGGCGGGGAGCGCGGCTGTCGCGGCGATGCTGGCCGCCTTCGCCATGCCGGTTGCCGCGCAGGATACCTTCAGTCTGCCACCCAGCACGGCCAGCCCCAGTGCACGCCCGGTAGGCCCGGTCGATCCCGACAACCCGGTGGTCCGGCCGCGCCCGACCCAGGCGGCCACGCCGCAACCGACCAGTTCCCAGCCGAGCCCCAGCGCCAGCACACCACCAACCGTCCCGGTGCCGCAGGCAGCCGGGACGAGACCGGCACCCCGCACCGCCGCCACGCAACGGGCCAGCGCCCCGGCGCAGACCAGCGAGCAAGGTCCGGCGGGCGATCCGCTGGCCCTGCCGGCAGCCGCGCCGACGCCAGCCGCGACCGTCAGCTTTCCGACGGCTATCCCGACCGCACCATCGCCGGCCCCAACCGGAACGGTTCCCGCAAGCCGCGGTATCGCCCTGCCCGATTGGTGGCCTGTCGCGGCCGGCGGCCTCGCCCTGGCCCTCACCCTGCTGGGCGCGCTGCTCTGGTGGCGCAAGCGTCTGGTTCCCGCCGCGCCGGCCATCGAGTTCGAGCCGCCGGTGGTAGACCCGGCCCCGCCAACGCCCCTGCCCGAACCGGACTTTACTTCGCCGGCTTCGCCAGCCGCGCAGCCCGTCCCCAAACCTGCGCAAGCAGTCCCCGAACCATCCGAAGCAGTGACGCCAGTCGAGGGGATTGCCCTCACTCTGGAGGCGCGCCGCCTCGACGCCTCGCTGATGGCGGCGACCCTCGCCTATACCTTGCGGATCACCAATACCGGTTCCGTGCCCCTGACCGCGCTTGCGATCGAGGCGGACATGGTGGGGGCCCACGCCTCCCTGCCGGTGGAAAAGCAGATTGCCAGCACCGAATTGCGACTCGAGCCGCGCCACAAGGTGGTTGAACTCGCCCCCGGCGAAAGCGCTGACCTGCGCGGCGAAATGCGCCTGCCGCTGTCCGCGATCACCCCCATCCGGGCGGGCAATGCCACCTATTTCGTGCCGCTCGCGCGGGTGCGGATCGCCGCGGAGCAAGGTGCAATAGAGCAGCTGGTTCTGGCCCAGACCTTCGTCGTGGGCGAGCTGCCGGACCAGCCTGGTGGTGCCCTGCGCCCGTTCCGGCTCGACCTCGGGCCGCGGACCTATTCGCGGCTCGGCCAGCGCGCGGTCAGCTGACCGGATTTTCCTCGACGCGCCAGCCTTGGCGAGTTAGTCTTCTTCGCAGGTGCAGCGAAGAGGAGCGTCTTGCACTGGCACGGGCAATCACCCGGCGACGCGAGGAGGACGCGAGGAACAATGGACAGTCTGGTTACAACCGAATGGCTCGCCAATGAAATGGGGGCGAGCGACCTCAGGATCGTCGATGCCAGCTGGCACATGCCGGCTTCGGGCCGCAGCGGGCTGGACGAATATCTCGCCGGACACATCCCCGGTGCCGTGTTCATGGATCTCGCCGATCTCGTCGACACCGGCTCGCCGGTCGACAACACCCTGCCGCCACCCGAAAAATTCGCCAGCCGGATGCAATCGCTGGGTCTGGGTGATGGCAGCCGGATTGTGATCTACGATGACAGCGCAGTGAAGACCGCCGCCCGCGCCTGGTTCATGCTCAAGCTGTTCGGCGCGCATGACGTGGCGATCCTCGATGGTGGGATTGCCAAGTGGAAGGCCGAGGGGCGCCCACTGGCCGAAGGCCGCGAGACGCTGCGCCACCGCCATTTCACCGCCTGGCAGGAAGATGGCAAGGTTCGCACCAAGGAGCAGATGCTGGCCAATGTGGCGAGCGGCGCCGAACAGGTGCTCGATGCCCGGGGTGCGGGCCGCTTTACCGGCGAGGAAGCCGATCCGCGTCCGCACATTGCCGCCGGCCACATCCCGGGATCGCGCAACCTGCCCTATTCGGCGCTGTTCAATGCCGACGGCACCTTCAAGGACAAGGCTGGCCTCAAGGACACCTTCGCCAGCGCCGGGATCGATCTGGCGAAGCCGGTCGTCACCACCTGCGGAAGCGGCGTGACCGCCTGTGTGCTGCTGTTCGCCATGCACCTCCTCGGCAAGGAAGATGCGCGGCTTTATGACGGCAGCTGGAGCGAATGGGGCGCCGATCCCGCCACACCGAAAGAACTGGGGGCAGCAGCCTGAACAGCAAGAATCCTGAGGACCTGCGCCCTGCCACCCGCCTCGTCGGCGGAGGTCGCCGCGCGGAATGGACCGGTACGCCCGGCCAGCCGGGCTCCGTGGTCAATCCGCCGGTCTGGCGCGCCTCGACCCATCTCTATCCCGATGCCGCAGCAGTCCACGCCGGCAAACCCAATGCCGATGGCCACTTCTACTATGGCCGCCGCGGCGCGCCGACGCAGTGGGCCCTGGCCGACGCCCTGACCGGGCTGGAACCAGGCGCGGCCGGAACTGTGCTGTATCCCTCGGGCGTTGCGGCCATTGCCGGCGCGCTGCTGGCGGTGCTGCGGCCGGGCGATGTCCTGCTGATGACCGACAACGCCTATGAGCCAACCCGGACCATGGCGCGCGGCCTGCTGAAGGACATGGGAATCGAAACCCGCTGGTTCGATCCGCAGGATCCGGACGCTTTTGCCGCTGCGACCTGCGAGCGGTGCAAGGCCGTACTGCTGGAAAGCCCCGGCAGCCTGACGCTGGAAGTACAGGACGTGCCGGCTATCTCGGCCCTGGCCCGTGAACGCGGCATGGCTGTAGTCCTGGACAATACCTGGGCCGGGCCGACCGGGTTTCCCGCGCTGGAACGCGGGGCAGACATTACCGTAATGAGCCTGACCAAGCATATTGGCGGCCATTCGGATCTGATGATGGGGAGCGCTGCGGCTGGCCCCCGGTATTACGACAAGCTGCGCAAGACAGCCCAGGCGCTGGGCCAGGTGGCTTCGCCTGACGATGCCTCACTGGCCTTGCGCGGGCTCCGCACGATGGGTGTCCGTCTGGAGCGTGAAACGGCGACCGCGCTGGCCCTGGCGCAGTGGTTCTCAGCTCAGCCGCAGATCGCGCGGGTGCTCTGCCCCATGCTGCCCGGATCGCCTGGTCACGAGCTGTGGAACCGGGACTTCACCGGCGGCTGCGGACTGTTCAGCGTGGTGTTCAGCGGCAAGGACGGCGCGGCGCGCGATGCTTTCATCGATGCCCTGAGCCTGTTCGGCATCGGCTATTCGTGGGGCGGATTCGAGAGCCTGGTCACGCCGATCGATCCGGCAGCGCTGCGCACTGCAACCCAGTGGCCGCTCTCTGGCATGAATCCGGCTGACCGGTTTGGCGTGCGCCTGTCGATCGGCCTTGAAGATCCGGCCGATCTCAAAGCCGACCTGGAACGCGGCCTGGCCGCGTGGAGCAATGCATGAGCTGGTCCATGTTCCTGAGCTGGCTCGATACGCTGGCGCTCGATGTCGGTGGCTATCACCTGTCGCTGCTGGGCGTGCTAAAAGTCATCACCGTTGCCGCCGTGGTGCTGGTGGTGGGGTGGATTATCACCCGCTTTGTCCGCCGTTTCTTCCGCCGGGTCACCCGGCTTGATGCGGCACAGCAGGTCCTGGGCGAAAAGCTCGTCAATGTCGTGGTCTGGACCGCGCTGGTTCTGCTTGGCATCGACGCTGTCGGGATCAGCCTGACCGCACTGACCGTCTTTTCTGGGGCCTTTGGCCTGGGTATCGGTTTCGGTCTGCAGAAGACGCTGGGCAACCTGATCTCCGGCATCATCCTGCTGATGGATCGCTCGATCAAGCCAGGCGACGTGATCGCGGTCGGAGCGGGCGCGGACAAGACCGTGGGCAAGGTTGACCGGATCGGGATGCGGGCCGTGGCCGTGACCACGCGCGATCACATCAAGTACCTCGTTCCCAATGAATTGCTGATGACCCAGGCGGTGGAGAACTGGACCGCCAGCACCCGTGACGAGCGCATGAAGGTGCCGGTGCGGGTGGCCTATGGCACGGATCTGGAACTGGCCGAGCGCCTGATGCTCGAAGCCACCCAGGGCGTGGAGCGGGTTCAGCCTGAACCTGAACCAGCAGTCTGGCTGGTAGCTTTTGCCGAAACCGCGATCGAGTTCGAAATCCAGGTTTCAATCAGCCAGCCCGAGATCGGCACCGGAGCCATCCGTTCAGCCATTCTCGGCAAGGTCTGGCGGCTGTTCCGTGATCATGGGCTGCCCCTGCCTGCCCCGGCCGAGAAGTAGGGCGGCAAAGCTGACCTAAGCCCCCGCAAAGGCATTCTGACTGGCAGCTCGCCGCGCCGGGGCGCAGTGAGCCAGCATGAGTTCTCCTGTTTCTTCGCATGGCAAGGTCTGGCTGGTGGGCGCCGGTCCCGGCGATCCCGACCTGCTGACCCTGCGCGCCGCGCGCCTGATCATGCGCGCCCGGCTGGTCGTTCACGACGGGCTGGTCGATCCGGCGATCCTCGCCCTCGCCCCGGCCGGTGCCAGGCTGGTTTCTGTCGCCAAGCGCCGCTCGCGCCACACCATGCCGCAGGACGAGATCAACGCGCTGCTGGTACGCGAAGCCCTGGCCGGCAAGGAAGTGGTGCGCCTCAAGGGCGGCGATCCCTTCATTTTCGGACGCGGCGGCGAAGAGGCCGAAGCCTGCCACGCTGCCGGGGTTGACGTTGAGGTTGTGCCGGGGATCAGCGCTGCGATTGGCGCCGCCGCTGCTGCGCAGATGCCGCTGACTCACCGCCGGTCGGCCTCGATCGTCAGCTTCGTGGCCGGCCAGTGCAAGGGCCTCAGCGAGCAGAACTGGGCCGGCCTTGCCGGACAGGGTCGCACTCTGGTGATCTACATGGGCCTCGCCACGGCTGAAGCAATCGCAGACAAGCTGATCGAGGATGGCCTGGCCCCCGATATGCCGGTGGCCGTGATCGAAAATGCCACCCGCCCGCAGATGCGGGTGCTGCGCGGACCACTGGCGGGCCTGCCCGATCTGGTGACGCGCGAAAAGGTCAAGAGCCCGGCCGTGATCGTTATTGGCGAAGTGGCAGCCGAGCCTGAAGTTCAAACCTTACGCGCTTTGGCGCTGGAGGCAGCACAGTGAAGATCCTGACCGGGAATGATTTGAAGACCGGCGCCGTGACCTGGTGGGACGGCGTGCAATGGTCGCTCCATGTTGAGGATGCGGTCGACGTTGGCGATCACGCCGACACGATCCTGGCCCGCGAACAGGCCGCACGCCGTGTCAACGCAGCCTATGCGATTGACGCAGTGAAGGATGCAAGCGGGGTTCGCCCGGCCCACATCAAGGACCGTATTCGCGCGCTCGGCCCAACCGTGCGCCCCGACCTGACTTTGAAACCGGCCGATCCGACCGCCGGCGATTGGGTGATCTGATGTACAAGTATGATACCTATGACCAGGCGATGGTCGATGCCCGCGTCGAGGAATTCCGCGACCAGGTGCGCCGCCGCCTTGAAGGCCACATCACCGAGGACCAGTTCAAGCCGCTGCGGCTGATGAACGGGCTCTATCTGCAGCTCCACGCCTATATGCTGCGCGTGGCCATTCCTTATGGCACGCTGAGCAGCGCGCAGATGCGGATGCTGGGCGATATCGCCGACAAGTATGACCGCGGCTATGGCCATTTCACTACCCGTCAGAACATCCAGTACAACTGGATCAAGCTGGAGGATGCGGGCGATATCCTGGCCGACCTCGCTTCGGTCGAGATGCACGCCATCCAGACCAGTGGCAACTGCATCCGCAACACCACTTCGGACCAGTACGCCGGTGCCGCGGCAGACGAGGTGGTCGATCCGCGGCCCTATGCCGAACTGATCCGCCAATGGTCGACCTTCCACCCCGAATTCAGCTTCCTGCCGCGCAAGTTCAAGATGGCGGTGATTGCCAGCGATATCGACCGCGCGGCGATGAAGCTGCACGATATCGGCATCCAGATCGTGAAGAACGATACGGGCGAAATCGGCGCCGCGTTCTACGTTGGCGGCGGCATGGGCCGCACCCCGATGATCGCCCCCTGCATCAATCCGTTTGTACCGATTGACCAGTTTATAACCTATTCAGAGGCCTGCCTTCGCGTTTATAACCGATATGGACGGCGCGATAACAAGTACAAGGCCCGGATCAAGATCCTGGTCCACGAGCTGGGCAAGGACGAATATACCCGCCAGGTCGAGGAAGAATTCGCTCACCTACTCAGCCAGAACATCGAGCCGCCGCTGGCCGAGCTTGAGCGGATCAAGGCAATGTTCGCCGATCCGCCGTTCGAAGCCGGTGCACCTGATGCACTCGATCGCAGCGATCCCGATTTCGCGTTGTGGGTGGACAACAACTGCGTCGCCCACAAGCAGCCCGGCTATATCGCCGCGACAATCAGCCTGAAGCCGGTCGGGGGCATCCCGGGCGATGCCACGGGCGACCAGATCCGGCTGATGGCCGACCTCGCGAAGCAGTACTCGTTCGACGAACTGCGCGTAACCCACGCCCAGAACATCGTTCTGCCACACGTGAAGAAGGCCGATCTCCATGCGCTGTGGCAAGTGCTGGAGGCCAATGGCCTAGGCACGGCCAACCTTGACCTGGTCGGCGATATCATTGCCTGCCCGGGGCTGGACTATTGCAGCCTGGCCAATGCCCGCTCGATCCCGGTGGCGCAGAAGATCAGCCAACGGCTGTCCGACAAGGCGCAGGAAATCGGTGAGCTGAAGCTGAAGATTTCCGGCTGCATCAACGCCTGCGGCCACCACCACGCCGGGCACATCGGCATCCTTGGCGTCGACCGCAAGGGCGTGGAAAACTACCAGCTCCTGCTGGGGGGCAGCGAGGCGGCCGATACCTCGCTGGGCCAGATCACCGGCCCTGGCTTCGACGAGGACGGGATTGTCGATGCAGTGGAAAAGGCCACCCAGGTCTATCTTGCCAACAAGGAAGGCGGCGAACGCTTCCTCGACACTTACCGCCGCATCGGGATGGCCCCGTTCAAGGAGGCGCTTTATGGCTGAGGTCCAGTTCCGTTTTCGCGGTGACGAGCCGGTGGCCGATCCGGCCGTGACCGTGGATTCCTTTGGCGACCAGTCCAACGCGGCCGCCGTCCGGCTCGAACCGGGTGACGATGCACGGGACCTGATCCCCCACCTGGATCGGCTCCAGCTGATTGAGGTGAACTTCCCAGTGTTCGGCGATGGCCGCGGCTATTCCGCCGCCCGGATCCTGCGCGAGGCCGGCTACCAGGGCGAACTGCGCGCCGTGGGTGACGTGCTGGTCGATCAGGTCGCCTTCCTGCGCCGCTGCGGTTTCGACGCCTTTGCACCGGAAGTGCCGCTCGATCCCACCGATGCCGAGGCCGCCTTCAGTCGCTTCGCCGAAGTCTACCAGCCCACCACCGACGGTCGCGCCGCGATCTGGTCCAAGCGGCACCCCGGCTCGCGGAATGGCTGAAGCCCAGCGCCAGCCCGATGTGATCGACACCGCCCCGGCCTTCGTCCAGGCCGATGCCGACGCGCTGAACGCCCGCTTTGCCGGGGTCAGCACCGCGGCGATGCTGACCGAACTGCTGGCGGGTGCGCTCAAGGGCCGGATTGCGATCGTATCCTCTTTCGGGGCGGAATCGGCGGCGCTGCTGCATCTGGTGGCAGCGGTCGACAAGACCGTGCCGCTGATCTTCATCAACACCCAAAAAATGTTCGGCGAGACCTTGGCCTATCGCGACGAGCTGGCCGAGCGGCTTGGCTTTACCGACCTCAGGGTGTTCCGCCCCGATCCTTACGATCTGGCCGCAAGCGACCAGACCGGGCTGCGCTGGTCCTATGACCCCGATGGCTGCTGCGAAATCCGCAAAGTCATGCCGCTGCGCCGCGCGCTGGTACCGTTCGAGGCTTGGATTTCCGGGCGCAAGGCCTTCCAGGCCAAGAGCCGGGCCGCTCTGCCCCGGTTCGAGATCGATGAAGGGCGGCTCAAACTGAACCCGCTGGCCGACTGGTCGAAGGAGCAGCTCGAAGCCTATATCGACGAGCACAAGCTGCCCCGCCACCCGCTGGTCGACCAAGGCTATCCTTCGATTGGCTGCTCGCCCTGCACCAGCAAGGTCGCCCCCGGCGAAGACCCGCGTTCCGGCCGCTGGAAGGGTTGGGACAAGACCGAATGCGGTATCCATGGCGAAAGCAGCGCCAGCGAGCTGCCACCGGGCTACGATCCGGCGTTCTGACTCGCCGCTGCGGCCAGGCTTGCCTTTCATACCGCCGCTCCGCAAACTGCCGCCATGATCCTCAACCGCCGCACCGCGATCGCCTCGCTCGCTGCCTTGCCGTTTGGTGGGCGCGCTCTTGCCAGCCAGACCCCGGTGACCGTGTTCGAAGCCCGCCGGATCGTGACCATGGAACCGGCGCTACCAACCGCGCGCTTCGTCGCCGTGGCCGATGGAATCATCCTTGGCCTTGGCCAGACCCTTGAAGAACTGGCCCCCTGGACCAGCGGACGCACGACGCGCATTGACCGCAGCCTGGCGGGACAGGTGCTGTTTCCGGGGTTGATCGATCCCCACGTCCACCCGATGCTGGCGGCAGTAATGCTCAACCTTCCCTTCATCGCCCCGGATGATTGGGACTTGCCCAACGGGCGCTATCCCGGGGCGCGAACCCCGCGCGACTGGTGGGATCGCTTACGCGCTACGCTTTCCGCCAGCCCGGCCGATCCGTTCATTTGCTGGGGCTATCACGAACTGTTTCACGGCCCGCTCGATCGCGCCGCGCTCGATGCCTTGGCCCCGGACCGTCCCGTGGTGATCTGGCAGCGCAGCTTTCATGACGTGATCGTCAACAGCGCATCACTCAAGGCCTGGGGCCTCGGCACCGCCGAGGCCTTCGCCGCAGCGCTCGCCAAGGCCGGGGCCGATCCCAAGGACAGCAGTTTCGATCGCGGCCTATTTTCGGAAACCGGCCTGCCGGTAGCACTGGGCAAGATGCAACCGGTCCTGCTCGGAGGCGGCAAGGTGCGCAGCGGCATGGCCGAACTGCAGCGCCTGTTCCTGACTAAGGGCGTGACCACCGCATCAGACATGGGCACCGGCATCTTTGCCGATTTCGCGGCGGAGGCCGGACTGATCCGCTCGGCCTTCGAACGGACCGACAATCCTTCGCGGATCATGCTGATGCCGCTGGCGCACCAGATTGCAACGACCCGCGATCTCGACCAGCTCCTGCGCGAAACTGAGGTGGCCTATTCCGGCCCGCATGTCCGCGTCGACCGCCGGGTCAAGCTGATGGCCGATGGCGCGTTCTTTGCCCTCAACATGCGGATGAACCCGCCCGGTTATACCGATGGACACCAGGGCAAATGGATCACCCCACCCGCTGCCCTGACCGAAATGGCCAGCCGCTTCTGGCAGGCGGGCTATTCGCTGCACATCCACGTCAATGGCGATGAAGGGCTGGATGCCGTGCTGGCGGCAGTCGAACGCCTGCCCGAGCGCCGCGCGCAGACGATAACCTTGGAACACCTGGGCTATTCCACCGAAGCCCAGAACCGCCGCATTGCCCGGCTTGGCCTGATGGTGTCAGCCCAGCCCAATTACATTCGCGTGCTGGGCGATGCCTATGGCCGCACCGGGCTGGGGCATGACCGGGCCGGGGCGATCAACCGGCTTGGCTCACTGGAACGCAAGGGCGTGCCGCTGGGCCTGCACAGCGATTTCAACATGGCCCCGATCGATCCATTCTACCTGGCCTGGATCGCTGCCAACCGCATCACTATCGACGGCCATCGCAAGATGCCGAGCGAGGCACTGACGCTCGACAAGGCACTGCGAGCAATCACCATCGAAGCCGCGCAAGTGATCGGAATGGACAGCATGGTCGGCTCGATCGCGCCGGGCAAGAAGGCCGATTTCGCCGTGCTGGACCGCGATCCCCATGCCGCTGGCGTGACCGGGCTGAATCAGATCGGGATCGCCGGGGTAGTCTTCGAAGGACGGTTCTTCGCAGCTTAGAGCCAGCCGCTGTTGCGGTACCATTCTGCTGTGGCCTTCAACCCTTCGCGGGTTGGCACCATTGGGCGCCACAGGCCCGACGGCGGGCGGCAGTCATGCGTCACCACCCAGTCCGGATGGGACATGTAGCCGACCCGGTCCAGCGTCAGCTTGGCCTTGTGCTTGCGCACGAAGCGATCTGCACGGGCCACCCGTTCAAGCGAAGCGCGTGACAGATGGATCACCCATGGGCGGCGCCCCATCGCCCAGCCGATGGCGCGGGCCAACTCGTAATGGCTCCAGCCCTGCTTGCGGCCGTCATCCGGCTCATAAACCTGGTGCGACACGGCTTCGCTCGCCGGGACCAGCGCCAGCAGCAGCCGGGCCAGATCGTCGACATGGATCAACGAGCTGCGCCCTTCGCGCGGAGGCACCGGCAGGAGGCCCCAGCGCGCCAGGCGGAACATCTCAAGATATTCGGTGTCACGCGGGCCATAGATCCCGGGCGGGCGCACGATCGTCCAGTCAATCCCGCTGGCCATGACGAGCTTTTCAGCCCGGGCCTTGCTCGCACCATAGACGGACAGGTCCGGCTCGCGCGCGGAAAGCGAAGAAACGTGCACCAGCCGTGGTACGCCCTGCTTGCGGGCCGCCTCGATCAGATTGAGCGTGCCGGTGACATTGCCCGCCTCGAACCCGGCGGGATCGGGGGCATTGACCACTCCGGCTACATGGATCGCGGCTTCTGCCCCCTTGCAGAGCCTGCGCAGGGCCGCCCGGTCATCGAGATCGCCGCGCACCCATTCCACCCCGGGCAGCGCCGGTTGCTCGCGGCGCGTCAACGCGCGCACTTCCAGCCCGGCCTTGGCCGCGCGGTCGAGCAGAGCCTGGCCCACAAACCCGGTTGCCCCGGTCACGGCAATGGTCACAGCACCACCATCTGGTCGCGGTGGACCACCGCCGAGCGCGGGGCATAGCCCAGCAGTGCGGCGTGCTCGGCAGAACTGGTGCCCATCAGCCGGGCGCATTCCACCGCGTCGTACTCGGCCAGGCCATGAGCCAGCGTTTCACCCGCATCATTACGGATCGCCACGGCATCGCCGCGCTGGAATTCCCCCTCTACCCGCACCACCCCGGCGGCCAGCAGGCTGGAGCCCTTGCCCAGCGCCTTCGCGGCACCGGCATCGATCACCAGCGCACCCTTGAGGCGCAGCCGCCCGCCCAGCCAGGCCTTGCGCCCGGCGTCCTTGCGGCGCGGCAGGAACAGCGTGCCGATACCCTGCGCGGTGGCCCGGGCAATCGGCGCATCGTGGAGCCCGCTGGCAATGGCAAGGGCGATCCCGGCTCGCTCGGCAATCTCGGCAGCCTGAAGCTTCGACGTCATGCCGCCCGAACCCATGCCGGACGACGATCCGCCGGTGGCCATCGCATGAACTTCGGCCGTTACCCCGCGCACCTCGGGCAGCAATTTCGCACCCGGATCGGCCGGGTTGCGATCGAACAGTCCATCGACATCCGACAGCAGCAGCACGGCATTGGCCTGGGCCGCCTGAGCCACGCGGGCCGCCAGTCGGTCATTGTCCCCAAAGCGGATTTCCTGCGTAGCGACACTGTCATTCTCGTTGATGACGGGCACGGCCCCGGCATCGAGCAGGCGGGTGAGCGTGGCCGTTGCATTGAGGTAGCGGCGGCGGTCCTCAAGGTCTTCCAGGGTCAACAGCAATTGCGCCGCGGTCAGCCCGTGTTCGCTCAGCAGGTCGGCCCACAGGCCTGACAGGGCGATCTGGCCGACCGCCGCCGCCGCCTGGGCATCGGCGAGGCTGCCGCGGCCGCCCTTTTCAAGCTTCAGCTTGGCGGCACCCAATGCGATGGCGCCGGACGAGACGACGATCACTTCCTGTCCGCGCGCGCGGGCTGCGGCGATCTCGGCCACCAGGTCTACCAGCCAGCCGCGCCGCACCCCGTCCTTGCCAACGAGCAGCGACGAGCCCACCTTGACCACCAGGCGGCGGCACAGCGCGGGGTCGGCCAGATCGGCGAGGCAGGTGATCTTCATGGCTTGCCGATTAGGCGAATCGGCGCGCGATGCAATGCCTAGAGCGGCGGTTAGATCGGCGACCAGGGCCGATCGTCAGTCTCTTCGCGCTCCCCATCGGGACGCTCAGTGACCGTTGCGGCGGGCAGGTATTCAAGCACTGCATCGAGCAGGGCTGCCATGCCCTTCCCCGTTGCGCCGGAGATCGGGTAGACCTTCTTCGCGCCGGCGGCCTTCAGTTCCTTGATGAACATCTTCACCAGTTCGGCATCGACCGTGTCGACCTTGTTAAGCGCAATCAGCCGGGGCTTTTCGTCGAGCCCATTGCCATAAGCTTCCAGCTCTTCCTCGATGATCTGCAGCGCTTCGGCCGGATCGGTGCCGTTGATGTCGATCAGGTGGATCAGCACGCGGCAACGTTCGATATGGCCCAGGAACCGGTCACCGATTCCCGCCCCTTCGGCTGCCCCGGCAATCAGGCCGGGAATATCGGCCAGCACGAACTCACGGTCACGGTGCCGCACCACGCCGAGTTGCGGCTTCAGCGTGGTAAAGGCGTAGTCGCCAACCTTGGCCTTGGTATTGGTGATCTGGTTGATGAAGGTGCTCTTGCCGGCATTGGGCAAGCCAACCAGCCCAACATCGGCGAGCAGCTTCAACCGCAGCCAGACATACATTTCCTCGCCCATTTCGCCGGGCTGATGCTGACGCGGGGCGCGGTTGGTGCTGGTCTTGTAACTGGCATTGCCGCGCCCGCCGAGCCCGCCGTGGAGGAAGGTCACGCGCTGCCCGGCTTCAGTCAGATCGAGCAGCACCGTCTCTCGGTCTTCGTCGGAAATGATCTGCGTGCCGACCGGAACCTTGATCACCAGGTCCTTGCCGGCGGCGCCGTTGCGGTCCTTGCCCGAGCCGTGGACCCCGCGCGGGGCCTTGAAGTGCTGCTGATAGCGGAAGTCGATCAGGGTATTGAGCCCGGCCACCGCCTCGAAGATGATGTCCCCGCCCTTGCCGCCGTTGCCGCCATCAGGACCGCCGTACTCAATGTACTTCTCCCGCCGGAAGCTGACCGCTCCGGGACCGCCCTGCCCCGAGCGAATGTAGATCTTGGCCTGGTCGAGAAAATGCATGGGACGGGTTCTAACGAAATAAGGCGCGCATGTCGCGCGTGAGAATGAATACCACCAGTGCGTCGAGAATTGGCTCAGCTTGCGGCGAGAATGGTGGCTTTCGAGAACCGGAGCGGAGCGACCTGCTGGTCGTGAGCACCGGAAGCGCAGAAGGCTGCCGTTCGCAGCCCAAGATGGGGCAATTATCGATGCACTGGAATGGTGGAGCCGAGGGGGATCGAACCCCTGACCTCGTCATTGCGAACGACGCGCTCTCCCATCTGAGCTACGGCCCCGTTCCAGTGCAACCGGGCGGCAAGCCGCCCATTTGCGAGGCGCCCCCTTAGCGAAAGGGGGGGCTGCATGAAAGAGCAAAGTTAGGGCGTGAGCGGCTTGGGCTGGCTGGCCGGCGTGCTTGCCTCGGCAATGGCCAGCGGGCTGGTAACCGGAACCAGGATATGGGTACCCGGAGCATAGCCGGCCCATTTGGTTTCCCAGGCTGCCAGATCGGCCTTGTACTGGTCATACCGCTTGTAGAAATCGTCAAACACGATCTCGAGATTGGGCAGGCTGACGGCAGCGAAGCGATCAAGCTGGCCGACCTTCACCGCCTTGGCATCGTTGCTCATCGCCAGGGCAGCATCGCAGAAGGCCGAAAGCGTCGGGGGCATGGCGAAGCGGTTGTAGACCTCGGTCATGTACTTTTCGCGAAACCTGACGAAGCCGGCGCCGTACTTGCCGCGCCATTCGCTATCGACCTTGAGGTTTGCGGCCCGCAGCGCCTTGGCGTGAGTGCGCAGGAAAGCGCGATAGTTCACGACGATCTGGGCGTGCTTGGGCTGGAGGCAGTTAAGCGCGGCAACGTTGTAACCGGAGCGCAGATTCCAGGTGGTCTGCGCCGGGGAAATATTGCGGTTGACGCTGGCGTGTAGGCCGTCCGGCCCGACTGCCGGAGTGACGAAATTGGGCGAGGCATTGTTCGGCGGGGATGGCTTGTAGGGTACGAAGACCCACTTCTGCGCCGGCGCGGGTGGCGCCGGCGGCGGTGCGACAGGCTTTTTCTTGCGGGCATCGGCGGCAGAGGCCACCAGCAGCAGCGACAAAGCACCGGCACAAAGCACTGAGTTCAAGGAATACCGCACCATGGACCAACCCTCCTGGCTTGCGCGCCGCGGGCAGCACCTTGCGCCACCCCACCTTGCTGCAAGCTGAAAAATGGCTCTAGCCGCTGGATTCGGCAAAGAAAATGCCCGGCGCGCCAAAAAGCGCGCCGGGCACGATCAATTCCCTGCGGCGAGCGCTTACTCGCGGTTGCCGAGGAAGCTCAGCAGGAACTGGAACATGTTGATGAAGTCCAGGTACAGCGTCAGCGCCCCCAGGATCACCGCCTTGCCGGCGAACTCAGTGCCGCGCAGCATGTAGTATTCCTGCTTCAGCCGCTGCGTATCCCAGGCGGTCAGGCCGGCAAAGATCAGCACGCCAAGCACCGAGATGACCAGGGCCAGCGTGCTCGACTGCATGAAGATGTTCACGACCATAGCGATCAGCAGGCCGATCAGGCCCATGACCATGAACGAGCCCATGCCCGACAGGTTCTTCTTGGTGGTGTAGCCATAGAGGCTCAGCCCCGCGAAAGCACCGGCTGTGGCGAAGAAGGTGCTGGCGATCGAGCTGGCCGTGAAGACCAGGAAGATCGACGACAGCGACAGGCCCATGATCACGCAGAAGCCCCAGAAGAGCATCTGCAGCGTGGCCTTGCTAAAGCGGTTGGCACCCAGGCTCATCGCAAAGATGAAGGCCAGCGGGGCCAGGATGATGACCCAGCGCATCGGCGTGGCGAGCACCTGAGCCGCCATGCCTGACTGGGCGAAGAGTAGCGCGACGATGCCCGAAAGTAGCACGCCCGATGCCATGTAATTGTAAATGGCAAGCATGTGGCTGCGCAGACCGGCGTCAAAGGTGACGCCCTGGCCCATGACTTCGCCATTAAGGCTCGGAGACGCGCCGAAGCCCGTCTTGGTGGGCTGGGGGTCGTTCCAATTGGCCATGATGAGTCAAACTCCATGTTGCGGGCAGCCCGATAGCCACCCGATGCCACGAATATCGGTAGATTCGCGTCCGGTTTCAAGTAAATTTGGAACGAAACAGTCGCAATTCGTCGTTAATCGCGCGCCGCGCGCGCCAATTCCGCCCCGCGATCACGCGCCGCCCGCAACGTTGCCTCGACCAGACGCTGCAACGCGCCATCACTGTCCAGCACGCGCAGGCCCGCCTCGGTCGTCCCGCCCGGACTGGTAACGCGGCGAGCCAGTTCGGCCGGGCTGTCCGGCGCAGTTGCCGCCAACCGGGCCGCACCATCGACCATGGCAAGCGCCAGCCTTTCGGCCTGATCGGGCGCAAAACCCAGCGCCGCACCACCTGCCGCCAGGGCATCGATGAAGCGATAGACAAAAGCCGGCCCCGAACCGACCAGGGCTGTCGCCAGGTCGAACAAGGCCTCATCCGCCAGCCACTCCGGCGTCCCCAAGGGCGCCAGCAACTGCTCAACAGCCACCTTGAGTTCAGTCGACAGGCCCTGCCCAACCAGCGCCAGCGGCGATTTGCCCAGCGCAGCGGCGAGGTTGGGCATGATTCGCACCTGTCCGGCGGCTTCGGGGAAGCGCCTGGCCAGGCTGTCGAGCTCGACACCGGCCAGGATCGACAGCAGCAGAGTGTCCGGTCCCAGCAGCGGAGCCAGATCGACAGAGACGACGTCCAGCGTCTGCGGCTTGATTCCCAGCAGCACCGCGTCGAACCGGCCCTGGGGCAAGGTCCGCAGCAAGGTAACGCCAGCGGGCGCTTCAGCCAGATAGGGATCGACCACGGTGAAGTCGGCGGGATCACGCCCGGCAGCCAGCCAGCCAGCCAGCATGGCTCCGCCCATGTTGCCGCACCCCAGGATCAACAGCTTCACGCAGTGCCTCCTAACCCGCCCCAACGCTTGGAGTGCGAGATTCGCGGGCTTACCCTAGGCTTCCCCGGCTGCATCGACCAGCGAGGCGGCCAGCGCCTCTTCCGGCGTCTTGTCCCCCCACAGGATGAACTGGAACGCCGGATAGAACCGGTCGCACTCCTCAATCGCCGCTTCGACCGCCACCTGCGCCTGGGCCAGGCTGAGCAGCCCCTCGTCTCCGAGCAGGAGGCCATGCCGGTAAAGCAACACGCTGCCATTCGACCAGACGTCAAAATGGCCGACCCACAGCTGTTCATTGACCATTGCCAGCAGCTCGAACACGGCTTGGCGCTTGTCATCCGGCACCCGGATATCGGGCAAGCACAGGAGCTGCAGGACATGATCCTCGCGCCGCCAGATGCCGCGGATGGTGTAATTGGCCCAAGAGCCCTTGATCTCGCCCGAGATCTCGTCCTCGCCAACATATTCGCAGGGCCAGCCGCGTGCTTCGAAAAGCGACACGAGCATGTCGACCGGGGCGGCATCCTCTTCGCGCTGATAATCGGGGTTACCCTGCATCATGCCCGCTGGATGCTTTGCAACAGGGGGCCGCGACAATGTACTGGCTGCTGACAGTTGCGCAAAACCTGACAAGGCTGTGCACAAGGTGTGGAAAAGCCGATCAGACTAACGTCCGGCCGCTAATGGATCGACCACTTGCCCCGCCGGACTGGTCCAGACGAAGGACCCGCTCATCCCGGCTTTCTTGAGCTGCGCAACAAAGGCGTTGGCGGCTCGCTCCGTCTCAAATGGACCGGTCAGCAACCTGGTCGCTTGACCCCAGGCGCTGGTGAAGCCCTTGCGACCCTTGAACAAGTCCGGCTCGGCGCGGGAGAACCGGCGGAAATCGGCGCTGAGGCCCGGCTTGTCGCGGCTGGTCGCGATCTGCACCCAGATGCGGCTCGGCTGAGTCGCCGCCGGCCGCTTGGTATCCGTGGTACGGCCCGGTCTCGCCGTGCGGGCATCCTCTGCGGCTGAATTGGCTTGAATGGCGGGCAGGCGCCGCAGATCGACCGCTCCCGCCACGGGCTCGATCTCACGGCTGGGCGGCGTCAGATCGGCAAATACATCAGCCAGGTTGCGCGGCCTGGGCGGAGCGGCAGGTGCCGGGGGGGGCGGAGGCGCTGCTCTGGACGCAGGGGCCGGTAGCGGTGCCGGCACCGTTGCCGAGGGTGCGGCTGGCAAGCTGTCGAAGCCAGACGAGCTTGCCGGTGCGGCGCGTGCGGGAGCGGGAGCGGGAGCGGGAGCCGGAGCTGGTGCAGGAGCAGGAGCAGGCACTGGAGCCGGTGACGTGGTGTTAACGGCGACCCGAACCGGTTGCGGCTCAGGCGGACCAGAACGCGCCGGGACTGGTGCCGGTGCAGGCGTCGGCCGGGGTTTGGGCGGCGGTGTGGCCTGACGTGAGCGACGATCATTACGCCCCGCGGCCGCCGGCACCGCCGCCGGCGGCTTGTCGGTCGCCGCAAGAACGGCCTTGGGTCGCACGAACGCGGCAATCCGGGGATCGTCGCGGCCAATTTCCGCGGCGCGCGGAAAGTGCCCCAGATTGGCCGCAGCCGCCTTTTGCGCCGGCGTCAGGCGGGGCATGTAGCGCAGGTAGGCGATCATCCCAGTGGCCTGGCCTTCGGGCAGGTTGGCCCGGACCACGGCTTCGGCATCGGCCTGCTGGCCCAGAATCGCAAAGGCAAATGCCCGCGATCGCCAGGCAGCCCGGTCCTGCTTTTGCAGCAGCGGGCTGAGCGTGATTTCCATGGACCGCTTGTCACCGGTGATGGCCTGGCTGATCGCCAGCCGCCGCAGTGTCTCATCATCGGGACCGGCGCTCAGCGACTGGCGGTAATAGCGCTGCGCCTGCTCATTATCGCCGACCAGATCGTAAGCCAGACCGCGGGCCGAGAGCAGCTTGGGATCGATCGGCCCAGCCCGTTCGGCTTCCACAAACAAAGGAATCGCGCTGTAAGGATCTTCGGCCAGCACATGGGCCCCGGCGAGATGCGCCTTGATATTGGCATCGGCCGGCTTGAGCTGGTCAGCCCGGCGGAAAAAGCCGATCGCGGCATCGGCGTCACCGATCGCGGCGGAGGCCTGCCCGGCTTCAACCAGGGCCCCCAGATCACGTGGATTGCGGGCCAGGCGCCCAAGCGCGGCATTAAGCCGCATGCCCGGCGCCCCCGGAATGGCCTGAACGACCGGCTGGCTGACAATGTCGATTTCCCCGTCATCGTCCTGTGCTGCCACCGGGACGGACAGGCTGAGTACCAACCCCCCGAGCAGGATGGTGCGTGTCAATCGAACCGGAGATCTTGCAGGCATTGGCACCATTCGCGAGGAGTTATCACGCGGCGCGCTGGCCGCGTGGCGCGAGGTAGTTATCCTAACCTGAATTGCAACGGA
This sequence comes from Novosphingobium sp., assembly GCA_044238415.1. Taxonomy (GTDB): domain Bacteria; phylum Pseudomonadota; class Alphaproteobacteria; order Sphingomonadales; family Sphingomonadaceae; genus Novosphingobium. The sequence continues at coordinate 95,865 of JBIIDJ010000002.1, forward strand.
ACGGACACCTGGCCCATTCCGTCGCAAACCATACACTTACTGGTTGTTCTGGCGCCCAAGGAAACGGGGAATGCTGATCGACGGGCCATCGCCATCTTCGTCGTCCTCATCCTCGTCCTTGGCCGACCGCCCGCCGCGCGAGAGATTGGCCATGCGCTCGAACAGGGTTGCACCGCCACCGCCGCCAAGCCGCGGGGCCTTCTGCGCGGGAACCGCTGGCGGCGCCTCTTCGCCATAGTCGAACGAACCCGGGCTTGCCGCCGCCGGGGCAGCTCCGCCGGTTTCGCCGCTATCGCTGGAAACCAGCCCGCGGCGACGGCCCGGCATGCCGGCTTCGGCCACCGGCTGATCTTCTTCGACGAGGCGCGAGGCATCTAGCAGCAGTTCGTCACTTCCGCCCGACGAGCCAGCCGGTTCGTCGGCCTCAAGCTCAAGCTCAAGCGGGCCGGCTTCGCCATCATCAGCCTGGGCCTCAGGCAGATCCCAGTCGTCATCGTCGGAATAGCTGGCTGCGGGATCGGGCTCGGCCTGCGGCTCATCGGCAGTCGCTTCGGCCACTGCTTCAGGTTCTGCCACGATTTCCGGTTCCGGCTCAGGCTCTGGTGCTGGGGCTGGTGCAGTCCGTTCGAACAGCGGCTGAACCGCGACCGGCGCCTCGATCGGAGCCGGCCGGGCCGGGCCGCGGCCCATGCCCAGGTTGAACGGACGGCCGGCGGCTTCTTCTGCCTGGGCGGCATTCTGCTCGATCCCGGTAGCAACCACCGAAACGCGGATCTTGCCCTGCAGGTCCGGATTGAAGGCCGAACCCCAGATGATGTTGGCGTTGGGATCAACCAGCTCGCGAATATGGTTCGCGGCTTCGTCCACTTCGAGCAGCTTCATGTCGTCGCCGCCGATGATCGAGATGATCACGCCCTTGGCGCCCTGCATCGACACACCATCAAGCAGCGGGTTGGCAATCGCCTTTTCGGCGGCTTCAAGCGCGCGGTTCTCACCGCTGCCTTCACCCGTGCCCATCATCGCCTTGCCCATCTCGGCCATGACCGAACGGACGTCAGCAAAGTCGAGGTTGATAAGGCCCGGCATGACCATCAGGTCAGTGATCGAGCGGACGCCCTGCTGCAGCACTTCGTCAGCCAGCAGGAAGGCTTCCTTGAAGGTGGTTTCCGCCTTGGCCACCAGAAACAGGTTCTGGTTGGGAATGACGATCAGCGTATCGACGTGCTTCTGAAGTTCCTCGATCCCGGCCTCGGCCGAACGCATCCGGCGAGTCCCTTCGAACAGGAACGGCTTGGTCACCACGCCGACGGTCAGCACACCCTTTTCGCGCGCCGCCTTGGCCACCACAGGGGCCGCGCCGGTCCCCGTGCCGCCGCCCATGCCAGCGGCGATGAAGCACATGTGCACGCCGTCCAGCGCCCGGTCGATCTCGGCCAGGGTTTCCTCGGCCGCCGCCTTGCCCACTTCGGGACGCGAACCGGCGCCCAGACCCTGGGTAATGTCGGGACCGAGCTGGATGCGGTGCTCGGCAATCGAGTTGTTGAGCGACTGGGCATCGGTGTTGGCCACCACGAAATCGACACCTTCGATTCCAGCGGCGATCATGTTGGCGATGGCATTGCCGCCGGCACCGCCCACCCCGATCACGGTGATCCGGGGGCGCAGCTCCTCAACGGCTGGCGGTCCGATATTGATGCTCATGGCGCTCTCCTATCCGGCAAAGCGGATGCAATACTTACAAGTTTATTGGTTACTGCACCGCAAGAATCCCGGTTTCCAACCCGTAACCATCATTTGTCCACAGTCGGCAGGCGGTTTGGCCGCCTCCGACCCCTAGAAATACTCCCGGATCGCCCGATAAACCCGTCCAACCAGTCCCATCTGCTCGAGCCGCGTCACCGACTGGTGGCGCTTGCCGACAGCACGGATGTCGATCGGGTCGGCTGCGGCATAAAGCACCAGCCCCGCCAGCGTCGAAAAGCCGGGCGTGGCGTGGGCCTCGGCCAGACCCTTGATTGCCTGCGGGCGACCAATCCGAACCGGCTTACCCAGCGCGGCCTGGGCATAGTCGGCCAGCCCGGCAAGCTCGGCCCCGCCCCCGGTCAGCACGATCTGCTGCCCGCGCTGCCCGGTGAAGCCCAGCGCCTTAAGCGCGCGGGACACTTCTTCCATCAAGTGCCCAAGCTGGGTCGTGATAACCGAAATCAACTCGGCCCGCGGAATCCGGTTCTTGTCATCGGCATGTCGGGCGAGCGGCCCGGTGGCCTCATCGCCGGGCGCATTGACCGGGATCATCTCGCGGTGGTCCGAAGGGCTGGCAATGGCCGAGCCGTGGACGCATTTCAGCCGCTCAGCCTGGAACCGGCGGATGCCAAAGGCGCTGGCCACGGCGTCGGTGATATCGCCAGAACCCATCGGGATGGTCACCAGACCGAGCAGCATCCCCGCCGCATAGACCGAGACATTGGTCACTTCGGCCCCGAACTCAATCAGCGCGACGCCCAGGTCACGCTCTTCCGGGCTGAGGCAGGCAAAGCCCGCCGCAATCGGCGAGCCGACGACCGATTCCACCTGAAGGTGGGCGTTCTGGACAGCTTCGGTGATGTTGCGCACCGGCGCGCCGTCGGCCAGCATGACATGGATATCGACCCCCAGCCGCTCGGCATGGAGGCCCTTGGGATCGGCCACGCCGTCTGCTCCATCGAGCGTGTAGTGTGCCGGCTGGGCATGGAGCACCATGCGCCCGTCAGGCTGGATCACGTCGCGCGCGGCCACGAGCAGCGCCTCGATATCGTCATCCTCGATCCGGCGACCGCCGATGTCGATCTCGACCTGGGCCACCTGGCTGGCCAGCCCTGCGCCCGAAGCGCCGATCCAGACGCTGGAGACCGCCGTATTGGCCATCTTTTCGGCCCGTTCGACCGCATCGCGTACCGCATAGGTCGCCGCCTGCATGTCGGTAATATAGCCGCGCTTGATCCCCTGGGCGGCGCGGTGACCCGAGCCGAGCACCACCATCTCGCCGGTCTCGGTCAGCCCGGCAACCATGGCCGAGACGCGAAATGAGCCGATGTTGACCGCGCCAAAGGTGCGGGCGATGCGGGGTGCGGGCATCAGTTGCTATCCTTTTCGGTCTTGGTGGACTTCTCGGCTGGCTTGGCCTCTTCGGCCTTTGGTTTCTCGGCGGTGTCCGCCTTGGGGGCCGGCTGTTCAACCGCATCGGTGCGCCCCGGCACGCGCAGGTAGATTCGGTCTCCCGCGCGCATATCGAAAGCGGCGACCTTGCCGCCGAGCAGTCGGTTGACGCCATCGAGCCGAGCGAAAGTCATCAGGGCCCGGGCCGACTTGTCCTTGCCTTCGGGCAGGGCCAGCACCTGGCCAGTCTTGAAGGTAAAGTTCCAGCGCCGGTTGCCGACCCATTCGGCCTCGCGCAGCTGAGGCTTCAGGGCCGGGGCTGCCGCGATCAGTTCCTGCAGCGCCACGACCTGCTTGCCGGCACCGGGGCCGGACACCATCAGCTTGCCCTTGGCACGGGCCGCGGAAACAGCTTCCAGTTCATGCCCGGTGGCGTCGATCAGTACCAGCCGGTCAGCCTTGCGCAGCACGGCGGCAGGTTTGCGCTCGACAATGTCGATCACCAGGGCATCGGGCAGCTGACGGGAAACCCGGGCATCTTCCACCCAGGACAGCTGAAGCAGTTCGCTGCGCAAGCCATCCACATCGACCAGCGGCATCGCCCGCTCGCGTTCGGCCAGCGCACGCTCATAAACCTTGAGCTCGTTGAGGTTCTTGACCCCACGGACCTCAACCCGGCGCACCTCGAACCCGGCATCGCGGGCGACATTGGCCAGCTGCGCCTCGGCCATGGCCGGGACGCCGGCAAAGCTGGCCACGATCCAGGCCAGCACCACGGCCCCGCCCAGGATCATCGCCAGGAACGCGCGCTGCAATTGCACCTCGCCCACCGGCAGCCAGGCCAGTACGGTGTCCAGCAGCGATCCGGTCTTGGCCTTGGCCGTGCGGACCTGCTTGGCCTTACCCTGGGCAGCAACAGCCTTGCGCATCGATTTGCCGCCGCGCTTGATCGTCTGGCTCATTGCTTGCCCCCCTTGCCATCCTGATCCGCCAACGCCTCGGCGATGATCAGTTCGACCAGTTCGCCATAGGAAATGCCCAGGTGCTTGGCCTGTTCCGGCACGAGGCTGAGCGGGGTCATGCCTGGCTGGGTATTGGTCTCCAGCACGAAGAGGCCTTCCAGCCCACGCTCGTCATCCCAGCGGAAATCGGTGCGGCTACAGCCTTTGCAGCCGAGCAGCTGGTGGCAGCGCAGCGCGATATCGAGGCAGGCCTGGGTGATCTCGTCCGGAATTTCGGCCGGGCAGACGTGCTCGGTCATGCCTTCGGTGTACTTGGCGTCGAAATCGTAGAAGCCGGACTTTGGCCGCAGTTCGGTGACCATTAGCGCGCGATTGCCCAGTACTGCCGTGGTCAGCTCGCGCCCGCGGATATAAGGCTCGGCCAGCAGCTCGTCGAACTCCTGCCAGGGGCCCTTGGCGTTCGGGCTGATCGGGTTGCCATAATTCCCTTCGGCGGTGACAATTGCCACGCCGACCGACGATCCCTCGTTAACCGGTTTTAGCACATAGGGTCGTTCCAGCGGATCGCGTTCGTAAAGCTCCTGGACTGGCACGATCCGCCCGCCCGGCATCGGCACGCCATGGGGGACCAGCGCCTGCTTGGTCAGCTCCTTGTCGATCGCAATGACCGAAGTGACCATGCCCGAATGGGTATAGATCAGCCCCATCAGGTCCATCAGGCCCTGGATCGAACCATCTTCGCCCGGTGTGCCGTGCAGCGCGTTGAACACCACATCGGGCTTGGTTGCCGAAAGTTTGGCCGCGACATCGCGGTCCATATCGATCCGGGTAACCTGATGGCCGCGCTCTTCCAGCGCCTTGGCCACCCCTTCCCCGCTCATCAGCGAGACCGGCCGCTCGTTCGACCAGCCGCCCATCAGGACCGCGACATGGAGTTTGGGGAGGCTCACTTCGACTTACCTACTCGTTGAATTTCCCATTCGAGCTCGACGCCCGACTTTTCCTTCACCCGGCGCCGTACTTCCTCGCCCAGCGCCTCAATGTCAGCGCTGGTCGCATCGCCCAGGTTCAGGAGGAAATTGGTGTGCTTCTCGCTCACCTGCGCACCGCCCAGCTTAAGCCCCCGACATCCGGCTTCATCAACCAGATACCACGCCTTGTGCCCGGCCGGGTTCTTGAATGTCGACCCGCCGGTCTTGCTGCGCAGCGGCTGGCTGGCTTCGCGACTGGCGGAAATCCGGTCCATCTCGGCCTGGATGTCGTCAGGCTGACCCGGGCGACCGCGAAAGCGCGCGGCCACGACAATGGCGCCTTCGGGCAGCTGCGAATGGCGATAAGTGTAGTGCAGCGCCGCAACCGGGAGGGTCACCAACTTTCCATCGCGCAAGACCACATCGCAATCGACCAGGATATCCTTCACCTCGCCGCCATAGGCCCCGCCATTCATCCGCACGAAGCCACCGACCGTGCCGGGGATCGAGCGCAGGAATTCCAGCCCGGCGATACCGTTGTCGCGGGCAGTCGAGGAAACGAGAATGCCGCTTGCACCACCGCCGCAGTCCAGCGTCAGGTCGGCGCTTTGCTCGACCTTGGCAAAGGCCTTGCCCAACCGCACCACCACGCCCGGCACCCCGCCATCGCGGACGATCATGTTGGATCCCAGGCCCAGCGCCATGACGGGCGTGGCCGGATCAAGCTGGTGCAGGAAGTCTTGCAGGTCCGCCAGATCTTTTGGCTCGAACAGCCACTCGGCCGCGCCGCCGGACTTGAACCAGACGAGCGGCGCCAGCGGAGCCGATGGGGTCAGCTTGCCCCGGACCGAGGGGAGCGTCACCGTACTCATCCGCCCGTCCGGAAGACGCGGATCGCGGCCTCAAGCCCGCCGGCCCACTTGGTGATATCCCCGGCGCCGAGGCAGACCACCATGTCCCCCGGCTGAGTGACATTGGCCAGCTCGGCGGCCAGTGCATCGGCGCTCGCGATCAACTGAGCCGAACGATGGCCGCGCGCCTTGATCCCTTCAACCAGGGCTGCGGAATCGATCCCCTCGATCGGCGCCTCGCCGGCGGCATAGACCGGCGCGGCATAAACCATGTCGGCATCATTGAAAGCGGCCTGGAATTCGGCCAGGTGATCGCGCAGGCGGGTAAAACGGTGCGGCTGGACCACGGCGATCACGCGGTTCTGCACGCCTTCCCGGGCCGCAGCGAGGACGGCGCGGATCTCGACCGGGTGGTGGCCGTAATCGTCGATGATCGTCACCCCGTCGATCTCGCCCACCTTGGTAAAGCGGCGCTTGACCCCGCCAAACTTGGCAAATCCGGTCTGGATCACGCTGTCGGCGCAGCCCATTTCCACAGCAACGCCAACGGCAGCCAGCGCGTTCTGGACATTGTGGCGGCCGGGCATCGGCAATTCGATCCCGTCAATCCGGCGCTGCGAGCCATCGCGCTGGCGGATCACCACGTCGAAGCGATTACCGCCTGGGACCGGGGTGACATTCTCACCGCGCACGTCGGCCTGGGCGGAGAAACCATAGGTGACCACGCGGCGGTCACGAACCTTGGGGATCACGGCCTGGACTTCGGGGTGGTCGATGCACAGCACCGCGCAGCCATAGAACGGCACGTTCTCGATGAATTCGACGAAGGCATCCTTGATCGCATCGAAGCTGCCGTAGTGATCGAGGTGCTCGGGATCGATGTTGGTGACCACCGCGATGGTCCCGTCGAGCCGCAGGAACGAGCCGTCGCTCTCATCCGCCTCGACCACCATCCATTCACTTTCACCAAGCCGCGCGTTGGAGCCGTAGGAATTGATGATCCCGCCGTTGATCACGGTCGGATCGACCCCGCCCGCATCGAGCAGCGCCGCGACCAGTGAGGTCGTAGTGGTCTTGCCGTGCGTCCCCGCTACGGCAACGGTGCGCTTCAGCCGCATCAGCTCGGCCAGCATTTCGGCGCGGCGAACCACCGGCACCCGGTTTTCAAGGGCGGCAACGACTTCCGGATTGTCGCGTTTTACCGCGGTCGAGGTGACGACCACCGCGGCGTCGCCCAGGTTTTCGGCCTTGTGGCCGATCATCACCTTGATCCCGCGCTGGCGCAGCCCTTCGACGACATAGCCTTCGGCAATGTCGCTGCCCTGCACCATATAGCCCAGATTGTGCATCACCTCGGCAATGCCGGACATGCCGATCCCGCCGATGCCGACGAAATGGATCGTGCCGATGTCTGTGCCAACGCCCTTCATTGTCGTCCCATTCTAACCTGCAGCCGCCGCGCCGCCGATGACGGCACCGGCCACGGCCGCATCGGCCACCCGGATCACGTCCATCAGCGGGGCTCCGCCAAATCCTTCAACCAGATCCGCCAGATCTTCCACCGCCTTCGGATAGCCACAGTTCCACGCGGCATGCGCGGCATTGCCAAGCGTTTCCGGGCTCTGCGCAATGGCCAGAATCTGCTTGGCCAGTTCGGCGGCGGTGAACCGCTCCTGCCGGATCATCCGGGCTCCGCCAGCGGCGCAGACCTCGCGCGTATTGGCGGCCTGGTGGTCGTCGGTGGCGATCGGCAGCGGCACCAGGATTGCCGGACGGCCAACCGCCGTCAGCTCGGCAATGGTCGAAGCGCCGGCCCGGCCGATGAACAGGTGGGCATCGGCCAATCGCTCGGCCATGTTCTCGAAATAGGTGCCGAGTTCCGCCGGAATATCATGCCCGGCATAGCGCGCACGAACCGCCTCGATATCCTCGGCCCGGCACTGCTGAATCACTTGCAGGCGGGTGCGCAGCGCGGCCGGCAGCATGGCAAGCGCATCGGGCACAATCTGCGAGAGCACGCTGGCGCCCTGACTGCCGCCAGTTACCAGCACCCGCAGCAGACCTTCCTCGGTGAACGGCGGGAACGGCTGGTCGCGCAGCGCCCGCACTTCGGCCCGAACCGGATTGCCGACAAGGTGCGTCTTGCCCGCAAACTTCGGCTTGAGCCGGTCGACCTGGCGATAGGACGTGGCAATAGCGCTGACCCGGCCCGCTAGCAGGCGGTTGACCCGGCCCAGCACCGCGTTCTGTTCGTGGATCACGCTGGGCACACCGGCTGACGTCGCTGCCCACAGCGCGGGAAAAGCCGGGTACCC
>JBIIDJ010000165.1:0-3142 GCA_044238415.1 Novosphingobium sp.
TCATGGGCGGGCAATCGACCTTGGCAGTGATGCCCACGGGCGCCGGCAAATCGCTGACCTATCAGCTTCCTGCGGTGATGCTGCCCGGCACCTGTGTGGTCATTTCACCGCTGATTGCCCTCATGCACGACCAGTTGCGCGCGGCGAGCGCCAACGGGATTCGCGCCGCCAGCCTGACCAGTGCTGATCTTGACCGCGAAGCCACGATCGAACGCCTGCGCGCCGGCGAGCTGGACCTGCTCTATGTCGCGCCCGAGCGCGCCAGCCAGCCCCATTTCCTGAACCTGCTGGGACAGGCAGCGATCAGCCTGTTCGCCATCGACGAGGCGCACTGCGTCTCCGAATGGGGGCACGATTTCCGCCCCGACTACCGCTTGCTGCGGCCGTTGATGGACGCCTTCCCGGCGGTGCCGCGCCTGGCGCTGACCGCCACGGCAGACCACCAGACCCGCACCGACGTACTCGGTCAACTCGGCATTCCCGCCGAAGGGCTGATCGTGGCCGGGTTCGACCGGCCCAATATCCGCTATGCGATCCGCCATCGCGACAGCCTGCTCCAGCAATTGAAGACGCTGATGGCTGAGCAGCCGGGGCCGGGAATTGTCTATGCCCCGACCCGCAAGAAGGTTGAGGACCTGGCCGAGAAGCTGGCCGCCGTCACTGGCCGGCCGGTCCTGCCCTATCATGCTGGGCTTGAGCCGCAGGTCCGCAGCGCCAACCAGGCGGCCTTCGTGGCGAGCGAGGACATGGTCATGGTCGCCACGGTCGCCTTCGGGATGGGAATCGACAAGCCTGACGTCCGGTTCGTCGCCCATGCCGGGATCCCCAAGTCGATCGAGGGCTACTACCAGGAAACCGGCCGCGCCGGGCGTGACGGGGACCAGGCCATGGCGCTGATGCTGTGGGCAGCAGAGGACTTCGCCCGTGCCCGGATGCGGCTGGACGAGGTCGAGGAGGGACGCCGGGCCGGCGAGCGGGCCCGACTCAATGCGCTCGCCGCGCTGGTGGAAACCGGGGCCTGCCGGCGCGCAGTGCTGCTGCGCCATTTCGGCGAGGACCCGCCGCAGACCTGCGGAAACTGCGACAATTGCCTTGATGCACCGGGAATAGTCGATGCGACCGAGCTCGCACGCAAGCTGCTCTCAGCCGTCTACCGGACCGGACAGACCTATGGCTTCGGCCATGTCGAAAAGGTGCTGCTGGGGCAGGAGGACGAGCGCGTCTTGGCGCGTGGCCATGATGCCCTGTCAGTATTCGGGATCGTCGGAGCCGAGGAGGCACCGCTGCTCAAGCCGCTGATGCGCGCATTACAGGCGCGGGGCAGCCTGGTGCCGACTGAGCACGGCGGATTGGCGCTGGGTGGTGATGCACGGGACGTGCTGAAGGGCGAAGCGGCCGTGATGATCGCCCTGCAGCCCCGCCGCGATCGCAAAGGCCGGCGCGAGCGTGGGGCGGCCAATCCACTCGGCAATCCGCTGTTCGAAGCGCTGCGTGATCTCCGCCGCTCACTCGCAGCCGAGGCTGGGGTTCCCCCCTACGTCATCTTCCATGACGCGACCTTGCGAGAAATGGCCGAGACCCGACCCGCCAATCTCGCCCAGTTGGGAGAGATCGGCGGTGTCGGGTCCCGCAAGCTGGCGGCCTATGGCGAGGCGTTCCTCGCCGTCATCCGCCAGTACTGATTACGGCCGGATCGAATCGTGCGGCAGGTGCGGGGCGGCATCCTCGCCGTGGCGCGTGGCCCACAGCGAGTAGAACACGCCTGCCGCGATCAAGCCGGCAGTCACACCCAGGCTCAGCACCGGCGGGAACTTCTGGCCGCCCATCAGGAAGTCGGCGATGAAGATCTTCGAACCGATGAAGATCAGCACAGCGGCCAGTGCATACTTCAGGTAGTAGAAGCGGTGCACCATGGCCGAGAGCGCGAAGTAGAGCGCACGCAGGCCGAGGATCGCCATGATGTTGCTGGTGTAGACAATGAAAGTGTCGGTCGTGATTGCGAAGATCGCCGGCACCGAATCGACTGCGAAGACCAGGTCGGCCAGGTTGATCACGACCAGTGCCAGGAACAACGGGGTGGCGGCCGTCACCAGCTTGCCGGTCTTGTCGTCCGGCACCTTCACGAAGAAGTGCTGGTCATGCAGTTCCTTGGTCACCCGCATGTGGCCGGAGATCCACTTGACCACCGGGTTCTTCGATACGTCGGGATCGTGATCGCCGGCGAAGAACATTTTTATGCCGGTGAAGATCAGGAAGGCCGCGAAGATGTAGAGCACCCAATAGGCCTGCTCGACCAGCGCTGCACCCAGCGCGATCATGATGCCGCGCAGCACGATCACTGCGAGAATACCCCACAACAGGGCGCGATACTGGTACTTCGGCGGAATCGCAAAGAACGTGAAGATCAGGCTGATCACGAAGACATTGTCGATCGACAGCGCCTTTTCGATGAAGAAGCCGGTATAGTACTTCATGCCGAGATCGGCGCCCTTCTCGATCCAGACCCAGACCCCGAATGCGAGCGCAATGGAGATGTAGAAGGCGGAGAGCTTGAGCGATTCGGCGATGCCCATCTCGCGGTCTTCCTTGTGCAGGATGCCAAGGTCGAAGGCGGTCAGGGCGATGACGATGCCGATGAACGTCATCCAGAACCACACCGGGGTGCCGAGCCAGTCGGCGGTCAAGAATTCCATATCAATATGCCCCTGATTAAAAACGAGAGCGCCGGGCGGGGTGACCCGCACCGGCGCTAGGTTGGTCGATCGCTGCGCTGTTATCCAGTAGTTTTTGGTCGGCGCATCACGCGGGCGATCCGGTCCTTGATCGCCAGCTTCAGTTTCTTCAGGCGAACGATCTCAAACGGATCGTCCAGACGACGCCGTTGCGCCAGGCGCAGGGCTTCATCCAGCTTCTGGTGACGCTCCATCAATCGAAACACACGATCGGACATGGCAAATGCTCCCTATCGAACGGCTGAGTTCGATCGGATGCGCCGAGCCTGAGCCCAGAATCTTGGGATGGGGGGACAAGAGTCCGGACCCTGGCATCGGCGTCATCCGATGCGGTCCGACATCACGCAAACGCCCTGGCCGGGAAGGGGGATGGTGCCAGTGCGCCGCGCCAGAGGGGCCCGGTCCCGCAG
>JBIIDJ010000016.1:0-34666 GCA_044238415.1 Novosphingobium sp.
CAAAGGCCGAACGCTTCCACCCGCCAAAGGTGTGATAGGCGACCGGGACCGGGATCGGCACGTTGATGCCGACCATGCCGACGTTGACGCGCGCGGCAAATTCGCGCGCGGCGTGGCCGTTGCGGGTGAAGATGGCGACGCCGTTGCCGTACTGGTGCTTGCTCGGCAGGCTCAGCGCTTCCTCGAAGTCCTTGGCGCGGACCATCTGGAGGACGGGGCCGAAGATCTCGTTGTGATAGCTGCTCATGCCCGGAGTCACGCGGTCGAACAGCGTCGGGCCGACGAAGAAACCGTTCTCGTGGCCCTGCAGCGTGAAGCCGCGGCCATCGACCACCAGTTCACCGCCTTCATCGATGCAGGTCTGGATCCAGCGCTCGATATTGGCCTTGTGCTGGGCGGTGACGACCGGGCCGTAATGGGCCTCGGGATCGGTCGAAATGCCGAGCTTCAGCGCTTCGATCGCCGGGATCAGCTTGGCCTTCAGGCGTTCGGCGGTGTCATCGCCCACCGGCACGACAACCGGCAGCGCCATGCAGCGCTCACCCGCCGAACCGAAGGCCGCGCCAGCCAGGTCGTTGACCACCTGATCAAGGTCTGCGTCCGGCATGACGATGCCGTGGTTCTTCGCTCCGCCCATCGCCTGGACGCGCTTACCGGCGGCAACCCCGCGGTTGTAGACATAGTGGGCGATGTCGGACGAGCCGACGAAACTGACCGCCGAAATCGCCGGGTGGTCGAGGATCGCGTCGACCATTTCCTTGTCGCCGTGGACGACCTGGAAGATGCCCTCGGGCAGACCGGCTTCGAGCCACAGTTCGGCCAGACGCATCGGCACCGAGGGATCGCGCTCGCTGGGCTTCAGGATAAAGGCATTGCCGGTCGCCATGGCGACTGCGCCCATCCACAGCGGGATCATTGCGGGGAAGTTAAACGGGGTGATCCCGGCACCGATGCCCAGCGGCTGGCGCATCGAATAGACGTCGATCCCCGGCCCGGCGCCTTGCGTATATTCACCCTTCAGCGCGTGCGGGATGCCGCAGCAGAATTCGACCACTTCCAGCCCGCGCTGGATATCGCCCTTGCTGTCGGCGATGACCTTGCCGTGCTCGCTGGAGAGAATGTGGGCCAGCTCGTCGATATTGGCTTCGACCAGCGCCTTGAAGTTGAACATCACGCGGGCGCGGCGCTGCGGGTTGGTGGCGGCCCAGGCAGGCTGCGCGGCCTGCGCGGCGGCCACAGCGCGGTCAAGCGCGTCCTGCCCGCCCAGCGTCACTTCGGCCTGAATTGCACCGCTGTTGGGATCATAGACGGGCGCCTTGCGGGCGGCGGCAAGGCCGCCCGTGCCACCGGCGATGAAATGGTCGATCTGGCGCATGATTGGGGATCCCTCTCGAATCTTTGTGGACCCGCCATGCGCGCCCACTCGGATGCAGACAACACCCAATTTTGCGGATATAACCTGCAAATATGCAGGGAACAGACTGGAGCGACTTGCAGGTATTCCTGGCCATCGCCCGGACCGGCCAGATGGGCCGCGCCGGGATGGCGCTCGGCATGGACCCGACTACGACCAGCCGGCGATTGCGCCGGCTGGAGGCGGGGCTGGGTGAGACTCTGTTCGAGCAGACCCGCGAAGGCCAGATCCTGACCGAAGCGGGCGAACGCCTGCTCGCCAAGGTTGAGGCGATGGCCCAGGCCGCTCTGGAAATCGGGGAGCCGGAGGCAGCGGCGCGGGGTGGACGTCTTACCGGGACCCTGCGGATCAGCGCATCGGAAGGGTTCGGTTCATGGTTTCTGGCAACGCATGTGCCCGATTTCATCCGCGTGCACCCGGCACTGACGCTGGACCTTGTCGCCAATAGCGGCTTTCTAAGCCTGTCGAAGCGCGAGGCGGACATCGCGGTCATGCTATCCCGTCCGAAGGCAGGACCGGTGATCGCCCGAAAACTCAGTGACTATGGCCTTCGCCTCTATGCCAGCGCGCTCTACCTCGAACACGCTGGCCGGCCCGAGCTGCCTGGTGATCTGCTGCGGGGGCACAGCCTGGTCGGATACATTCCCGATCTGCTTTACGCTCCTGAACTGCGCTATCTTGATGAACTGCAAACCGGGCTTGCTCCAACGCTCCGGTCATCAAGCATCAATGCCCAATATCACTTGATCGCGGCGGGCGCGGGCATCGGCGTTCTGCCCTGCTTTATGGGCGATGCCGATCCCGGGCTTGTAGCGGTTATGCCCCAGCGGCGGATTACCCGTTCGTTCTGGCTGGTGACCCACAAGGATACCCACCAGCTGGCCCGCGTCCGGGCAGGGTGCGAATGGATCCTCGATATCGTCCAGCGACATCGACAAGTGTTGCTGCCAGGCTGAGAGCGGCGTTGTCGCACTCAGCCAGGCAGGCCTTTTGCCCTGGCAACATGTTGGATCCGATACCATGCCCGCAGAACAGGGTGATCTACGGGTTAATCCTGATCCGTCGCTCAAGCGAACTGGAGTGCGGCTCTGGTATTAATCCGATGTCGCGGATTCACGTATTTGAAATTCCGCAACAATTGGGGGATGGTCGCAATGGCTCTTTCATATCGGCATCGTAATGAGGAGCGGCGACCGGTCAATATTCCTGCCATTTTGCGGCTGTTCCGGAGTGGACGGTCAAAAACGTCGATTAGCGATATCTCGCCGCTTGGGTGCCGGATCAACTGGCAAGGTCGGAAACTAGCAGAGGGCGATTCCGTCTTCATCCAGATCGATCAACTCGCACCAATCAAAGCCACCGTAATCTGGCAGCATTGGCCTATTCATGGGTTGCAGTTTGCACACCCGCTGCATCCGGCGGTGGCCGAGCATCTGATCAACACCTGGACAGATTCCCTGTTCTGAGCAGCAGTCCCCCCGGGCTGGATAGCCGTCGGGGTGCCGTCAAGACCCGTTATGGGCCAGTTATCGTGCGGCTGGTAGTTGTGGCACGACAATGGGGTATCGTCCTCTAAGGAACCCCATGCCCGCCAGCCCACCTTCGCTCGACGTCTGGTACGATGGTAATTGCCCCCTCTGCCGCCGGGAGATCGCGCTGATGCGGCGGCTGGATCGCCGCGGGCGCATTCATTTTATTGATGTGGCCAGCGAAACAACCGACTGTCCGGTTGACCGGACGCAGCTGATGGCCCGGTTCCATGCGCGAGAGGACGGGGTGCTGTTGTCCGGCGCGGCGGCCTTTGCTGCGATGTGGCGGGCGATTCCCTTGCTTTCGCCAGTGGGGCACCTGGCCCGCCGGCCGCTGTTCCTGCGCATGCTTGAAGCGCTCTATCTGCGTTTCCTGGACATCCGCCCGCGGTTGCAGGAGTTCATGCGTTGAACGATGACCGCTATCGCAAGGTCCCTTCGGCGCGCCTGTCGCGCCTGTCCTCGTTCGGTCGCTTGGCAGGAGGAATCGCCGGAGGAATGCTGGCAGAAGGCGCGCGCCGGCTTGCTGCCGGTGAGCGGCCGCAATTGTCCGATCTGTTGCTAACCCCCGGCAATGCCATGCGCGTGACCGAGCAACTCTCCCGGCTACGCGGTGCGGCGATGAAGCTGGGGCAGATGATCTCGCTCGATGCCGGCGATCTTTTGCCAGCGGAACTGACCGAGATTCTGGCGCGGCTGCGCGATGCAGCGCATTACATGCCGCCGTCGCAGCTCAACCAGGTGCTGACTGCCGAATGGGGCAAAGACTGGCGCAAGCGGTTCGCGCGGTTCGAGGCCACCCCGCTTGCCGCCGCCTCGATCGGCCAGGTGCACCGTGCCAGACTGCACGATGGCCGGCTGGTTGCGATAAAGGTGCAGTACCCGGGTGTTGCGGCCAGCATCGATGCCGATGTCGATAACGTCGCGACCCTGCTGCGCCTCTCAAGCCTGTTGCCAGCCACCCTCGACATTGCGCCGCTGCTGGCTGAGGCGAAACAGCAGCTCAGGGAAGAAGCCGATTATGGCCGTGAAGCGGAGCAGATGCTGCGCTATCGTGCCCTGCTGGCAGGCAACCCTGATTTCATCGTGCCGGAGCCGATTGCCGAGCTTTCCGGGCAGCGTGTGCTGGCAATGGACTTTATCCCGGGGACGCCGATCGAAACCCTGCAAGGTTCCGAACAAGCGGTGCGCGATAAGGCGCTCGGGGCTTTGCTGGGCCTTGTCCTGCGCGAGCTGTTCGAATTCGGTTTCATGCAGACCGATCCCAACTTTGCCAATTATCGCTGGCAGGCAGAGACGGGGCGGATCGTCCTGCTTGATTTCGGGGCTGCGCGCCCCGTGCCCGTGGCGACCACGACCGCTTATCGCCGGCTCATGCATGCCGGCCTGGCTGATGATGCCGCGGCGCTCAAGGCGGCCTTGCTGGATGTTGGCTTTGTCTCGCCCGTGACGCTGGAACGCCATGCGCCCGCGCTCGATGCGATGATCGCCGTGCTGATGCGCCACCTCGGCAAACCCGGCCTGTTCGATTTTGCCGACCGTTCCTTTGTCGAGGAAGTGCGCCGGCACGCGGAATCAATCGCAGCCGATCGGTCGGCGTGGCACGTGCCCCCGGCGGACACCCTGTTTGTTCAGCGCAAGGTTAGTGGCACGGCCTTGCTGGCAGTGCGCCTGGCTGCACGCCTGCCACTTCGGGAGATGGTTGCAGAGGCCGTGGGGCATGCGGCAGGGCAGGGCTGACAGGCCATCCGGAACAAGAAGCTGCTGCCCACCTGCCGAGGCCATGGAGCCAGACAGTGCTGGTCGGCAAGTTGCCGTCCTCGTCTTGCGCCGACCATGATGGCGTCCCGCACAGCAAGCAGGTGGTTCATTTTTTTTGGCAAGCGCATTCCCGCCAGGTGCGGGTAAGCGCCTGCCTGCTGCGGAACAACCGACAAGATACCGCGGAGTTCGGCGGCAAATGCCCCGGCAAGCCCTTGCCACCAGCCAGATTTCCTTAGCCAGCCGTTAACCTCACTCGGTGAGCGGGCATTGAGGTTGACGTGGCATTCAGCACCCGACGCAAATTCGGGAGTACCAGATATGAACATGCGCCTGATGGCCGCCTCTGTGGCCGGAATATTTGCCCTGACGGCTCCGGCCACGGCCTTTGCGCCGGGTGTCGGTGTTGGATCGGGCCAGTTTGCCATCCAGCTCGTCGGCTATGTGCCGGTTATCTGCCGTGCCTCGGTGGACAGCAGCTTTGTCAGCCCCAGCGCGGGGACTGTCTCGCTCGGGGCGCTGAAGGAGTTCTGCAACAGCCCCAATGGCTATCGCGTGCATGCCGACTATTCGCCCTCGCTGTCGCGGGCCAAGCTGATTGTCGGTGGCAAGCCGGTGCCGCTGGGCAAGGACGGTACTTCGGTGATCAGCCAGTCGAACCGTGCTGCGATTACCAGCCAGGAGCTCGCGCTCGACCTGCCCAAGGGCGTTGAAGCCGGGGCGATCAGCTTCCGGATCCAACCGCTCTAAGCGGGACTATCCCCCCGAATGCGAAACGCCGCCCTGGCTGGAGCCGGGGCGGCGTTTTCGTTTGGGGTGTTGCTTGCTGCCTTACGGCAGGGGGATCAATCCGCAGTCAGTCGGGTAACTGGTCAGGATGTCCTGCGGTGTGATCGTGACAGTCAGCTCGTCGGTATAGGGGCCGGTCGGCGAAGGGGTCTTGCCCACGCCGCCTTCGCGCAGGGTAGCGACCAAGGTCAGCCGGTCTTCATTGCTCGCGCCAGTACCAACACCGGCACGCGCACAGTTCTGGGTAATAGGCGTAGTCGCAAGTTCATTGCGGGTCGTACCCAGGAACTTGAGCTCATAATTCACTCGTTCAGTCGGCACAGTCAGACTGCCGGCTGGATGCTTGAGCCGGTAGCCATTCAACGAGGTCAGCGAAACCGTGTAGGCGCCTGACGACTGCACCCGGACATGGTTGGACGTGCCGGTATTCCGCGAAGGCGCTGCCAGATTATCGACATTGGTAATGTCCTGAAAGTCCAGTGCGGTCCCCACGAATGATGCCTGTAGTGCTGACAGCACGGTGATCTGGGCCTGAAATGCGCCGCTGAAGGTGCCATTCTCGGTAAAGTTGCCACCCTTCCCGGTGCCATCGCAGGCATAGATGATGTCAAGTGGGATCGTTGTGGAAGCTGGAATGTTGAGGTTGCCTGGTATTGTGAAAGCCAAGCCAAGTGTAATTGTATCGCTGTTCGGATCGTTCCCACCAAAGTTCCAATAGAAAGTGCCGGGCGGCGCGGTGTTATTGACGGCGACACTCGGAGTAGGGAACGGACCAGTGAAGTTATGAAAGATCTGGTTACCGATGCCGGCAGGCGTGCCAAGGCCTGTGGCTGAAACAACTGTAACCTGCATACCGTCAAGGGCAGCTGATTGCGCCTTCAGGTAGAAATTGATGTCCATCGTCTTTTCGCCGCCGGTGCCGTTGATGCGCCGCAGAACGAGGTTGGTGACGGTGAGCGTCGTGGCATTATTCTTGAACGGATCATAGACCAGGTTGGCCGTTCCGCCGTTGGCGGTTTCCAGCCCGCACCGGTTGGCCAGCGCCTCTCCGCTCCAGCCGGCCAGCATGGCTGCCAGCCCGAAAGCAACTGCTTTCAGAGAATTGCTCTTCGACATCTTCAACGATCCTTCTCGGCGGTGACTTCGCCAAGGCGGACAATGCCTTGCGAATCTTCCGGAATGGTTATGATGAACACCGACTTCTTGGCGTCGAGCATCTCGACCCGCCATTTTCCGGGTGCGAGCCCGGTGGCGCCAAAGCGGCCATCGCGGTTGGTGAACATGGTCAGGGTCGGGCCATCAGCCTTGCCGATCTGCTTGGCAGTACCCGAGACGAGCGAGACCGGCTGGCCATCGATGTCGAGCATCGTGCCCAGTGCCGTGACGTTGTAATCAGAGCCGACCTCAAGCACATAGCCGCTCCTGTAAGTCGGGAAGAGCTTGAACGAACCCTGGCCAATGTCGGTGCCGGCCGGGGCATTGGCGACGTCCACCGGCACAGTGCGCTCGGAATAGGACGACAGGCTGGGCATCGTTGCCGCACCCAGGGTACCAGTGTTGGCAGCCAGGCCGAACGGTGTCGGCTCCACCAGCACGTCCGCCTTCTTCAGGCTCTTGTGCGGCTTGACGATGGCGAAACTGTCATAGATCGGGCGGCCGACCGAGGCAGTACCATCGGCAAAGGCAATCGAGGTGCCCATGCGGAAGGTGCTGCGCTGGTTCAGGCTGCTGCCGAACCCGCGGGTGAAGTTGCCAAAGTGGCTGAAGCCCAGCTCCGCCCGGTTGGTGAAGTAGTTGGCGTTGACGTTGACGCCGGCACCCAGATCCGAGCGTTCGACATCGGCCGTAACATTATAGCTGCCCACGCCCGAGCCGCTGAGCGTCTGGTAAGAAGCGCGCATACGGTTGTCGCGGCTGTCATATTCGGTGCGGATGCTCGAATTGCGGCCAAAGCGGTGCGTCAGCGAAAGGAAGCCGCTGAACAGCTTGCCCCGGCTGTCACGCTCATAGCGGCCTTCCGCCGTCAGCGTGGTGCGCGGCGAAATGCGCCAGCCCGACGTCAGGCGATAGTTATGCACGTCAGAAACGGTGCCGCGTCCCTTGGAGAAGCGCGCATCGAACCCGGCGTAGACATACTGGTTGAAGGCATGGGTATAGCCGCCACCGACTTCGTACTTGAACGGGTTGACCGGCAGGAAGAACGCGACGGGCGCGAAATTGCGGCTGCGGTGCTCGAAGAACAGGTTGAAGGTATCGGCCTGGCCGTTGCGCCGCTGGAACAGGCGCTGGAACGTGGCCTGGAAGGCGCCGCCGCCGCCAACGCCCTTCACGTCGCTCAGTGCACCTTGCAGGCCGAACGAGCCGATCGCGGTTGCGAAGACGGCTTCCAGCCCGCCGATCTTGGTGCGGGCATCGCCCTGGAAGTTGGCGCCGACCGTTACCCGGTCTGACAGGCCATGACGAATGAAGCCCGACAAGACCACATCGTCACTGTAATCGGGGCCGTTGACGCCCAGCGGCGCGTGAACGCCGAAATAGGCGCCGAACTCGGTCAGACCCGTCGCCAGCTGGGTCTGGTCCATGAAGAAGTTGAAGCGGAGCGTTTCGGTCCGCCCGGCATCGTCAAGGATGTTGACCCGGATGTCGTTGGCACCCTGCGCAAAGGGGAAATCGCGCATGTTGTACTGGCCCGGTGCCAGCTGCAGCCGGCGGACCAGCTGACCGTTGACCAGCACTTCGACCGTGGCCGGTCGTTCAAGCTGGAAGGTCTGGTCACCGCGCGGACGCACGATCTGCTGCGGGTTGAGGATGCTGTAGCTGCGGTTGACGCCAAAGCCCGCAATATCTGGCACACTCTGGAAGCCGCGCGACTGGGTTTCCAGATCGCCGAAGGTCCAGCGGACCACATTGTCGAGATCGTCGAGCACCACGCGCGTGCCGAGCCGCTGGAAATCGCGCCCGATCCCGCCGGGGTTCCAGATGGCGTCGCTCTCAAGCACGAACTGGCCCAGTCGCGCTGCGCCATCCAGCAGGAACACCGGCTCCTGGAAGCCGGTGTCAAACCCTTGCTCGACCAGGTCCACCGAACCGCGGACATTGAGGTAGGCGCTGAAATTGGCAGGACGGATCACTTCCCCGATCCGCGCGCGATCCAGCGCAGTCACCGAGATCCGGCGCGAGGCGCGGCGTTCAACCGGGATCGTGAAGCTCAGTTCCAGCGTCCGTGGATTGTAGCTGACCTGAATGCCGGAGGTCGCGAAGTCCTGCGGGCCGACTGTCGGGCGTCCGGCAAAGCGCGTGCGCAGGGTTTCGATCACATCGGGGGCGAGCACTTCGCTCAGCACCTGCAAGGCGCGCTCGGCAGGGAAGCTCAGACTGTCATCGGCGCCGATCGTCAGCGGCATGTCACCCAGATAGGTGGCCCCATCCTTGGCGGGCACGGTCAGGACGATATTGCGGCCGGTCGGGTTAAGTCGCTCGGCCCGCGCCGGCGGCGCGCTGGTCGCTTCCTGGCCGCTTTCGGCCCAGGCGATGCTGGGTGCGGTCAGCGCCAGCAGGCTGGCTCCAAACCACAGGCAGATGCGATGGCCCCGGCGTGTCATGATCAGTTATCCGAACTGAAGCTGGCTTCGACCGAGCTGCTGCCTTCGGGCAACTCGACCGGGACAGTCACCTTGCGGCTCTGGTTGCCGCCGATCAGGCCAAAGCCGATGGTCTGCTGGATCTCTGCGCCCGACAGGGTTCGGCGCAGCACTTCCTTGCCGCTGGCGTCCTTGGCCACCAGGCGCAGGTTGCCACCCGACAGGTAGCCATGCGCGTTGGAAGCATTGGCCACGGTTACGATCGGGACCGATTTACCGGCTTCGTTCTTGCCCAGTTCAGAGCTCTGGACTGCCAGCGACGGCTTGCCGCCGCCGGGCGAAATGCTGACCAGCACCTGAAAATTATAGAGGATCTGGATCGCCGACTGGCCTTCGGGCAGCTTAACCGGCAGCTGGGCCACGGTGATGTAGTAGTGCTTGCTCTTGGCCAGTGCGGGATCGCCCACGTACTGCACGCGGAAGGTCTGGGTCTGCCCCGGCTCGATCAGCGCCTGGGGCGGGAAGACCAGCAGGTCGCCCGGATCCTTGCCTGTCTGCTTGATCCCGTCAGCAGTCAGCTCCAGTTCCTGGATCCGGATTTCCACTGGCAGCGGATTGGCGAAGGTGTTCTCCACCGTCACCGTCTGCGACATGCCGCGGCCCGCCGTCTGGAGGTCGATCACCACCGGCTGCACAGTCATGGCCGACGCGCTCTGCACCGGCAGCATGGCGGCGCAAAACATGGTTAACGCAAGTTTCCTGGTCAGCTTCACATTACCCTCCGGGTCGTCATCCAATTCCGTCCGTTCACATCGCCAGTTGGAATTCGATGACGATCGTATCGCTATAATTGCCCGCCACGAGCGGCCCCTGGCCGGCGCGAGTATTCAGTGCCACTTCCAGATCCCCACGGGCCGGCTGGCTGTTTTCAAGCATGCCACCGCCCTGCATGGTGGTCAGGCTGGCGCTCTGGCCCAGCCAGCGCACCCCGACATCGATATCGACGACATCAAGGAAGCCCCCGGAGCCGCGCTGGTTGCCGGCCGGCCGCAGCCCGCGGTTTTCCGAGCGAACCACGATCCGGCCCGGCGCGTTGCAGACCATCGGCAGGCGAATGTCGATCGCACTGGCCTGGGTCAGCGCGGTGTTCTGATCGACCAGTACCCCGTAATCGACCCTGACGGTCGAATTGCCGGACACCGAGAAAGTGGCGTTGCGGGCATTGCTGGCAGTCGGCGCGTTAATCACGCAGGCCGCCGGGGCCGTGCCGGCAATGTCGAGCCGCTGGCCGGCGGTGTCGATCACCTGAGCCATGGCGGGCGAACCGATCGCCACGACGGCGAGTGCGGCAGCAAGAGAGAGCGGACGGCGCATCAGCGGGGCTCCAGATAGATCCGCAGGGTATCGGTATAGATCCCTGCCACGACCGGTGCGTTGGCTTCGCCATTGGAAGCGCCCTGTTGCAGTTCGACCCGCAGTCGGAGATCGCCGACGCTGGCACCGTTGACGGTGATGCGCTGCTCGGCGGCGGCCCGCACCGTGGCGTTTGCTTCAAGGCTGCCGGTGGTCTGACCCCAGGCGACATCCGCGCGGTAGGGCAGGGCCGAAGCAAAGCCCGGCGTGATCGAAGCGACGCGGGCGTCGACCGGCCACAGGCCATTGTTCTGCGATTCAAGCCGGATCTGGTGCGGGAAATTGCACATTGCGACGAATGAGATCGTGGCGCTGGCCGAGCGCGCAGCCAGCGTCTGCGGATCGGTCAGCTGTTGAATCCGCAGCGTGTCGCCGTCCAGGCCAGTGATGTTGATCAGTCCGCCGGGCTGCACGCGGCCGCGATCCATGGTGCAGACATTGGGCACCGTGCCAGCGACCGGCATGGTCCGCGTGGCGATCGGGCCAGGGGTCTGGGCCATGGTCTGGCCAGCCAGCGCCAGGCTGGATGCCAGGGCCAGTCCGGCCAGGATGGGGCGCGCGGCCATGGCTCAGTTCACCGCTGCAAGCGTGACGGTGACGAGGCCGCGATAGCTGGTGTCTGCGATCATCCGCAGGCTGTTGCCCCCGCCCGTGGCAAAGCTGCCGATCCCGACGGTGATGTCACCGGTGAAGGCGGTGTTGCGCGTCTGGGTTGCGGCGGCATTGGTGGCCGATGCCGTGTTGAAGCTGGCGGCCGTAGTGGTCCAGCCGGCGGCCGTGGCCGTGTAGTTCACCGTCCGCGAGAAGCCGGCTGGCGGCGTGGCGGTGAAGTTCTGGGCGGTCAGCGGCGTGGCAGTTACGTTGATCGTGCTGCGGGTGGTGCAAAACGAACCGGTCAGCACCTTGTTCGGCGCGGCCAGGTCGGTCCGCAGGAAACCGGTGGTGGTGTCGATCAGCACACCCAGATCAAAGGTGCTGTTGCCTCCGGTCAGGGTGCCACCGGCGCACATCGGCGGAACGGAGCCGATCACCGCGAATTCCTTGGTCGAGGTGGTCGACTGCGCCTGCGCAGCACCGGGCAGAGCCACGGCGAGTGCGGATAGGGCGAGAAGCAGCTTGTTCATCTCAAAGATCCTCAAGGAAGGGCCGCGGGACCAAGGGTCACCGTGACAACGCCGCTGTAGTTGCCCGCCACCAGGATCAGGTCACCCGGGACGGTAAAGTTCGAAAGGGTCACGCCGATATCGGCGATCTTTGGCAGGGGCTGGGTAGCCCCCGTGCCCGTGGCGCTGGCCGAAGTGCCATTGCCAAGGGCTGCCGTGGTCACTGTGGCATTCCCCGATGCCCAGCCGGCTGCCGTTGCGGTGTAGTTCACCGCGCGGGCAAAGCCGGGCTGGGGAGAGGAAGCGTCAGCTGCAAGCAAGGCGTTCGCACGAACCGAGACCACCGATCCGGCAAAGTTGCAGAAACTGGCGGGCAGATTGACCGTCCGGCTGGGCAGCACGGAGATCTTGCCGACCCGTGGGCCGGAAGTCGCCGCGAGGATGCCCAGGTCCACCACCGCAGGCGAAGGATCGCCCAGGATGCAGATCGGAGCAACCCGCCCGTCGATACCGACCGTGCCGGTATCGGACTGCGCCATCGCGCTGGCGGGAACTCCCGTCAGAAGGATCGCGAACAGGCCGGTCAACTGCTTCATTGCCAATTTCCTTGTTGCAGGCATTCAGACTATCGCCGGGCCTCAGGGCAGAGCGATGGTCGGAGCAAGCGTCACGACGACGTTGCCGGTGTAGGCGCCGGCCACCAGCAGCCCGCTGGTCGGGGTCGACGCAGCCGAGAGGGTGACGACGACATTGCCGGTGAACATCCCGACAGGCTGCGTTGCACCGGCACCGGCGGTCAGGCTGGTATCGGAAGCGTTGGCGCTGTTGGCGACCGCCGTTGCGGTGTAGTCAATCCGGTTGTCGAAGCCTGGGGCTGCGGTCGCCGGGTTGGTCAACTCGGTGCTGGTGACCGTCATGGTCGCCGCCGCGTTGTTGCACCAGCCGACCAGGGTCTCGGTACGACCGTTGACCTTGGCGGTGTCCAGCTTGCCGGCGGTGGTGCCGGTGCCGCTGAGAGCCAGTTCGCCCAGCGAAATGGTCTTGCTGGGAACGGTGAACAGGCAGCGCCCGGCAACCGAACCGTCGATGGAGACCGTGCCGGAGGAGCTCTGGGCGAGCGCCGGGCTGGCCAAAAGCGCGATGGGCGCGGCTAGGATAATAAGATTGCGCATTGGTTACGCTCCTATCAGGTCGACGATTAGTTCGGTGCGATCGAAACCACGATGCTGCCGGTGTAAGTCGGGCTGGCGACGAGAATGTCAGTCAGCGCGTTGGTCCGGAAATTGCTGGCTTCGACGGTGATGTTGTTGCCGCCGTTGTTGGCCAAACGGCCACCGATCGGGGTTGCAACGCCGTTGGCGGAACCGCTGTCATTGGTGAACGGCACGTCGGCAGTGTCGGTAGTGTCGACCTTGACGGTGGCCAGGAAATCGATGCTGTTGTCGTAACCGGCTGCTGGGGCAGCGGCGGTTGCAAGAGCAGTGGCATCAACCGTGATGCTCGGAGCCGCCGTGGTGCAAACCACTCGAGCGCCAATACCCAGAGTGTTGAATTCGGTTGCCAGACCGGCACGCAGCGTGCCGTCGGCCTGGGCCAGTTCGCCAAAACCGACGGTCTGACCAAAAATGCTGGTGCCGCCGCCCGGGACGACCAGGCACTTGTCGCTGACCGAGCCGGTCAGCGTAATGGTACCCGAAACCGTCTGCGCGGCAGCCGGGGTGGCGATTGCTGCCGAAGCGGCCATCGCAATAAGAGCAATCTTCTTCATCTTCGCTTCCTCACTCAAATGCCGGTGGTCCGGCGGTTCATTCTTCCCGAGGCGTACCCTTGCCGCGGGCATTCCCATCTCCCGCCGCCTAGGCCGCGGGTGAAATCGTTACTGTCAGCGTGTCGTTGTACGTGCCCGCCACCAGCACGCCCGGACCCGGGTAGGCTGGCGCGCTGACGCGGACATAGGATCCGGCCAGGCCGAACGATGGTGACGTTACGTGCAGGCCAACCGTGGTCGATGCCGTGCCGCGCAGTGCGCAGGCGGTTGCCGCCGAACTCAGCAGGTCCGCCGCCGCGCAATTGCCGGTGGTCGTGCCGCCGGTGCGGACCACGTTGACCGCGACGTTATAGGGGGCGAGGCCCAGATAGCCCGGATCGGTCACGGTGCCGGTCGTCTTCAGGCCGCCGTTGCTCGAAAGGATCGCGATCCGGGACGGCCCGGTGCATTCCAGAGTGAATGCGACGTCACGGGTCCAGCCGGTGGTATCGATCTGCCCCACATTAAGGCTGGTCGTCGGCACGGCCCCGGTGGCAAAACCACACTGACTGCCGATGGTAGCGCGTACCGGTACAGAAAGGGTGATGTTGTTCGGGCTGTAACCGAAGTATGCAGTGCCCGGAACAGACTGGGCCTGGGCCGGCACGGCAACGGTCGCCAGGCAGGAAGCAATGGCTCCGGCCAGTAGCGCCTTAATGCTGCGTGCTTGAACAGTTGTCACAACAAGCCCCTTGTCAAAAGTTGAACCCCGCACAGTCGGCTGCGCTCAGTCCGTCGAATTCTTGTGCGACCACTCGAAAACCGATCTCAAAATGGATCGGCTTTCCCCTCGCCCTGCATTTAACGCCTTTGGTAGCTAAACGGGCAACAAGAATCTGATTTCAACGCGTTTAAAGGCGTCCCAAAGCAGGACGATGCGGGTGGCAGGCTAGCCATATAGTTCGGAAATGAAAGGCTTTTCGGATGCTTTTCGGTGTCAAAAAGATCCATATCGGAACGACAATGGTTGTTAAGGATTGGGGCTAACAAACGGCCTTAACACGCATTCACGATATATCTTACGAGTGGCGACTCGTCGGGAGAGGCCAATCTGCAACTCAGATGATTCGTGGTGAGGCAGGGACAAGAACTAGTCAATTATACGTAAGTACCAGTATCAAAAGATAACTCACGTAAGTCAGCTGTCCGATGCGCGAAGGGCGGCCCTTGCGGACCGCCCTTCGCTTTCCCGGGGATGTTGGCCAGGTGTTACTGGTCGATGTTTCGCCTGAAGGTCTCTGGCAGGAACATCAGTCCGACTACTACTGTCGCCGTGGCGATAACGATGGGGTACCACAGGCCGTAGTAGATGTCCCCGGTTGCCGCGACCATGGCGAAGGCGGTGGTGGGCAGGAACCCGCCAAACCAGCCATTGCCGATGTGATAAGGCAGGCTCATCGCGGTATAGCGGATGCGGGTGGGAAACAGTTCCACCAGCAGCGCCGCGATCGGACCGTAGACGGCGGTCACCAGCAGAACGAGGTAAGTCAGGATTGCGATCACCAGCGGCTTGTTGATCGCCGCCGGATCGGCCTTGGCGGGATAGCCTGCCGCAGTCAGCGCCGCTTTCACCTCCTGCTGGAAGGCGGCGATGGCGGCCTTGCGCTCATCCCCGGTCACCTTGGCCGGATCGGGCGCAGTGAAGGTCGTGCCGCCAACCTTGATCTGCGCCACCGTCCCGGCTGGCGCTTCGACCTGAGCATAGCTGATCCCGCCTTTGGCCAGGAACGACTTGGCAATGTCACAGCTCTTGCTGTCGAACCTGTTCTTACCAACCGGGTCGAACTGGAGCGAGCAATCGGCATCGTTGGCGATCACGGTGACCGGGGCCGTGGCCTGCGCACGGGCCAGGGCCGGGTTGGCGGCTTGGGTCAGAGCCTGGAAGGCAGGAAAATAGGTCAGCGCTGCCAGGGCACAGCCCGCCAGGATGATCGGCTTGCGCCCGATCCGGTCGGACAGCCAGCCGAACAGGATGAAGAACGGCGTGCCGATAGCCAGCGCAATGGCGATCAGGATGTTGGTGGTCGCGCCATCGACCATCAGGGTCTTTTCCAAGAAGAACAGCGCGTAGAACTGGCCCGTGTACCAGACCACCGCCTGCCCGGCGACTGCGCCCAACAGCGCAATCAGCGCAAACCGGGCGTTCTTCCATTGGCCGAAGGCTTCCGCGATCGGGGCCTTCGAACTGGTGCCTTCTTCCTTCATCTTCTGGAAGACCGGGCTTTCCTGCAACTGCATGCGGATCCACAGCGAAATACCGAGCAGCACAACCGAGATCAGGAACGGCACGCGCCAGCCCCAGTCCTTGAAGGCTTCCTCGCCAATCAGTGTGCGGGTGCCGATCACCACCAGCAGTGCGGCGAACAGGCCCAGCGTGGCCGTGGTCTGGATGAAACTGGTATAGAGACCGCGCTTGTTGTTGGGCGCGTGCTCCGCAACATAGGTGGCTGCACCGCCATATTCACCGCCCAGCGCCAGCCCCTGCAGCAGCCGCAGTACCACCAGCATGATCGGCGCGGCGACGCCAATGCTGGCGTAGGTCGGCAAAATCCCCACCGTGAAGGTGGCAAAGCCCATCAGGCCCATGGTGACCAGGAACGTGTACTTGCGCCCGACCAGGTCGCCCAGCCGCCCGAACACCAGCGCGCCGAACGGGCGAACCGCAAAGCCTGCGGCAAAAGCACCCAGGGCAAAGATGAATCCGGTCGTCTCGTTCACGCCCGAAAAGAACTGGGCGGAAATGACCGTCGCCAGCAGGCCGTACAGGTAGAAATCGTACCATTCGAAAACCGTGCCGAGCGACGAGGCGAGGATGACTTTCTTTTCGCCCCCGGTGGCCTCGTGATGCTTGGGTAGGGCGTCGATTTGCGAAGCCATCCTTTGTCTCCCCCGTGTTTCCCGGACAATGCGCCGTTATTCCTGACGCGCCCTTTTGGGCCGATGCTGACCCCGCTACCCCGTTCAGTATCCTCCGTCGACCCGGACCAGCGTGCCGGTGGTATAGGAACTGGCCGGACTGGCCAGCATCAGCGCGGCGGTAACGATTTCCTCCGGTCGACCCGGCCGGCCGAGCGCCACTGGCTGTTTTTCGCGCTTCTCGGCGTCCCATGCCTCGGCAATATCAGTCAGGAACGGGCCGGGGACGATGCAGTTGACCCGCACTTTCGGGGCATATTCGCGGGCCAGTGAGACGGTCATGGCGTTTATCGCCGCCTTGGCGCCGCTGTAGGGCACGACGCCTGGCGCGGCGTGGAGCGAAGCGGTGGAGCTGACGTTGATGACGCAACCGCCGCCGGCCTCGCTCATGCGGTGAGCCACCTGGCTAGCGAGCCGGAACGGACCCTTGAAATTGAGATTAAGTACGGAATCAAATAGGCTTTCTGGCATTTCATGACTGGCGCAGGGGGGGCTCATCCCGGCATTGTTGACCAGCACGTCGATCCGGCCGAATTCGGCATAAACCGCCTCGACCAGTGCGTCGCAATCGGCCCAGCGCCCGGCGTGCATGGCAAAGGACAGGGCGCGGCGGCCCAGCGCGCGGCATTCCTCGGCCACCTTTTCGCAGTTTTCCAGCTTGCGGCTGGCGATCACTACGTCCGCTCCGCGCTCCGCAAATGCCTTAACCATCCGGTAGCCAAGGCCGCGGCTGCCACCGGTAACCACCACCACCTGGCCAGTGAAATCGAACAGCGGGTCCATCATCGCAAATGCTCCTAAAGTGTCTGGCCGTCATCGATGGTGTAGACACTGCCGGTAACGAACCGAGACAGGTCGCTGCACAGATAGAGCAGCGGCACGTCCATCGCCGGAATGTCGCACCAGCGCCGGCGGGGGAAGCTCTTGAGCAGCATATCACCCATGTCGCTTTCCATCAGTTCACCCGTGATCTCGGTCGGGAAGTAGCCGGGTTCGATCACGTTGACGTTGATGCCCTTGCGGGCCCATTCGCGGGCCATCAGCTTGGCCATCTGCGTTACCCCGGCCTTGGTCGCGGAATAGGGGGTGGAACCCGAGAAGGCCTTGCGCGAGGTGATTGATCCGATGATCACTACCCGGCCGTTCTCCCGTTCCGCGCTGCCAGCAGCGATCAGGCGCCGTGCGCCTTCGCGCACCGTCAAGAACGGCCCGCGCAGGTTGGTGGCTACTACCCGGTCGAACGAATCCATCTCGACCCTGACCGAAAGCTGGTCATCGGCGGTGCCCGCATTGGCGATGATAGTGTCGACCGTGCCAAAGGCGGCTTCGGCCGCATCATAGGCGGCGATGGTCGCGGCTTCGTCCGCCACATCGAGCGAGACGGCCAGTGCCTTGCCCCCGGCGGCGCGGATTTCGGCCTCGAGCGCGGCCAGCCGGTCGGCCCGGCGTGCGCCCATCACGACCGCCGCCCCGGCCGCGGCCAACAGCCGGGAGAAGTGCGCGCCAAAGCCGGACGAGGCACCGGTCACCAGGGCGACACGGCCGGAAAGATCGAATTGTGGGACGGTCGTCATGCCGCAGGCTCCTCTGTTTGCCGAGGTGATAGCCACAGCCGATCGGCCTTGTCGACATTGGAGACCGTCCGACCGCAGCCTGGACAGACGTGCAGCCGGACTTGCCGAGCGACGCGCAGTGCTGCAACGGGGCAAGCATGGACAACATCCGAATTGAAAGCGCAGGCGGCATCACAACGGTGACCCTGATGCGCCCTGCATCGCTCAACGCGATCACGCCCGACATGCATGACGAGCTGGAAGCGGCCTTCAATGCCTTTGCGGCCGATCCGGCGCAGGAAATCTGCGTCATCACCGGCGAGGGGCGGGGCTTCTGCGCCGGGTCCGATCTCAAGGCCGTGGCCGCTGGCGGACACCGGCCCTATCCGGCCCACGGCTATGCCGGCCTGATCGAGCGGTTCGATTGTCCCAAGCCGTTCATCGCTGCGGTCAATGGCGTGGCGATGGGCGGCGGCTTCGAACTGGCGCTGGCCTGCGACATCATCATCGCTGCCGAAAGCGCCAGCTTTGCCTTGCCCGAACCGCTGGTCGGGGCCGTGGCGCTCGGTGGCGGACTGCACCGCCTGCCGCGCCAGATCGGCATGAAGCAGGCCCTGGGCCTGATCCTGACCGGCAAGCGCGTTTCGGCAGCCGAGGGCCTGCTCCTGGGCTTCATCAACGAGGTCGTGCCCGATGTCGACCTTGCCGCGGCCACCCAGCGCTGGTGCGCCGAGATCCTGCGCTGCTCGCCCATGGCGATCCGCGCATCCAAGGAAACTGTCGTCCGCGGGCTGGAGGAACCGGGCCTCGCCGCTGCCATGGCCGCGCAGGCCGATTATCCCGCCTTTGCCGCCTGGCGCACCAGCGCCGATGCCAGCGAAGGTCCGCTTGCCTTTGCCGAAAAGCGCCCGCCCCGCTGGCAGGGCCGCCCCCATTCTGACAAGGACCAGCAATGACCATCCTGACTTTCAAGGGCTTTGGCGGGGTTCGGCTTGAGGCTGAAGCCATGGGGGATGAAAATGATCCTGCCATTCTGCTGGTTCACGGCGCCGCCCAGACCCGCGGGGAATGGCACACGGTGGCAGATGCCCTGGTCCAGGCCGGGCGGCGGGTGATTGCGCTCGACCTGCGCGGGCATGGTGGCAGCGAGTGGCCAGAAAGCGGTCGCTACGATCTGGAAGCCCATGTCGAGGATCTGCGCGCGGTGCTGGCCCAGCTTGGCACCCGGCCCGTGGTCATCGCCGCCACGCTGGGCGGCTGGATCGCCACTGCTGCACTAGCGACGGATGCGGCGAATCTGGCTGCCGGGCTGGTGCTGGTCGACATGCCGGCGCGGCGCGATCCCGGTCTGGCCGAGGCCATTGCCGAGCGACTGGCAGCCCAGCGCGGTCATGACCAGAAGCTTTGGGATGAGCGGGTGCTGGGGCAGACCGACCTCGACAATATTGAGACGCGCCTGGCCGAATCCGCGCCCCGGCTCAATCTGCCGACCCTGGTGGTGCGCGGTGGGCTGTCATGGATCGAACGCTCGCCGGCCAGCGCCGCTTTCGACGCAGCCTTGCCGAATGCTGAAAGCGTGGAAGTGGCTGATGCCGACCTGCTGGTGGTGACGGACCGGACCGAAGCCTTCCTGAGCCATCTGCTCGATTTCCTGGAGCGCAAGCAGCCGCGCGCTGCACATGAATTCCGCGCCGGGTCCGATGCCCGCACGCTGCGCGATGCGATGGGCTGCTTTGCCACCGGCATCACCATTATCACCTCGCGCGATGCCAGCGGCACGCCGATCGGCCTCACCGCCAACAGCTTTACCTCGCTCTCGCTCGATCCCCCGCTGCTGCTGGTCTGCGTGGCCAACACCGCCGGGTCCGCGCCGGTGCTGCGCGAAGCCGATCATTTTGCGGTCAACCTGCTCCAGGTCAGCCAGCAGGCCACATCCAACCGGTTTGCCGGTAAGGGCGAGGATCGCTTCGCCGCCACGGCCTGGACCCCGGGCGAAACCGGGATGCCGCTGATCGACGGCGCGCTGGGCTCGTTCGAGTGCAAGCGCCACGCGATCCATGATGGTGGTGATCACTTCATCCTGGTGGGTGAAGTGGTGCGGGCCCAGTTCGAACCGCGCCGGGATCCGCTGCTCTACTTCCGCGGCAAATACAGACGGCTGCACTTCGCCTAGGGCCAGCCGAAGCCGATCTCCGTCTCGCCGGTTGTCTCTCCATCCGGACTGAACCGGCGCTCAATGATCCGGCCCCCGCCTTCGGCGTCGACCAGCACCACGGTAGAGCACCGCGTGCCGTAGACCGGATTGCGGATAAACACGGGGCTGAACGGGGTTTCCGGGCCTTCGCTGTCGGGTTCGGCGGGGAGCTGGGTTTCGTCGGCCAATGCGCCAAACAGCGCGGCGGGATCGCTATCGCTATGTTCCAGCCAATGTCCGACCGCGCCGGCCAGTCTTTGGGTCTTGGGCCAGGGGCGGTCGAACTGGCCGTTTGAGACCCCATGCAGCCCGGGCGCGAGCGGCAGGCTCACCGGCGTGGGCTGGTTGGTCAGATGGTTGGCCCCGGCGGGGCCGATGCGCAGCAGGTGAAAGGGATTGAGGGCGTGGCCGGCAGGATCGGGCGCTCCGGCGAGCCAATCCATGACCAGCCCCCCGCGTGAGGCCAGGCCCGGCCGCGGAAAGCCGGGCAGGCGGAAATTGGTGACCAGGGCAAAGCGCCCGGCCGCGTTCACGCCTAGCCAGGTCCCGCCTGCTTCCAGGTCCCGCCCGGCCATGGTGCCATCGGCCCAGCGGTGGAGCGGCGCGGTTGGCCGTTCGTGGAACTCGTCACGATTGGCGGCGACCACCAGTCGCCAGCGCGGGTGCGCAGCCCAGGCAAGCGCGGCAACACACATGGCTCAGTCCTGCTGGCGGGTCAGTTCGGCGCGGATCGCCGCGCCGTCCTGATCGAGCAGTGGCGGCGGGCGGCGTTCTGGCTGCGGCATGGCTCCGAACCGAATCGGTGCGCTGATTTCGTGGTAAGCGCCCTCGCTGGGGTGCTGGCGCTGTTTGAAAAATCCGGTCGCGGCGAGGTGCGGATCGTCCAGCATGGCACCGATATCGCGCACGGGCTGCGCGGGGATCTGCGCGGCATGGCAGCGGGCGATCAGTTCGTCCGTGGTCAGGCGCGGGGTCAGCTCGGCAATGCGGTGATACATGGCCGCCATATTGGCGACCCGGGCTGGTCCGCCCTCGAACCGCGGATCGTTGAGGAAGTCCGGATCATCCAGCAAGGCGAAGATCCGGTCCCACGAGTCATAAGTATAGGCGACAATCGAGACATGGCCATCGGCAGTGGGGAAGGGCTGGCGATCCGGATCGAGCTGACGCTGGTAACCGGCCGGCCCGGTTGGCGGGTCAAAAGTCATTCCGCCCAGGTGTTCGCTCAGCATGAAGCTTGAGAAGGCTTCGAGCATGGGCACTTCCACGTGCTGGCCTGCGCCAGTGCGCTGGCGGTGAAACAGGGCGGCTAGCGCGGCATAGGCCGCGTGCAGCCCCGCGACTTTGTCCGCAATCAGCGATGGCAGATAGCGCGGCGTGGGATTGCCATCGACGCGCGGCAGCAGGGTGGCGGCGCCGCTGGCGGCCTGGATCACGTCGTCATAGGCCTGAAGATCGGCATAGGGTCCGTCCTGCCCGAAGCCGACACAGTGGATATAGACGATATCCGGCTTGATTGTGCGGACCGCCGCATAGTCCAGACCCAGCCGGTCAAGTGCCTTGCCCCGGACATTGACGACGAACACGTCCGCCTCGGCCAGCAGCGCCTGCATCACGCCCGCATCATCGGTGCTTTTCAGGTCCAGCGCGATTGAGCGCTTGCCGTGATTGAAGCCGAAAAATGCGGGGGACATGCCCGGTGTGACGGGACCCTTGGCGGCCCAGCGCAAGGCGTCGCCGCTACCCGGCGCTTCCACCTTGATCACTTCCGCCCCCAGATCGGCCAGGATCTGTGTGCAATAGGGGCCGAACACCACCGTGGTCAGATCGACCACCTTGATGCCTTGCAACATGGCTGGAGCAGAACACGGTTCAGACATCTAGATCAGTCCCTTGGCGCGCAGGCTGACATGGCCCTGCCGGCCGACAATCACATGATCGTGGACAACGATCCCGAGCAGCCGCCCGGCCTCGGCAATGCGGTTGGTCAGTTGAATATCGGCCCGGCTCGGCTCGGGCGAACCGGAAGGATGGTTGTGAACCAGGATCAGCGCGGCTGCGCCCAGATCGAGCGCCCGCTTGACCACGGTGCGTGGGTGGATCGCTGCCTCGTCCAGCCCGCCCTCGGTCTCCAGATGATCAAGAATCAGGCGGTTACGGGTGTCGAGATAGAGCACCCGAACCCGTTCGTGCTTGAGGTGGGCCATGTCGATGGTCAGGTAATCGATCAGCGCCTGCCAGCTGGCCAGGATGGGTTGTTCGGACAGTTCGGCCCGCGCCAGCCGGCGTGCCCCCAGGGCGACGATCTTCAGGGCGGCCGCGCTGGTTTCCCCCATGCCCGGATGATTGGCCAGTGCTGCCGGATCGGCATTGAACACCCCGGCCAGCCCGCCGAACCGCGTGAGCAGGCTCTTGGCCAGCGGCTTCACATCCTTGCGGGGGATGGCGGTCATCAGCAGGTATTCGATCACCTCGTGATCGCCCAGCGCCTCGGCCCCGCCAGACAGCAGGCGGGCGCGCAACCGGGCACGGTGGCCGTGGCCGTCGTGCTGGCTGGCCGCTGTTGCTGAGGTTGGCGCTTCGTCGGCCACGCGGTCTCCCTTTGCCGATGCTGCATTGCCTTTCGCGGCGCGAGGGCGCAAGCAAGAACCATGTCCGAAGCAGAGGCAGAACCTACGGAAAAGGCGGTTGAAGCTGCCTCGGCCAAAAAATCGCGCCGGTTCCGTCGGCCTGTGGCCGGACTGGCTCTCATCCTTCTGGTTCTTCTGGGGCTGCTGTGGTGGCAGCGCGAGAATCTGGCGGACCGGATCATCGCCAGGCAGCTCGAAAGCTATGACTTGCCGGCCACCTATCAGCTGGAACAGGTCGGGCCGCTGCGGCAGGTACTTACCAGTGTCGTGGTTGGCGATCCGCGCCGGCCCGACTTTACCGCCGAGCGGATCGAGGTGCAGATCACGCCCGCCTTCGGGCTGCCGACGATTGGTGCGGTCACGCTGGTTCGGCCGCGGCTGTACGGAGCCCTCACCGATGGCAAGCTGTCATTCGGCAGCCTCGACACGGCCCTGTTTGCACCCCGCGCCGGGCCGCCGGGTCTGCCGGACCTGAACTTGCGCCTGATCGATGGCCGGGTCCGGATCGATAGCGACTACGGCCCGGTGGGGATCAAGGCCGATGGCAGGGGCAACCTGAGGTCGGGCTTTGCCGGTACGCTGGCAGCCATTGGCCCCGAGCTGCGGGCCGGGCAGTGCCAGTTGCGCCGGGTCAGCGCCTACGGACAGGTTGCGACCAGTGACGGCCAACCGGCCTTCAAGGGGCCGTTGCGATTTGCCGCACTGACTTGCCCGGACCTGGCGGTTCGCGATTTTGCCCTGGCGGCGGACTTTTCCGCAGCCGCTGACTTTGGCAGCCTGCGCGGCACCGGCAAACTTAGCGGCGGGCCGCTCGGATGGGCTGGCCAGCGCAGTGGCGGGCTGGGTGGCGAACTTGAGCTGACCTTGCGCGGCAACGATGCAACGGCCCGCTACCGGCTACAGGCGCAGCCCCTGTCAGGCCAGCTCGCTGCCCGCAATCTGGCGATCGAGGGGGTGGTGCGCAGCCGCGACAGCTTTGCGCGCATGGAAAGCGAAGGCACGCTGTCCGGCCTGGGGTTGCAGCCAGGGCCGGAGCTCGATCGCAGCCTTGCCCGGCTTGAGCGCGGTGCGGAAGGCACGCTCGCCGCGCCCCTCCTGGCCCAACTGCGCGCCGGTCTGAAGCGGGAAGGGGCGGGCAGCCGCCTGACGGCCAGTTATACGCTGCGTCGCAGTGGCGCGCTGACCAGCGTGATCCTGCCCGAGGCCGAATGGGTGGGCGCGTCGGGCCAAAGCCTCGCCGTGCTGTCGCGCGGGCAGCTCGCGCTTGGCGGCAAGGGCGGACTCCGGCTGTCCGGTAATTTCCGCACGGGCGGGGCGGGACTGCCGCGACTGTCCGGCCAGGTTGAGCGGCGCCCCGGCGGGGAGATCGAGGCGCGGCTGACCATGACGGAATATCGCGCGGGCGATGCCAGCCTGTCCCTCCCGCAATTGGTCGTGGTGCACCGATCATCGGGTGCGATCGGTTTTTCCGGGCGAGCACTGCTCAGCGGCGCATTGCCGGGCGGCCGGGTGACCGGGCTGGAACTGCCGATCGAGGGCACCTGGTCGGCAAGCGGGACGCTGGCGGCCTGGCGCAGCTGCACCCCGGTTCGGTTTCGCAGCCTGACCCTGGCCGAGCTGACGCTCGATGCGCGCAGCCTAACCCTCTGCCCCGGCCGTGGCGGCGCCATCCTGACCAGCAACGGGCGGGCAACCATAGTTGCTGCGGGCGTGCCGGCTCTGGCGCTGTCGGGTAAGCTGGGTGCCACGCCGATCCGGCTGGCCAGCGGGGCAGTGGGGCTGGCCTGGCCGGGGTCTCTTGCTGCCAACAAGCTTGATGTCACGCTGGGTGACCCGGCGGAGCCG
Source organism: Novosphingobium sp. (assembly GCA_044238415.1). Taxonomy (GTDB): domain Bacteria; phylum Pseudomonadota; class Alphaproteobacteria; order Sphingomonadales; family Sphingomonadaceae; genus Novosphingobium. The sequence goes on from JBIIDJ010000016.1 coordinate 24,536, forward strand.
ACGCGGTTTCAAGTTGAAACCCTGTCAGCCCGCCTCGGGCAGGATGTCACCGGCACTTTTGCGGGCGGTGAGGCGCGGCTGGCTGCGGTCCCGCTCGACATCGTCCGGGCGGCTGGGACCTGGGGCTATGCCGGGGGCAAGCTGACGCTGGGCGAGGGCGCCTTCCAGCTTGAGGATCGGCTGGTCGATGACCGGTTCGAGCCGCTGATCGCCCGCGATGCCAGCCTCACCCTGGCCGATAACCGGATCGCCGCAGTGGCGGTGCTGCGGCAGCCGAGCTCCGACCGGGTGATCACCGAAGCGACCATAGCGCACGACCTGTCCAGCGGGCGCGGCTCGGCAGACCTCTCCGTCGCAGGGCTGCTGTTCGATGACCAGCTCCAACCGACCGACCTCACCAATCTTGCGCTCGGCGTGATCGCCAATGCCGAAGGGACAGTCATTGGCAGCGGCCGGATTGACTGGAACGGCGATACGGTCACGTCCACCGGCCGCTTTGTGACGGACAAGTTCGATTTTGCCGCCGCCTTTGGTCCGGTCGAGGGCGTAAGCGGCGCGGTTGCATTCACGGACCTGATCGGCCTGGTCACGGCACCGGACCAGCGGCTCAAGATTGCCTCGATCAATCCCGGGATCGAGGTTTACGAAGGCGAGCTCAGCTTCCAGCTGGAGCCCGATGGTCTGCTGGTGGTCAATGGCGCGCAGTGGCCGTTCGTCGATGGCGAGCTTGAACTGCTGCCTACCCGGATGAAGCTGGGCGCGGCAGACCGGCGAAGTTTTACGCTTAAAGTCAATGGCGCCGATGCGGCCCAATTCGTCCAGCAGCTGGAGCTGTCCAACATTTCCGCGATTGGTATCTTCGACGGCGAATTGCCGCTGGTGTTCGACGAGAATGGGGGCCGGATCGAAGGCGGGCGGCTGGTCTCCCGCGCCCCGGGCGGCAATGTCTCCTACATCGGTGAGCTGACTTACGAGGACATGGGGGCAATGGCCAACTTCGCCTTCCAGTCGCTGCGCTCGCTCGATTTCCGGCGGATGGAGATCGGCCTCGGGGGTGATCTGGATGGCGAGATCTTCTCGCAGCTGAGGATCGATGGCGTAACCCAGGGTGAGGGTGCCAAACGCAATTTCATCACTCGCCAGATTGGGCGGCTGCCAATTCGTTTCAACATCAATATCCGGGCACCGTTCCAGGGCCTGCTTGGCTCGTTCCGGTCGCTTTACGATCCCAGCTATGTCCGTGATCCGCGCGATCTTGGCCTGATCGATGCCCAGGGCCGGCCGGTGGACCAACCCGCGCTGCGCAAACCGCTACCGCCCGACATTCAGCCTCCAGCAAGCAGGAATAGTCCATGAAGCCCCGGCAATTGACCAACCGCGCCCGGGCTGCGACAAGCCCCGCCATGGACCAAACCATGGAGGGGATCGTGCCGGGGAAACGGGGGTTGCGGCGATGGACCCTGCGGCCCATGGCCATGATGAAAGGCTCGATGCTGGCAGGTGTTGCCACGATGCTGAGCGGCTGCATTTCGGTGAACGCACCGGACAAGCCGATCGTCATCGAACTCAACATCAACATCAAGCAGGAGGTTGTCTATCGCCTCGCGGCCGATGCCGGGAACGCGATCAAGGATAATCCGGACATCTTCTGAGCGGGCCTTCGGACAAGGAATTTGGAATGACTGACATTGTCACCCGGACCAATCGCAGCATGTTTGCCAAGGCAGGCTGGGCGACGCTGGCGGTGCTTACGCTGGTTGTCCCGGCTTCCGCGCAGCAGCGCGATCCGGCCTATGCCGCCGCCCGCGCCAAAGGCCAGGTCGGTGAGAAGGTCGACGGCTACCTTGGCTTCCCGGTGGCCCCGAGCGCCGATTTGCGGCGCCTCGCCGATGACATCAATATCAAGCGCAAGGCAGTTTACGCTGAACGTGCCGAGGCCAACGGCGTGACGATTGAGGAATATGCCTTCACCGCCGGCTGTCAGGCGATTTCGCGCACTGTTCCGGGCGAAAAGTACCAGGCCCCCGATGGCCGCTCGTGGCTGACCCGCGGGGAGGACGAACCCGAGCGCGACCCGCGCTGTCCCTAAACCTGTCTAATCTTCCGGGGCCTGCCGTGCCGCAACGCAGCAGGCCCGGTTGACTTGCTCCGCGCGGCTACCTAAAGGGGCCGCGCGTCCGGTTTCCCGCGCTTGCGGGGCGCTGGAATGCAAGCATTTTTCACGCCGGAGTTGTCCTTTCGGGCACCGCAAAAGCAGGGCTGGCCTTTGTCCGATTCGCGCGAACCCAGCGACGGGGGAGACCTCGATCGCCGTATCGCCGAAGCAGAGGCTCGCCATCGCCGTGGTGTTTCGAGTGCCGAAGGTCGCGCAGAATCGCGGGGCTGGGCAGTGGGGATCGAATTCGTCGGGACCGTGCTGGTCGCCACCTTCATCGGTTGGTCGATCGATAACTGGTCCGGATGGAATACGGGTCCCTGGGGGATGATCGTGATGCTGATCCTCGGCTTTTCCGCCGGGGTCCGCCGCGCGATGCAGACTTCGGCGCAGTTCGACAGTGATCCTGGCAACGATTCCGCCAAAGATCGGGAAAATTGAGGGAATTTTCATGGCCGGCCCGATGGAGCAGTTCCAAGTCAAGACCATCCAACCGCTGGAGTTGGCTGGTTACGACGTGTCGTTCACCAATAGCTCGCTGTGGATGACGATTGCCCTGGGCGTGGTTGCCGTGTTCCTGTTTGTCGGCACGGCACGGCCGCAGCTGGTCCCCGGCCGGTGGCAGGCAGCGACTGAGTATCTCTACGATTTCGTTCGCAAAATGCTGGATGAAAACGTTGGTCCGGAAGGGCGCAAGTACACGCCGCTGATTTTCTCAATCTTCGTTTTCGTGCTGGCCTGCAACCTGCTCGGCATGGTGCCGTGGGTCGGCTCGTTCACGCCGACCAGCCACATCTCGGTGACGATCGGCCTGGCCATGCTGGTGTTCATCACCGTGTGCATCGTCGGCTTTGCTCGCCACGGCCTGCACTTCTTCAGCCTGTTCTGGCCGAAGGATGCCGGGATCGCGCTTGGTTCCTTCGTGTTCATCATCGAATTCGTCAGCTTCCTGTCGCGCCCGTTCACCCTGGCGATCCGACTGTTCGCCAACATGACCGCTGGCCACGTGCTGATGAAGGTGTTTGGCACGTTCGTTGTTTCGCTCGGCTCGTTTGGCGCGCTGCCTTATGTGTTCGGGATCCTGCCGCTGGGCGTCACCATCGCGCTGACCGCGCTTGAGGTGCTGATCGCTGTGGTTCAGGCCTATGTTTTCGCCCTGCTCGCCTCGCTCTACCTGAACGATGCGGTCAATCTTCACTAAAGTTCTAGTACAACTTGTTTTCTGACTGAAAGGTAACGGAAATGGACGTCGCTTCGGCTAAGGTTATCGGTGCTGGTCTGGCTGCCATCGGTGCGGGTCTCGCCGCCATCGGCGTGGGCGCGATCTTCGGCAACTACCTCAACAGCGCGCTGCGCAATCCGGAAGCGGACGCCAAGATGGGCGGCCGCCTGATCTTCGGTTTCGCCGTGACGGAAGCTCTGGGTCTGATCGCGGCGGTCGTCGCGCTCGCGCTGGCCTTCGGCTAATTCCGCTGGGTCGGCCGGGCAATCCGGCCGACCGCCATCCTTACGGCTCTTGAGGCAGGGACACGATGCCCCAGTTCGACTTTGCCAATGTCTTCACGCCCCAGTTGTTCTGGCTGGCGGTGCTGTTCATCGTCCTTTACTTCGGCGTGGTCCGTCTGACCCTGCCCAGGCTGGGTGCGGTGATGGCGCAGCGTGAAGACAAGATCGCGGGTGATCTGAGCACGGCCCGTGCCGCCAAGGAAACGGCCGATACGGTTAGCAGCGCATACCAGGCCGAGCTGGCCACGACGCGCGATGCTGCCCGGGCCGCTATCGCTGAGGCCAAGGCCAGTGCGGCCAAGGCCAGCGAGGCCCGCCTCGCGGAGGCCGGTGCCAAGACCGAAGCTGAACTGGCCGCTGCCGAAACCCGCATTGCCAAGGCCGTGACCAAGGCTGAAGCGGCGCTCCGCGACGTTTCAGCCGAAGGTGCTCAGGCCATTGTCACCCGGCTGACCGGCGTCGAGCCCAAGCTTGACGCCGCCCGCGCCCAGGTTGACGCGCAACTCGCCCGCTGAGGAGAACCAGATCATGATGTTCCAGCTCCTCGCCGAAGCCGCCGCGCACGGTGAACACCACGAACCGACCCTGCTGGGCCTGACCGGCGAAGGCTGGGTCTACGTCGGGGTGACGCTGTTCTTCCTGATCGCGATCTTCGGTGCCAAAGCGCACAAGCAGGTGCTGAGTGCACTGGACCAGCAGATTGCCGATACGCGCAAGTCGCTGGATGAAGCTGCCGCGATCCGGGCTGAGGCCGAGAAGGTCCTGGCCGACGCCAAGGCGCAGCAGGCCGCCAGCGCCAAGGACGCCAAGGCGCTGCTCGATCACGCCAAGGAAGAGGCCAAGGCGATTGTTGCCAAGGCTGAAGCCGACACGGTTGCCCTTGTCGCCCGGCGCGAAAAGATGGCGCAGGACAAGATCGGCGCCGCCGAGCGTGCTGCGGTTGAAGCGCTCAAGGCCCGGGCCGCTGCGGCTGCGACTGGTGCCGCACGTGAACTGATTGCCGCCAATCATAACGCCAAGGCTGACAAGGGCCTGGTGGATGAGGCGATTGCCGGGCTCTGACCGGCACTACGAGTTGGAGAGGGGAAGGGCGGCCAACGTGCCGCCCTTTTCCGTTTGGGCACCCGGACCGGGTCAGGGCTCCAGCACAACCTTGCCGACGATCTGCCGGGCGGCCATCGCCGCATAGGCTTCACGCCAGCGTTCGAGCGGCAGCGTGCGGTCAATGTGCGGACTGAGCCTGCCGTCGGCGGCCAGCGTTGCCACTGCCTCACGAATGGCCTTGCCGCGATCGGGGAAGCGACGGGCATATTCGCCGGCGCGAACACCGACGACCGAGAAGCCCTTGATCAAGGGAATGTTGGTCGAGATTTCGGCGATCCGTCCGCCCGCAAAGCCGATGACGAGCAGCTTGCCGCCAAAGGCCACGCAGCGGGTGCTTTCATCGAACACGTCCCCGCCGACTGGATCGTAGACCAGGTCGCATAGCGCGCCGCCGGTCAGTTCGGACACGGTCTCGCGGAAGCGTCCTTCCGCCACTATCACGGCATCGGCGTCGCTCGCCGCTGTTAGCCGTACGACCTTGTCGGGCGATCCGGTCGTAGCGATCACGTGGGCGCCAAGCCGCTTGGCCAGTTCAACGGCGGCAAGGCCGACTCCGCCGCTGGCACCATGCACCAGCACCCATTGTCCGGCCTTCAGTCCGCCGATTTCGACCAGGGCAGTATAGGCGGTACCATAGGCGGCCCCCAGCGCGGCAGCGGCGGGAAAACCGATGCCGAGCGGCATATGCGTCACGGCACGGGCCGGAACCGCGGCATATTCGGCAAAGCCGCCAGTCTTGTTGCCACCATAGACCGGATCACCCGGTGCAAAGCCGCTATCCGCATCGGCCTCTACCACTTCGCCGGCGAATTCCAGTCCGGCGACGAAGGGTATCTCTGGCTTGAACTGGTATTCGCCCCGGGTCATCAGCAGGTCGGGAAAATTGAGCGAGGCGGCCCGCACCCGCACCAGCACTTCGCCCGGTCTACGTTGAGGGATCGGGAGATCGACCAGCGCGCAGCCGGACAGGTCGGGCGAGAGGGTTTGGACCTGCAGCGCCTTCATGGCGTCAGAAATTGTCCTTCGCCGCGCGCAGGGCGGCAAAGGTTGCGGCAGGGCCGCCTCCGCCCCAGCGGGCCTGCATGGCAATGTCATCCGCGCGCAGGAAAGGATTGGTGGTTAGTTCGCGCGCCAGCGGGGTGGGCACGGTCGGCTGGCCTTCTGCCCGGACCTTGGTGATCAGGGCGACATAGTCCTGCAGCGCGGCATTCTCCGGATCGACATGGAGGGCAAAGCGGGCGTTGCTCTCGGTATACTCGTGGGCGCAGTAAAGCAGCGTTTCGGGCGGCAGGGCCTTGATCCGCTGCAGGCTGGCCCAGAACTGTTCGGCTTGCCCTTCGAACATCCGTCCGCAGCCCAGCGCAAAGACGGCATCGCCAACGAAGGCCACGCCCGCTGCTGGCAGGTGATAGGCGATATGGCCGTTGGTATGCCCGGAAACGTCTATGACCTGGGCGACGTAGTCACCCAGTCTGACCTTATCGCCGTGCCCCACCACCCGGTCCGGCATGGCTATCCGCTCGACTTCGGCCGGTGCCACGACCGTGCAGCCGGTAGCGGCCTTGATGGCCTGATTGCCGCCGGCATGATCCGGGTGCCAGTGCGTATTCCAGATTTGGGTGATCTGCCAGCCCTTGTGCCCGGCCTCCCGCAAGTAGGCTTCGGCATCGGGCGTATCGATGCAGGCGGTTTCGCCGCTGGCAGGGTCGTGGATCAGAAAACCGTAGTTGTCCGACAGGCAGGGGAATTGGTGGATCTCAAGCATGGGACGATACTACGCCGCATTGTGCCAAAGCAAAAGCCCGCCCGGATCGCTCCGGACGGGCATTTGTTGGTTAGCCTGATGGCTGGGAAGGAGGCTTAGTCCTTCTTGGCCTTCAGTGCGGCGCCCAGGATGTCGCCCAGCGAAGCGCCGGCATCGGACGAACCGTACTGTTCCACGGCTTCCTTCTCTTCGGCGAGCTGACGCGCCTTGACCGAGAAGTTCGGCTTCTTCGAACGATCGAAGCCGGTGACCATCGCATCGAGCTTCTGGCCAACCTGGAAGCGGTCCGGACGCTGCTCGTCGCGGTCACGGCCGAGGTCGCTGCGCTTGATGAAGCCGGTCGCACCATCGTCGCCAGCCTGAACTTCGAGGCCGCCATCGCGGACTTCGAGGACGGTGACGGTGACAACGTCGTTCTTCTTCAGGCCCGAGGACGCGGCAGCAACGCCGGCCGCCGGAGCGCCCTTTTCGAGCTGCTTCATGCCGAGCGAAATGCGCTCCTTTTCGACATCGACGTCAAGCACGATGGCCGAAACCTGCTCACCCTTGCGGTGCAGGGCCAGCGCGTCTTCACCCGAGATGCCCCAGGCGATGTCCGACATGTGGACCATGCCGTCGACGTCGCCATCGAGGCCGATGAACAGGCCGAATTCGGTGGCGTTCTTGACTTCGCCTTCCACGGTCGAACCGACCGGGTGCTTTTCGGCGAAGGCTTCCCAGGGGTTCTGCTGGGCCTGCTTGAGGCCAAGCGAGATGCGGCGCTTGTCGCTGTCAACTTCCAGCACCATGACGTCGACTTCCTGCGAGGTCGAAACGATCTTGCCGGGATGGACGTTCTTCTTGGTCCAGGACATTTCCGAAACGTGGACCAGGCCTTCGATGCCGGCTTCCAGCTCCACGAAGGCGCCATATTCGGTGATGTTGGTGACGGTGCCGCGCAGCTTGGCGCCAACCGGGTACTTGGCGATGACGCCTTCCCATGGATCGCTTTCCAGCTGCTTCATGCCCAGGCTGATGCGCTGGGTGTCCTGGTTGATGCGGATGATCTGCACCTTCACGGTGTCACCGATATTGATGACTTCGTTGGGGTGGTTGACCCGCTTGTAGCTCATGTCGGTGACGTGGAGCAGGCCATCGATGCCGCCCAGGTCAACGAAGGCGCCGTAATCGGTGATGTTCTTGACGACACCATCGATGATCTGGCCTTCCGACAGGTTGAGGATCAGGCCCGAGCGCTGTTCGGCGCGAGTTTCTTCCAGCACGGCGCGGCGCGAGACCACGATGTTGCCGCGGCGGCGATCCATCTTCAGGATCTGGAACGGCTGCGGCACATCCATCAGCGGCTGCACGTCGCGGACCGGGCGGATGTCGACCTGGCTGCCGGGGAGGAAGGCAACGGCGCCATTGAGGTCGACCGTGAAACCGCCCTTCACGCGGCCGAAGATCACGCCTTCAACGCGCTTGCCTTCACCGAATTCTTCTTCGAGCTTGTCCCAGGCGGCTTCGCGGCGGGCGCGGTCGCGGCTGAGCATGGCTTCGCCATCGGCGTTCTCAACGCGGTCAACGAAGACTTCGACTTCGTCACCGACCTTGAGGCCGTGGGGCTGGCCGGGCATGGCGAATTCGCGCAGCGGCACGCGGCCTTCGCTCTTCAGGCCAACGTCGATGACGGCCTTGTCGCCTTCGATTGCGGTGATGGTGCCCTTGACGACGCGACCTTCAAAGCCACCGTCGGCGGCGCCGCCGAGCGATTCGTCAAGCAGCGCGGCAAAATCGTCGCGCGTGGGGTTGGCAGTAGATGCCATATGGAGTGTTCCTACACTGATGTTTCCGGCCAAGCGGTTGTATCCGCTGGTCTTTTCTCCGCCGCGGCACCATTGCCGCCCTCCCGGGCAGGGAGAGTTTTCAGCGGGCCAAAAGGGCCGATCCGTCACAGGGGCCGCATGCCGCCTGCAACATCCCTGAGGGCCGGGGCCCGGCGGGACTGGCGGCGCTTAGGCGCGGCCCTTTACGAAAGCAAGGTTTTTCGCCGGTTTGCGGTGCAATCAGATCGCCTGCTTGTGGCCGGGAGCCTTGAGCGTGACGATGTAGGCAGACAGGTCGCGCACCTGACTGCGATCAATCCGGAAGTTCATCGCATCGGGATAGTTGTGCGCATCGCGCAGGTAACCGCGCAGCGTCGCTGAAGTCAGCCCTTCGCGGTTGGCAATATCATCGAACGAAGGCGCTTCGGGATTGGGCGAGGAATCGTACGGCTTAATCGCATGGCAGGTCGCGCAGCGGGCCTGGGCAATGGCCAGACCGCGCTTGGCGCTGGTCGACAGGACAGGTTCGCGCGGGGTCTTGGTCGCTGATGAAACGGTCGCGGCTGTCGATACAGCAGCAAGGGCGATGGCGATCAGGGCAAAGTGGCGCATGGCCATGGGCTATACCGCCAGGGCGACACGGGCAACCCGCTAGCGATGGAATGATCAGCCGCAGCGCTGCTCGGCAAGGGCGATCGCCGCAGCGATTGCTGCTTCCCGGCCGAGATCGCTGGTATCGAGCAGCACGGCATCGGGTGCCGCCACCAGCGGGGCTTCGGCGCGGGTCCGGTCGCGCTCGTCGCGCGCGGCGAGGTCGGCGGCGATGTCCGCCAGGGCGACCGCGCGGCCCTGGGCCTGCATTTCCCTGAAGCGCCGCTCGGCGCGGGCAGGGACCGAAGCGACGACGAACAGCTTAACCTCGGCCTCGGGTGCGATCACCGTGCCGATATCGCGCCCGTCGAGCACCGCGCCGCCCGGTTGCAGGGCAAAGGCGCGCTGGCGCTCGAACAGCGCCTGGCGCACTGCCGGGTGGACGGACACGCGGCTGGCCAGCCCGCCGCTGGCCTCGCTGCGCAGTTCGGGATCGTCGAGCAGGACAACGGGAAAGCCGCAGGCAACCAAGGCATCGGCCGAATCGTCCGGATTGCCGCCATTCAGCGCGCATTGCCGGCCCACCGCGCGATAGAGCAGCCCGGTATCAAGGTGCGGCAGGCTGAAATGCGCTGCCAGCGCCTTGGCAATCGTGCCCTTGCCCGAGGCGGTAGGTCCATCGACAGCGATGATCATTTTTCGCGCTCGTTTACGCGATCGCCGTGGGCGCTCGGGCTCGACACATTGACGAACCAGACATCGGCGTCGCTTCGATTCAGCACCTGATGCCATTGCCCGGGGCCAATCTCGAGCCCGTCTCCGGGTTGCAATTCGTGGGTTTGCCCTTCCACTTCGATAGTCAGCATTCCTTGTGTGACCTGGAAGAACTGGCGCGCTTTCACATGATGATGACGATGCTCAGCCGTGCCCGGTGGCATGCGTTCTTCAATCACCAGCAATTCGGGCTGGTTGACGAAGACCCACCCATCGCAACCTTTGCCCCACTTGTAGTGATATGCGGTATCGCGGTTGGAAATCATCGGGCCACTTCTTTCATCAATGCCTCGAACGCCGGAAAGCTGGTCGCGATGGGGCGGGTATCGTCTACTTCCACCCCGGCGCGGCTGGCCAGCCCCGCCACGGCCATGCTCATGGCGATGCGATGATCGAGATGCGTGGCGATGGCTTCGCCGGTGCCAGGGAGT
>JBIIDJ010000166.1:0-3084 GCA_044238415.1 Novosphingobium sp.
CTGGTCGGCGCGATCAACATTCCGATCATTCATTATTCGGTGCTGTGGTGGAATTCGCTGCATCAGCCGCCGAGCATTTCGGTGGGCGAGTCGGCTATGGCTCCGGTGTTTCTTTATGGCCTGCTGGCCGCAGTAACCGGCTTCTCGCTGCTGTTTGGCGGCGTAGTGCTGGCGCGGATGCGGGCAATCCTGGCCAATGCCCAGGCCGAAGCGCGGCTTCGTCGCCGGGCGATGGAACAAGACTTCGACGATTTCGGGAAGCGGGACTGAACGGAGCACGACAATGCGTGAAGGTCTCGATCATTGGCCATTTATCCTGGCCTCCTATGGGTTGGGCATCGCCGGTACCTTGCTGCTGGTGGCGCAGTCCTGGCTGGCGATGCGCCGGGCCGAGGCGCGGCGCGAGCGGAGCCGCGACCGATGAAGGCCAAGCATCAACGCCTGACGCTGGCCCTGATCGCGCTGGTCGCGCTGATCGGTGCGGGTGTCCTCGCCGCCTGGGCCCTGCGTAACCAGGCTTCGTTCTTCTATTTGCCGGCCGAATATGCCGCCAACCCGCCCGAGGCGGGTCAGGCCGTGCGGCTGGGCGGGATGGTTGAGAAAGGCTCGATCAAGACTGCCGCCGACGGGGTAACGATCCACTTCGTTATCCATGACGACACGGCCCGTATCCCGGTCACTTTCCGCGGCATCGTCCCCGATCTCTTCGTCGAAGGTTCGGGTGCGGTGGCCGAAGGCAAGCGGCAGGCTGATGGCAGCTTCGTGGCTCACAACGTGCTCGCGAAGCATGACGAAAACTACGTGCCGCGCGAGATGAAGAACATGACCAACGAGGAAGCGCGCAAGGCGATCGAGGGGGCATCGTGATCGCCGAACTCGGACTGGCCGCGCTGTGGCTGGCGGCTGCGCTGGCAGCACTGCAACTGGTGGCTGGCGTGCTGTCCCTGACCGGTCGAGGCGCTGCCCTGGCCGGTATCGTCCGCCCGGCAGCGATCGTGCAAGGTCTGCTCGCGGTCCTGTCATTCGCTGCGCTGGTCGTGCTGTTCATGCAGACCGACCTTTCGGTCGAGCTGGTCGCGGCGAATTCGCATTCGGCCAAGCCGATGCTCTACAAGTTTACCGGCACCTGGGGGAACCACGAAGGCTCAATGCTGCTGTGGGTCATGGTGATGGGTCTGTCGGGCACTTTGGTGGCCGCGATCGAACGGCGGCTGCCCGAACCGACCATGTTGGCCACCCTGGCGGCCCAGGCCTTTGTCAGCCTCGGTTTTTATGCCTTTCTGCTGCTGTCCTCCAATCCGTTCACGCGTCTTCCCTCGCCGGCGCTGGAAGGGGCGGGGCTTAACCCGCTGCTCCAGGACCCAGGCCTCGCCTTTCATCCGCCGCCGCTCTACATCGGCTATGTCGGCCTTTCAGTAGCCTTCAGTTTTGCCGTCGGCGCTCTGGTCACGCGCGAGGTTTCCCCGGCTTTTGCCCGGGCAATGCGGCCCTGGGTATTGGGTGCTTGGGTGTTCCTCACCTTGGGCATCGTTGCTGGGTCCTATTGGGCCTATTACGAGCTAGGCTGGGGCGGTTGGTGGTTCTGGGATCCGGTCGAGAACGCCAGCCTCATGCCGTGGTTGGCGGCAACGGCGCTGCTCCACTCAGTCTCGGTGCTCGCCGCACGCAATGCCTTGCGCGCCTGGACAGTGATGCTGGGCGTGGTGGCCTTCTCAATGTCGATGGTCGGGACCTTCCTGGTCCGCTCGGGCGTTCTGACTTCGGTCCATGCCTTCGCCGTTGATCCGGAGCGTGGCAGCTTCATCCTGGGCCTTCTGGCGCTCAATATCGGGGGCGCGCTGGTGCTGTTCGGGCTGCGCGCCTCGAGCGTGACCGAGGGGGAACGCTTTGCCGTGACCAGCCGCGAAGGCGCACTGGTGTTCAACAACGTCATGCTCAGCGCTATCCTTGGCATTGTGCTGGTCGGTACGCTCTATCCGCTTTTGGCCGAGGCCTTGGGATCCAAGGTTTCGGTCGGGCCGCCCTATTTTAATCCGGTCAGCGCGATCTTCGCTGTGCCGATGCTGCTGATCCTGCTGGTTGGCCCGCTGCTGCGCTGGCGGCGTGACAATCTGGCCCGGCTGCGCTGGGAAATAGCGCTGCCAGCGCTGCTGGTGATCGGAACTGGTCTGTGGGCGGCGAGCCAGGCGGTGGGGTTGCTTCCCGCGCTGGGTCTGGCGCTTGCCGCTGGCCTGGCCGTCGCCAGCCTGTTGCCACTCCGCGGACGCAAGCTCCATCAGGTCAAGCTGCCGCTGTGGGGCATGGTCGTGGCGCACTTTGGCATCGCCGTGGCCCTGCTCGGTATGTCGAGCGACGCGGCCTTTACTCAGGAGCGGCTGGTCGCCCTGCGCGAAGGGGAATCGACCGAGGTTGGCCCCTGGCAGGTTAGGCTGGAACGGATCGAGCCGGTCGCAGGTCCCAACTGGACTGCGCTGCGCGCGGATCTTGCTGCAAGTTACATGGGCGGACGTTCGGTCGAGATGCATCCGGCTGCGCGCTCATTCTGGGCCCCACCGAACGAAACCAACGAGGCCGCGCTTGAAACGCGCTGGAACGGACAGCTCTATGCCGTGCTGGGGGAGGAATCGCAGGGCGGACGCTGGCAGCTCCGGCTGTGGTGGAAGCCGTTTGTGCCAATGATCTGGTACGGCGGCATCCTGATCGCACTGGGGGGGCTGCTGGCCCTGTTGGGTAGGGCGGCCAGTGACCTGCGGCGGATCTCTGCGCGCGGCAAGATTGCCTATCGCCGTACGAGGCAGGGCCGATGACCGCTTCGGACAAGCCTTCGCGCTGGGCGCTGTGGCTGCCGCTCGCGCTGTTCGCCGGCTTTGTCGCACTGGTCATGTTCGGTCTGTTCCGCCCCGCCAATCGTGAGGTGGAAAGCGCGATGATTGGCAAACCCTTGCCCGATTTCACGCTGCGCGCCGCAGTGGCTGAACGCCCCGGCCTGGCTCGTGCCGACCTGGCTGATGGCAAGCCGCGTCTGCTCAACGTGTTCGCCTCGTGGTGCTTGCCCTGTGCGGTCGAGGCACCGCAACTTGCCGC
>JBIIDJ010000167.1:0-3081 GCA_044238415.1 Novosphingobium sp.
GTTCAAAATGATGAACCCCAGCGATTCCATCGTTGATTGGGTGATTGAGATGTTGCCGCAGATGGGCGCCGGATGGTGCCCGCCAGGGATGCTGGGCATCGGCATCGGCGGCACGGCCGAACACTGTATGCTACTCGCCAAGCAATCGCTGATGGAGCCAATCGACATGGCCCAGCTGAAGGCGCGTGGGGCCCAGAACGATATCGAGGCGATGCGGATTGAGATCTTCGACAAGGTCAATGCCCTGGGGATCGGCGCGCAGGGGCTGGGCGGGCTTTCGACCATCCTCGACGTCAAGATCTATGACGCGCCGTGCCATGCAGCCGGTAAGCCGGTGGCGATGATTCCCAATTGCGCGGCGACCCGCCATGCCCATTTCACACTGGATGGTTCGGGCCCAAGCTTCCTCGAAAGGCCGAACCTCAAGGAATGGCCCGAAGTTCACTGGACGCCGGACAAGGCCGCTAAGCGGGTCAATCTTGATACGCTGACCCCGGAAGAGGTGCGCAGCTGGAAGCAGGGTGATCGCCTGCTGCTCAACGGCAAGATGCTGACCGGTCGCGACGCGGCGCATAAGCGCATCCAGGACATGCTAGCCAAGGGTGAGGCGCTGCCAGTCGATTTCCGGGGCCGCGCGATCTACTATGTCGGCCCGGTCGATCCGGTGGTTGGCGAAGTGGTTGGCCCAGCTGGCCCGACCACTGCGACCCGCATGGACAAGTTCACCGAGATGATGTGCGAGCTGGGCCTGCTGGTGATGATCGGCAAGGCCGAGCGCGGCCAGGGTGCGACCGAAGTGATCGCCAAAAGCAAGACCGCCTATCTCATGGCGGTGGGCGGGGCGGCCTATCTGGTCAGCCGGGCGATCCGTGAATCCCGCGTCGTAGCCTTCGAGGACCTCGGGATGGAAGCGATCTACGAATTTACGGTCGAGGATATGCCGGTAACTGTCGCCGTGGACAGCGAGGGCAACAACGTCCACCAGCTGGCGCCATTGGTCTGGAAGGACAGGATTGCCAGGGAAGGCTTGCTGCCGACCGGCTGAGCCCGGTTCGACCAACGCCCGTTCGCTTTCGACCAAGCATCTGGTCAGACAGACCTGCTCCGGGCTAACCAGACCGGAATGGAGGGAACCCGCAACACTGCGCCGCGCGTGCCGTTCGGCATTGTGCTGGCCTCGATCGTCGGGGTCTGGCTGGCGTATTTTGCGCTGGTCACCTTGCGCGGCTGGCTGGTCGGGCTTGAGATGCTTGACGATCTGGCATTGCGCCGGGTCCTGGTCACTGCGGCATCGATGGCGGTTACCCTGGCGCTTTGGCCCTTGCTGCGGTTGCTCGATCCGCGGCCGGTAGCGATCAAGATCTTCGCCGTCCTGCTGATTGCCCTGCCGGCCTCGGGCGTGCTGGCGGGGATCAACCAGTGGGTCTTTGCCGATATCGAAGAGCGTGTGGTGGCGACCATCGGTGAGCGCGAAGGCTTGCGAATCCGGACGGATGAAGGCGGCAACCTGTTGGTCGATCCGCTCGACCGGGGAACCGAAGCTGCAGCCGATCCCGCCCCGACCCCGGCGGTTGAAGATGACCCTGCGGCCGCCGCGATCACAATCGATGCGGAAACCCGCGCGGCTAACCGCTGGCGCCAGCTCACTGACGTTGCGCTGGGACGCTATTTCCTGTTGCTTGCATGGGCTGCGCTGTACTTCTCGCTGGCCAATGCGGAACAGGCGCGGGCCGCAGAGCGACGTGAAGGGGAATACCGGCGGGCAGCCAAGGCGTCGGAACTGCGCTCGCTGCGCTACCAGGTTAATCCGCACTTCCTGTTCAACACGCTCAACTCGCTCTCGGCATTGGTCATTACCGGCAAGACCCAAGCCGCCGAACAGATGATCCAGACACTTTCGACCTTTTATCGCCGCAGCCTGGCGGGCGATCCGACCGGCGATGTGGCACTCGAACAGGAAATTGCGCTGCAGCGGCTCTACCTGGAGATTGAAGCTGTGCGGTTCCCTGACCGGTTGCGGACCCGCTATGAGATTCCAGCCCAGCTCGCTGACGCGCGAATGCCGGGCATGATCCTGCAACCGTTGGTAGAGAACTCGGTGAAGTACGCCGTGGCCGCCAGGACCCGCCCGGTCACCGTTAACATTGCCGCCCGCGAGGAATATGGCTGGCTGGTGATCGAGGTTGCGGATGATGGCCCGGGCGCCCCGGTTGGGGCCAGTCACGGCTTCGGCATCGGGTTGGCCAATGTCCGCGACCGGCTGGCCGCCCGCTATGGCGAGGCGGCGCAACTCGATTCCGGCCCCGCTGCGGGCGGTGGCTGGCGCACCCTGATCCGCATGCCTCTGGAACGCCATGACTGACACTCCTTCTGCACCCACTCCGCTGCGCACCCTGATTGTCGATGACGAGCCCCTCGCCATTGAACGCATGCAGGTGATCTGCCGCGATATCGCGGCGATCGAGGTTGCCGGCAGCGCCCAGGATGGCGCCGCCGCGCTGCGGATGATCGATGCACTGGCCCCAGATCTGGTGCTGCTCGACATGACCATGCCGGAGCTCGATGGTTTGGCCGTTGCCCGTGCCCTGACCGGTCGCAAGCCGCGTCCGGCAGTCGTGTTCGTGACTGCCCACGAAAACTTCGCGGTCGAGGCCTTCGATCTTGATGCGGTAGACTATGTGCTCAAACCAGTAACGCCCGAACGGCTCGAGCGCGCCGTCCTCCGCGCGCTCGAGCGGCGCGGGGAGCGCGGGCAGGAGGTCGGTGACTGGTTGACCGAGTTCTGGGTGCCCTATCGTTCGGAGCTGCTGCGGATCGCGGCAACCGATGTCGACCGGATCGATGCCGAGCGGGACTATGTCCGTCTGCATGTTGGCGGCAAAGATGGGACGGCCCGGAGCTATCTGTTGCTGCAGACCGTGACCGGGCTCGAAGCCCGCTTGGATCCCGCGCGGTTCATCCGCCTGCACCGCTCGACCATCCTGCGCCGCGACCGGATTGTCGGATTGCGGCATGATGGCCTTGGGGTGTGGTCTGCGGAACTGGACGATGGCAGCGCCGTGCGAATCGGGCGGACCTA
Source organism: Novosphingobium sp. (assembly GCA_044238415.1). Lineage (GTDB taxonomy): Bacteria > Pseudomonadota > Alphaproteobacteria > Sphingomonadales > Sphingomonadaceae > Novosphingobium. The sequence goes on from JBIIDJ010000167.1 coordinate 3,080, forward strand.
TC
>JBIIDJ010000168.1:0-3054 GCA_044238415.1 Novosphingobium sp.
GGTCGGAAGTGGCGAAGTCCTTGGCGGCGCGAGCTTCCTTGCGCTGAGTCAGCACGGCTTCGATTTCTGCTTCGGTGATAGTCGCGGCCTTGGGACGGATGCGGAGATCGGTCCTGCTCAGTTTGTCGAACTGAAAGCCCAGAACCGCGTCAAACTTTCGAAGCAGATCCAATCTGAAATCCGAGGAGATCTTTTTGTCGGCCAACAGCTCTTCGAAAACGGTCAGAGCTACCGCCGTGTTCAAGTCTTCAGAGATTGCTCCGGCGAACGCAGTTTCATGGTTTGAAAGAATCTGCTCCATCGCTGTTGGCGATCCTGGGGCTTTAGGCGGGGTTTGGGTCAACCGCTCCCATGCCATCACCATCCGCTTCAGCCGCACCAGTGCGGCCTGCAGCCCTTCCCAGCTGAACTCCAGCTCGCTGCGGTAATGCGCCTGGAGGCACATCAGGCGATAAGCCAGCGGGTGATAGCCCTTGTCGATCAGCAGTTGCAGCCGCAGGAACTCGCCCGCGCTCTTGCTCATCTTGCCGCTGCGTTCGACCAGGAAATTATTGTGCATCCAGATGTTGGCGCCGGAATTTGACGCAACGTCGAGGCCATTGGTACAGCAGATCGCCTGGTTCTGGGCGATCTCGTTGGGATGATGGATCTCGCGGTGGTCGATCCCGCCGGTGTGGATGTCGAAGGGGAAGCCGAGCACCGCGCCCGACATGACCGAGCATTCCAGATGCCAACCTGGCGCGCCCTTGCCCCAGGGCGAATCCCATTCCATCTGGCGCTTCTCGCCAGCGGGAGTCTTGCGCCAGATCGCGAAGTCGGCGGCGTTGCGCTTGCCGTCTACCTCGTCGATCCGGCCCTCACCCTCTTCAGTCACGGCACGGGCGAGCCGGCCGTAATCGGCCACGGTCGAAACGTCGAAATAGAGCCCGCTATCGAGCTCGTAGCAATGCTTGTCAGCAATCGACTTGGCGAAGTCGATCATCGCTGGAACATAGTCGGTAGCGATGGTCCACTTGGCAGGCTGGCGGATATTGAGCGCCTTCACGTCGGCCCAATAGGCCTCGGTATAGTGCCGCGCGATGTCCCAGATGGACTGGGAGCGCTCGGCGGCCATCTTCTCCATCTTGTCCTCGCCCGCGTCGGCATCGTCGGTCAGGTGGCCCACATCGGTGATGTTGATCACGTGGGTCAGCTTGTAGCCCTTGAAGCTGAGCGTGCGACCCAGCACGTCGGCGAAGACATAGGCGCGCATGTTGCCGATGTGCGGATAGTTGTAGACCGTCGGCCCGCACGAATAGACGCGTGCCTCGCCCGGGTGGACGGGCCGGAATTCTTCCAGCTGGCGAGTCAGGCTGTTGAACAGCTTGAGGGGCGTCGAGGTCATGCCTCGCGCCTTACTTTGGCGCGCGGCGCGGTCAAGCAGCGAGCGAAGCGAAGAGCAGGCCGACACCGGCCATCACCACCGCCAGTCCGATCACTTCGTGCCGGCTCGCCGCCTTGCCGGTGAGGCGGCCGGCCAGCAGCGCGGCGAGCGGCATCTCGATCAGGCCAAGGGTGCGAACATTGGCTGCCGGGGTCAGGGCAAAGGCGGTGAACCAGCAGGCCGAGGCGAAGGCCCCCAGGAAACCGGCCCCCAGGCTGGTGCGCCAGACGCGCAGGCTGCCAGTGAATGCCTCCCGGTCGCGTGCCACCAGCCATAGGCCAAGCAGCCCAGCCTGGATCGTCAGACTGATCGCCAGCACGGTCAGCGCGCGAATCAGGAAATCGCCGCCCTCCAGCGCGCCGATACCGCCGCGAAAGGCAATGGCGGAGAGGCCGAACAGCCCGCCCGCGCCCACCCCGGCCGCGATCATCCGGCCCTCTTTCAGCAAGTTGCGATATTCACCGGGTTTGACCGAGGCGATCAGCACTCCGGCCGTCACCACCCCCACCGCCGCCCAGGCCAATGGGCTCAGGTGATCGCCCAGCAGGATAACCCCCAGCACTGCCACCAGCACCGGCTCGGTCTTGATATAGGCATAGGCCACGCCAAAGGCCCGCTGGTGCATCACCAGCAGCATCAGCGCGGTGCCGAGGATCTGGCAGACCGCGCCCAATACAGCCCAGCCCAGCGCCGGAGTGGTCAGACCGGGCAGCGGCTGACCGGTGCTCGCCAACGCGGCGAGCAGGAACAGCAGAGCGAAAGGCAGGCCGAAGACGAACCGCACTTGCGTCGCCCCCAACATGCCGATGGTTTTGGTCAGCCCGGCTTGCGCGCCGTTGCGGAAAACCTGCGCCGATGCCGCGGCAATCGTCACCGGCACCCAGAGCAGCAGGCTAAGACCCTGCATCACTGGGCTCAGAAGCCCTCCCAGGTGATCACTTCATCCAGCGGCGCGCGCGGGACAGGGAACTGGTTGACCGGCGCCGCCGGATCGCGCCAACCCACGCCCATCCCACAGAAGAAGATATGATCTTCGGGGATGTTCACCGCGGCACGGATCTGTTCCTGGTAGATCGCCCAGGCTTCCTGCGGGCAGGAATCGAGCCCTTCCTCGCGCAGCAGCAGGCACACAGTCTGGAGCCACATGCCGATATCCGACCATTGTGGCCGCCCCATGTAGCGCGGGGTGTGAATCAGCATAAGCACGGGGGCGCCAAAGGCCTGGAAGTTCTTCGCGAACCACATCAGCCGACCCATCTTGTCGTCGCGCGGGATTTCCAGCGCAGCATACATGGCTTCGCCCACGCCCTTGCGACGCTCGGCATAAGCGCCATCGAGTTCGGGCGGGTAAATGTGGTACTCCGGCTTATGCCGCGCGGGTCCTTCGGGCAGGATCGCGGCGACATCGGCCAGCAGCCTGGCGAGCGGTTCCCCAGTGATCACCGTGGCGTTCCACGGCTGGGTATTGCCGCCCGATGGCGATTGCTGTGCCTTTTCCAGCACGCGCCGCAGCACGGCCTGATCGACAGGCTTGTCCAGAAAGGCCCGCACGGTGCGGCGGGTGGCGACGGCTTCGGATACGGTGTTGGCTGTGCTCATGCCGTGTTTAATCGTGCGATTAAATCGAGCGG
>JBIIDJ010000017.1:0-34137 GCA_044238415.1 Novosphingobium sp.
TGATCCCGGTCGCCTCGGAAATGATCAGCCCGGCCCCGGCCCGCTGGCTGTAGTATTGGGCCATCATCGCATTGGGGATCGAACCCGGATCGGAGCGACCGCGGGTCAGCGGAGCCATCAGGATGCAGTTGGGGCATTCGATCGCGCCGAGCTTCACCGGCTGGAACAGGGCATCGTGCAAGGGAACCTCCGCAGTGAGTCGGACACCAATTGTCTTTGCTTTCTTAACCGAGCGGCTAAGGCATCAGGATGGTGAAGGCAATGGGGACAACAGCAGGGGGGTCGCGGGCCTGGCACTTTGCCGCGCTGCTGGGTGGCAATGCTGCCCTGGCGCTGGGGCCGATGTGGGTGCGACTGGCCGATAGCGGCCCGGTCTCAGCCGGGTTCTGGCGGCTGGCCCTGGCCATACCGTTTTTTGTCCTGCTCGCCCGGATGAACCGCCAGCCGCTAACCGGCGCGCCCCGGGGCGTGCTGCTCGGCGTGCTGGCCGGTGGGGTATTCTTCGCGCTGGACCTCTCCAGCTGGCACCTCGGGATCGAACTGACCCGGCTGGGCAATGCCACGCTGTTCGGCAATGCCGGTTCGATCCTGATCGCCGCCTGGGGGCTCATCGCACTGCGGCGGATGCCGCGCACGCCCGAATGGCTAGCCTTTGCTGCGGCCATCGTGGGCGCTGCGATCCTGCTGGGCCGCAGCCTGCAGATCGACCACACCACCCTGATTGGCGATCTGCTCTGCCTGCTGGCGGGCTTTCTCTACACCTTCTACATCCTCCTCGCCCAGCGTGGGCGAGCCGTATTGGGGAGTTGGGCACTACTGTTCTGGTCCAGCCTGGTGGGCCTGCCGGTGATGGCGGGCTTTGCCCTGGCGCTGGGCGAGCCGTTCTGGCCGACCAACTGGACGCCGGTCATTGCCCTTGCCTTTACCAGCCAGCTGATCGGCCAGGGCTTGCTGGTCTATGCCCTGCGCCATTTCCCGCCGCTGGTGATCGGCCTCGCCTTGCTGACGCAGCCGACCATCGCCGTAACCGTAGGCTGGATCTGGTTCGGGGAAGTGCTGGGTGCGCTTGACCTGTTCGGCATGGCGCTGGTCGCGGCCGGGCTAGTTCTGGCGCGCAGCAGCGAGCCGCGCGCGGTCGATCGCGACTAGTCCTCTGTCGCGGCGGCAGGCGCTTCAACGGCAGTACCCGGGATAGCGGCAGTTTCGCCGGCTTCGGCCGCCTCGCTGGTTTCGTCCTGCTCTGCTGCATCCTTCGGTCCACCCTCAGTCTTCGGAGCAACGGGTGCCTGGCTCCGCACCGTATCGAGCGGAAGCATGGCGTCGCTGGCCGAACCGGGGAGGATCTGCCCTTCGGCCTTGCCTGCGCCTTCGTCCTTGCGGTCCCCGCCGCAGGCGGCAAGTGCCAGGGCCAGAGCGGTTATGGTCAGTGGGCGCAGCATGCATCGATCTCCGGCGGAAGCTACTCAGTTGGGCAGGGTCGTTCCAGCGCGGCCAGGAACTCCCCGGCGCGGGCCAGCAGGGCCTCGTCCCAGGTGGCCATATCGACCGCATGGCCGAGCCGCGCAAGGCTGGTCACACCGAATTCCTCGATCCCGCAAGGCACGATCCCGCCGAAGTGCGAGAGGTCCGGATTCAGGTTGACCGAAAAGCCGTGCATCGTCACCCAGCGGCGGATCCGCACGCCGATCGCACCGATCTTGGCCTCACGCCCGTCGATATCGCGGGTCCAGATGCCGATCCGCCCCGGCGCGCGCCACGATTCCACGCCAAAGTCAGCGAGCGTGGCAATCACCCACCCTTCCATCGCGTGGACGAACCCGCGTACGTCACGCGCGCGCCGCTTTAGATCGAGCAGGACATAACCGACCCGCTGCCCCGGCCCGTGATAGGTATAACGCCCGCCGCGCCCGGCCTCGACCACGTCGAAACGCGGATCGAGCAATTCAGCCGCCGCGGCGCTGGTTCCGGCGGTGTAGACCGGGTGGTGTTCGAGCAGCCAGACGAGCTCTTCAGCCGTCCCGGCGGCGATCGCCGCATTGCGTGCGGTCATGAAATCGAGCGCCTCGCGATAAGGCACCCGGTCGGTTTCGCGCCGCCATTCGATCGAGGCAGGAACATCGTGATTCATCGGCAAGTTGCGTGGCGACAAATGCTGTGGTTATCAAGGGGGCAGAAATAAGAGAGGGTTAGGCAATGCGGTTCGATAGCAACAAGGCCTGGAGCGAGGCGACCAAGCTGGTTTCCGGCAATCGCGACGTGCTGTGGGCCGTGGCCGGGGTCTTCCTGGTCCTGCCGGCGCTGGCCGTCACTCTGCTTGCGCCTCCTCCCGAAGCGCCGGCCGGGGCCGAGCCGGAAGCGCTGCTCAACCTGTTCAGCGCCTATTACACGCAGGCCGCGCCCTGGCTGCTGGGCATGGCTGTGCTGCAGATCATCGGCACGCTGACCATGCTGGCCCTTTTCACCGACCGCGCCCGGCCGACCGTGGGTGAGGCGCTGCAGCTGGGCCTCAGTGGTCTGCTGCCGGCGATCCTGGCCCAGATCCTGGCCGGGATGGCCTTTTTCCTGGCCGCTGTCGTGCCGATCACGCTGGCCGGGCTGACCGGATCGGCCGCGCTCACCACGCTGGTGGTGCTCGGCTGCGTGGCCGGCCTGATCTGGCTGGCCGTGCGAATCTCGATGATCGCGCCGGTGGTCATGGTCGAAGGTCAGCGCAATCCGGTGGCGGTGCTGCGCCGCTCGTGGGAGCTGACCGCCGGCAATGTCGGGCGCCTGCTGCTGTTTTATGCCCTGCTGTTTGTGGGCTTCTGGGTGGTTATACTGCTGGTCGGCGGGCTGGCCGACATGGTGCTGCGCCTGGCTCTGGGTGACCAGATCGGCGCCCCGCTGGGAGCCTTCATTGCCGCCGCGCTGCAGGGTGTGATGGCGATCTACTTTACCGGCGTCTACGCTGCGACGCACCGGCAACTGGCCGGTCCTTCGAGGGAGGCAGCCGCGCGCACCTTTGAATAGGCTTCACCGGAAACCGCGCCGGTCGCGTCCGGCCGGTCAGACATGGGGGGACAATGACAATGCAGAGCTTTAGTGCAGGCAAGGCCCTGTCCGATGCATTCGAGATCTTCAAGGCGCGGTTCGTGCCGATGGCAATTCTGACGGTGGTCTATTACGCCGTTCTGGCGGTCCTGTTCGGAACCATCGGCTTGACCATGCTGACCCCATTGCTGGCCGGGGCGGCAACTGCCGAACCAGCCAATCCCGGCGCGCTGATGGCCAGCATGGGTGGCGGCATCATCCTGCTCTACCTTGTGATCTATGCGCTCAACTTCTGGCAGCAGGGCGCAATGTGCCGGCTGACGTCAGACCGGCATGACGGCTCGCTGGGTGACGCGGTCAGTGCCGGTCTGCACTCAATCTTGCCGTTGTTCGGGGCGGCGATCATTGCTTTCGTCGTCCTGTTTGTGGGCGGACTGGCGGTTGGACTGGTCGCAGGAATTGCCGGATCGGAATCTCCGGCCCTTGCCTTCATCCTGGGCCTGGCGGCGTTGGTCGGGGCGATTTTTGTTGCGCTCAGGTTCTCGATGTTGCTGCCGGCGATCGCGATTGAAGGAATCCGCAACCCGCTGACGGCGATGGGCCGTTCTTGGGCCATGACCCGCGGGCATGTGCTGAAGCTGTTCCTGGTCTTCCTGATCGTGTTTGGCGTGATGGCAGTGATCGGCTTCACCCTGGTGACGCTGACGATCGGGGGTGCCGCCGCCGGCGCAGGCGTGCCAGACACGGGCGCGATCATCGCCTTTGGCCTTGCAATGTTGGCCTTGGGCCTGTCGGTGGGAATCTATCTGATGTCCGTAGTCGGCGCGATCCATCGCCAGTTGGGCGGGGAATCGGTGACCGAAGTCGAAGCCACCTTCGCCTGAAGCCTGGAAGGGTGGCTCCGGGCCGCCCTCGCAGGATCAGTCCTTCCAGCCCCAGAACAGCTTGCACGGCAGCACGTTGAGCGGCTCGAAGTCCTGGTCGATCCGGGTAAAGTGCCGGGCCATGTAGTCCCGCGCCTTGGCACTGAACTGATAGACCAGGAAGGCGCCACCGGGGCGCAGCACCCGGTGCGTGGCCGCGGCAATGGCCGGACCAATACCATCGGGCAGGGTCGAAAACGGCAGGCCGGACAACACATAGTCCGCATGGTCAAAGCCGTGCGCCCTGACGATAGCTTCGACATCCGCCGCCGAGCCGAGCACCGGGATGAACCGGCTGTCCGTGATCGTGGCCTTCAGATAGTCAATGTAGAGCGGGTTTGTGTCGATCACGATCAGCCGCCCGTCGCGCGGCAGGCGTTCCAGCACAGGACGGCAGAAGGTACCCACCCCCGGACCATATTCGACGAACAGCTTGCACTCGTCCCATTTGACCGGACGCAGCATCCGCTGGATCGTGAAGCGCGAGGACGGGATGATCGAGCCGACCATGACCGGATGCTCAACGAATCCTTGAAGAAACACGCCCCAGGGACCCAGGGCACGCATAATCCGGCGCTTGAGACGGGCAGGCAGGGCCTCGCGGGCGAGCTCGGAAGTCGTCATGCGGGGAATCAATGTCCTGTATTAGCCGGATAGGCCACTGCCTTTCACAAATTTGGCAAGCCATTGCAAGGCGGATGCGACCAACCTAGGGGCCTTATTGATGAACCAGCCGGCCTCATCCCCATCCGGTTCCCCGGACCCCGGCGCCGCCAGCGGCACGGCCACCCTGCCACGCGGGCGGGTTGCGCTGTTGTTCACGGTGATGCTGGTGACCGCAGCCGGCAATACGGCGATGCAATCGGTCATGCCTTCGATCGGCACCGCGCTGAAGGTCGAGGATTTCTGGATCAGCCTAGCCTATACTTGGTCGGCGCTATTGTGGATGCTGTGCGCTCCGTTCTGGGCGCGGCGCAGTGACCGGCGCGGACGCAAGGCAATGATGGCGCTGGGGCTGATGGGCTTCATCGCCAGTTTCGGCCTGTGCGGCCTGGCGCTGTGGCTTGGCCTGAATGGCTGGCTCAGCGCGCTGGGCACACTGTTGCTGTTCGCGGCCTGCCGCTCGCTTTACGGCGGGTTCGGCTCGGCCGCGCCGCCGGCGGTCCAGGCCTATGTTGCCAGTCGGACCAGCCGCGCCGAGCGGACGCAGTCGCTCTCGCTCATCTCTTCCAGCTTTGGGCTTGGGACAGTGCTCGGTCCGGCGCTGGCGCCGCTGCTAATCGTGCCTGGGCTCGGCCTGGTCAGCCCGTTCTTCGCCTTTACCATAATCGCCATCGTCGTGCTGGTGACACTGCGCTGGCGGCTGCCGGACGACGATCCGGCCTATGCCGCGCGGGGTGATGTGATGGCCGCGCCGTTCAGTGCCAATTCGGATTCGCGGCTGCGCGACGAAACAGAACCGGCCAGCGATAACGGCCTGCCCAGCGAAGTGCCGGACCTCAAGTGGACTGACCGACGGATGCGGCCCTGGTTGGTCGCCGGATTACTTGGCGGCCATGCCCAGGCCATGGTCATGGGGATCGTCGGCTTCCTGATCCTGGACCGGCTCGAATTGCGGGCGACACCGATGGCAGGGGCCGGGCCGACCGGACTGGTGCTGATGGCCGGGGCCATTGCAACCCTGCTAGCGCAATGGGGGATCATTCCGCTCTGGAAGCTGGGTCCGCGCTCCTCTAGCCTGTGGGGCATGGTGCTGGCGGCGGTTGGCGTAGCCTTGCTGGCCGTCGCGCAGGACCTGCACGCCATTACCATTGGCACGGCAATCGCCTGCCTCGGCTTTGGCCTGTTCCGACCGGGGTTTACCGCCGGTGCCTCGCTATCGGTGACCCGCGCGGAGCAGGGGCAATCGGCCGGAATCGTCGCCTCGGTCAATGGCGCAGCTTATATTGTAGCCCCGGCTATCGGGGTCTGGCTCTATGGCCATGCCGCGTGGATCGGTTTTGCCGTGATCGAGCTGCTGTGCCTGGCCGTGCTGCTGCTGGGGATCAAGGGCATGCGCACCGACGATGACCTGATCGGCCAGCGCTAGGCGCGTCCTAAAGGATTTCCAGCACTTTGTCCTGCGGCCGGCACAGCCGCACGCCCTTGTCCGTTTCAACCAGTGGCCGTTCGATCAGCTTGGGTTCGGCCGCCATGGCCGCCAGCACCGTGGCTGTATCCGCCTGCGGCAGGCCGCGCTCCTCGGCATCGGTGCCGCGCAGCCGCAGACCCTGCTGTGGGGTAAGGCCGGCATCACGGTAAAGCTGGGCCAGCTTTTGTGCCGATAGCGGGTCGCGCAGGTATTCGATCACGGTCAGCTCAACCCCGGCCTCCTCTAGCAGGGCCAGGGTCTTGCGCGAGGTCCCGCAGCCGGGGTTATGCCAGATCGTTGCCTTCATGCAGCGCTCCTTAGCGGATTTCCCGCTCCATAGCCAAATCGACGAACCGGGCAATTTGATCCTTGTCAATGCGAGCGATTCGCATTAGCGGCAAGCTTGTTATTGCAAATCATTCTCAATTCTGGACTCCGATGAACCTTACTGCTCGCTTCGTCCTGCTCGCCACTGCCGCATTACCGGCCCTGGCGATTGCAACACCGGTCCGCGCCGCAGCAGAATCCGCCGAAGCCGGGCCCGCTGATCCCAAGGTTGAGATAGTAGTGGTGGGTGACTGGCTGGAAGCCGATACGATTTCCGGCTCCGTAGCATCGGTTTCGGAAGAAGATCTGCGCCGAAGCCGCGTTGCGACGGCGAACGACGCCCTGCGCCAGGTCGCCGGGGTTTTCCCGCGCGATGAGGAAGGCGCAGGTGCGCGCCCCAACATTGGGATCCGCGGCCTTAACCCTGTGCGCTCAACCAAAGTACTGCTGCTCGAGGATGGCATCCCTCTGGGATTTGCGCCTTATGGTGACAACGCAGCCTATTATCACCCGCCAATCGAACGCTTCTCACGCATCGAAGTGCTGAAGGGCGCAGGCCAAGTCCGGTTCGGACCGCAAACCATCGGTGGTGTCATCAATTACATCACGCCCGCAGTGCCCCAGCGACTCAGTCTGCGCCTGACCGGCAGCGTCGGTAACCGGGACCATGTGGCGGTTGACGGCATGGTCGGAGGCCCAGCCCTCGGCGGGGGCCTGCTCTTGCATGCTACGCACAAGCGGACATCTGGCAACCGGGCCAACCAAGACCTTCGTTTCACCGACATCTTCCTGAAGGGAGCATGGGAGCTTGGATCCGATCATGGGATCATATTGAAGGTATCGCGTTTCGGCGAAGACAGTCAGCTGACCTACTCCGGCTTGCGCCGAGATGAGTACCTCGCAGATCCTCGCGCCAACCCATTCGTCAATGACCACTTCGAAACGACACGCTGGAATGCCACGCTTTCGCACCGCTGGGATATGACGGACGGTCTGACCCTGCGAACATCGGCATATTATCACAATTTTGGTCGCGACTGGTGGCGCCAGTCATCAAACAGCAGCCAGCGCCCGAACGATTCGAGCGACCCTGCTTGCGGCAGCATGGCCAATTTGCTGTCAACCTGCGGCAACGAAGGTCGTTTGCGCAATTACGACACGTGGGGCATCGAGACGCGCCTTACGGTTGATCATGCTGGTTTGGGGATTGGCGGATCGACGGAGCTTGGTATCCGTTATCATCATGAAGAACAGCGGCGCCGACAGTGGAACGGCGATACGCCAACGGCCCGTACGCCCGGAACCAGCGTGAATGCCGGGGTTCGTGAAAACAATGAGCGCTACGCGTCTGCCTTTTCGGCGTTTCTGCAATCACGATTTGAATTGGGAACCTTTGCACTGATCCCAGGTGTGCGAGCCGAATTCATCGATTACGAGCGCCGCAATCTGCCTGTTGATGTAATCGTGAGCGGACGCCCCAGCGGGGCCAAGACATCAGCGAGCCAAGGAACGAGCCGTCTCGACAAGGTACTCCCCGGAGTTGGCTTCACTTGGGGGCTGACACCTGATGTAACCCTTTATGGTGGTGTTCATCGCGGATTTTCGCCCCCGCGGGTCGAAGACATCGTGACTGCCGCTGGCGGGACAGTTGATCTCGATGCCGAACTGAGCTGGAACTGGGAACTGGGCTTTCGTGCCCGGCCAGTTGCAGGAATCCGCACCGACGCAACGCTATTCGTAATGAACTTTGAGAACCAGATCGTGCCGCAGTCCGTGGCAGGAGGTGTCGGTGCCACCCTCACGTCAGCTGGGCGCACCTTGCATCGCGGGGGCGAGTTCTCGCTGACCCTGTCATCGAAGGAGGCTGGCTGGAGCAAGGTCAGCGATCTTTATGCGCGTCTGGCTACCACCTGGGTGGCCACGTCACGCTATTCGAGCACCCGGCTGGCCACACTGCCCTGCTTTGACGGCGCAACAACTGGAACATTGATCGCCACGGGTTCGGGTTCGGTTCCATGCGGCGTTGCACACGACGTGCGTGGCAATCGCCTGCCCTATAGCCCGGAATGGCTTTTCACAGCGGCCGTCGGCATTGAGCGTAAGGGTTTCACGGGTCAGGTCGAACTGGTCAGCCAGTCGTCGATGTACGCTGATGATGTCAACCTAATCGCAGTTACGCCGGACGGGCAACGGGGCCGGATCGATGGCTGGGCACAGGTCAACCTAGCGGTTTCCTATGGCCCGCCGGATGGCAACTGGGAAGTGTTTGGCAGCGTCCGCAACCTGTTTGACCGGCACTATGTGATCGACCGCGCGAGAGGCATCCTTCCGGGCCAGCCGCGAACCGTGCAAGCCGGACTAACACTGCGGTATTGAAGAAAATTCACTGACCGATCGCGGGATGTCAGCACATGCCGGCAGTCCGCTCGCTCAGCCAGCGGCGGTTGCCCCTTTCGACTTCCCGGAACGCGGCAAATACGGCGCGTTCCGGTGCAGTCCGGCCGGTTTTACCAAGCGCGGTGATCTGGGCATAGAACCAGTATTGACCGGCAAAGCTGTCCACCGCGCGCAAGGCCGGTACGGCCTTGAGGAAGGACAGCCAGCTGGGGAACAGCCCCAGCCCGGCCTCGGCGCGGGGCAGGCTCTCCGCTCCGGCCAGGATGCGCGCCGCGCCATCGGGCTGGACGCAGAGCGGACGCCCCAGCCCGATCACGTCAGCTGCGCCGCGCGCCAGCGCCTCTTCCATCGCCGCACGAGTGCGGAAGCCGCCGGTGACCATCAGTGGCACCTTGACCGCATCCTTCATAGCCAGCGCAAAATCGACGAAATAGGCCTCGCGCGCCAGGGTCGAGGCCTTGACGCCCGGTTGCTCGACCGGCTCCATTCCCTCGATCCCGAGCAGACGCGGCTGCTCATAGGTGCCACCCGAAATCTCGATCAGGTCCACCCCGTCTTCGGCGAGCCAGCCGGCGACGGTCTGGCTGTCCTCGAAGGCGAAGCCGCCCTTCTGGAAATCGGCGCTGTTGAGCTTCACTGATAGCGCGAATTTTGGCCCAACGGCGGTGCGGGTCGCACGGACCACTTCACGCAGGAATCGGGCGCGGTTTTCAAGGCTGCCGCCCCACTCATCGCCGCGCTGGTTGGAGCGCGGGCTAAGGAACTGCGAGATCAGATAGCCGTGGGCGGCATGGATCTGCGCCCCATCGAACCCGCCTTCGCGGCAGGAATGGGCAGCGCTGGCAAAGCGGGTGATCAGGTCCTGGATCTCGGCACCGGTCAGCGCCACCGGCTCTCCGAACTGTCCGCCGGGCAGCCCCAGCTTGATCGCTGAAGGCGCCTTTGGATGCGGGTTGACCGGCTTCATGGTCTGCCGTCCGGCATGGCTGATCTGCGCCCAGAACTGGGCCCCGCCGGCCTTGGCCGCGCCGGTCCAGCGCCGCAGCCCATCGATCATCGCCCCATCGGCTGGCCGATCCAGAATGACATTGCCGGGCCGCTCAAGGTGATCGCCATCAACCTGGACATTGCCCGATAGCAGCATGCCGCAGCCGCCTGCACCCCAGACCCGGTAAAGCTGTTCCAGTTCGGCGGTCGGCCGTCCGAGCGGATCGGCCAGACCTTCGGTCATGGCCGCCTTGGCAAGACGATTGGGCAGCACGGCGCCACAGGGCAGGGTCAGAGGCTGGTCAAGCATTGGGTCAGGGTACCTTCATGGCAGGGACGGCGGCAGCCGCATCTTCGGGAGTCAGCCCCGGTGCGGGCGCGGCGCTGATTGTTTCCAGCCGCCGCATGACCCGTCCGGCGCGCTGGATCGCGCGGACCAGCCGCGGATAGACTCCGCAGCGGCACAGGTTGGGCACGGCGGCCTTGATATCGTCGGGCGTCGGATCGGCATTGCGCGCGAGCAATGCCGCAGCGGCAATCGCGATGCCCGGGGTGCAAAACCCGCACTGGATCGCCTGCTCCGCGACCAGCGCCTGCTGCACCGGGTGCGAACGATCGGGCGAGAGGCCCTCGATCGTGGTCACCACCCGGCCTTCCGCTTCAGCCAGGCTGATCAGGCAGGATTTGAGCGCCTCGCCATCGACCAGCACCATGCAGGCCCCGCAGTCGCCCACCCCGCAGCCGTACTTGGTGCCAGTCAGGTTGGCGGCATCGCGCAGCGCCCACAGCAGCGGGGTCTGTGGATCCATGTCGAAAGCCAGCGGCTTTTCGTTGACGGTGAGCCGGGTCATCTCAGGTCAGCCGACGGCTCAATCCCGCCAGCTGCGGTCGATCTTGTCGATCTTGCGGACCCAGGCATCGAAATCGGCTTTGCCGGGGCCGCCGGGCAGGCGGACCTGCCCCACATCGCGCTGGTGCACCTGCACCACCTCGTCCGGGATCATGACCGGTTGGCCAGCAGCCATGGTCGCCAGCTGAATCTCGCAGGCGCGTTGCAGCGACCAGTGCTGGATGAAGATTTCCCCGATCGAGCGACCCAGGATTACCGGCCCGTGGTTCTTCAGCATCAGGATCCGCTTGTCACCCAGATTGCTGAGCAGCCGCTCGCCCTCTTCGGCGCGGACGGTGACGCCCTCGAAATCATGATAGGCCAGCTTGCCGATGAAGTTGCAGGCATAGAAGTTCACCGGCTGCAGCCCGCCTTCCATGCTGCATACCGCCATCGTCGCGGTGGTGTGGGTGTGGCAGATCGCATGGGCCCAATCGACATGGCGATGGAAATAGGCGTGCTGAGTAAAGCCGGCCTTGTTCACCGGGAACGGGCTGCCATCCAGCGTGTTACCGTCAATATCGATCTTGACCAGATTGCTGGCGCAAACCTCGGAATAGAGCAGGCCATAGGGGTTGATCAGGAAGGCCCCGTCCTCCCCCGGCACCTTCAGCGAGATGTGGTTGTAGATCGACTCGCTCCAGCCGAGGTGATCGAACACCCGGTAACAGGCCGCCAGCTCCTGCCGGGCCTGCCATTCGGCATCGCTGCAATCGATATTGCGCGCGTGCGCGTTGCTGAGCTGGGTGGCCATCGAATCCCTCCGGTTGTCCTTTGCAACCGATCCTAGCCAAGTCAGGGCTGCAAGGAAATCCGCAATCCGGCCCAGACCGTGCGCGGTGCGCCAAGGTCCTGACTGCCGCCCTGGTTGCGGGTGATAATGTGGGTATCGGTCAGGTTCTCACCGCGCAGGACCAGCGTGAAACCGCTGCCCAGCGGCCATTCGGCCACGGCATCAAGCGTGGTCGCGGCAGGCAGGCGGTCGGTCTCAAGATCGTCCTCCCACTGCGCCCCGGTGTGGCGCAGGCTGAGCGCGATCAGGCCGCGCTCGACCGGGCGCCAGGCCAGCGCGGCGCTGGCGGTCAGGCGCGGCACCTGGGCCGGGCGCCGGCCGTCGAGCCCGACCGAAATGCCGCTCGCCTCGACCCGCGCCGAGAGCCACGACAGCGACCCATCGAAGCTGACCTTGCCCAGCCGCGCCTCCACCCCCGTCTCGATGCCGCGCGAACGCACCGCATCGACATTGCGCCGCTCGCGCAGGTTCGGGCCGATGGTGACATTGGCGATGGCGCCCTTCACCCGGTTGTCGAAGGCTGTGAGGCGCAGCGACAGGTTGTCTGCAGCAGTCCAGTCCAGCCCGGCCTCGAAACCTTCGAGCCGCTCATTAGCCAGCGCGGCATTGGCGCGGGTCACCACCGGGAAGACGGTAAAGGGCCGGTAGAGCTCGTTAAGCGTCGGCTGGCGCATCCCCGTATAGGCCGCAGCGCGCAAGGCCAGACCCTCCGCCGCCTCGACCCGCAAGCCGGCGCGCAGGCTTTCCTCCCAGCCCGCGCGGTTGGCAAAGGCCAGGTCGGTGGTGACCGTGCCGCCGGCATTGGCCTCGCGGAAGAAGCCCTGCGCGACGCTCCAGCGATCGGCCCGCGCCGCAAGGGTCAGCAGCAGCGGCCCGCTGCGCCAGTCGTGCTCGGCATAGAAGCCGAGGTCGCGGTTCGTCCCGCCGGCCTTGCGCCGGGCGGTGACCAGCCCGGTAACCGCGCTGTAGACCTCTTCCTGCATCTCGCCCTGCTGGCGGCGCCAGTCGAGCCCCAGCCGCAGGTTGTGGCCCGCGCCCAGCGGCGGGCGCAGCTCCAGCTTGGCGCCCAGCCCGGTCGCCGGGGTGCGGCGCTGGTCCAGCGTCTTGCGGAAAGAGGTGGCGGAAATGACGACGTTGGAAAAGTCGCGCGCCTGAACATAGCCCAACACCTCAAACTGCCAGACACCGCGGCCGACCAGCCGGATCGAGGCATCCTGCCCGGTGGCCCCATTGTCGGCCCCGGCAAAGCGCAAGGTGCGGCTATCATCGAACAGGCTGATCCGGCCCTGCACTTCAAGCTCAGGCCCCAGCGGTGCCACGGCGCGCAGCGCGGTAGACCAGCTATCGAACCGCGCCCGGACCGAGGCAGGTGCCCGCTGGCTCTCCGGCGTGGTCCAGAACCCCTGCCCGCGATCCCACCGACCGGAAATCACGGCAAAGCCATCACCCAGGCGCGGCGCCAGCGTGGCAGACAGCTCGCTTTCACCGCGGTCATTGAGCAGGGCTGCGGCGTTCAGCAGCCCCAGCATATCCGGCCCGGCGCTGGCCAGATCGATCGTCCCCGCCACGGCCCCGGCAGCAAAGCCGCCGGTCCCGCCACCGCGCAAGATCCGCACCCGCTCCAGCCGCTCGGGCGGCAGAGCAAAGAGCGGGACATAGCCGAAAAACGGATCGACCAGCGGCACCCCGTCGAGCAGGACCAGCGTCCGGCTAGAGGCATTGCCGCCCAGCCCCCGCAAGGTGATCCCCTGCGCCGACGGATTGGCTGAGCGGCTGTCCGACCGGCGGAACTGCTGAACGCCGGGTGCACGGCCAAGCAAATCCTCGATCCGGCCAGAGGCCAGCGTGCGCACATCCTCCGGCGTCAGTTCGTCGGCGGCATAAGCGCGTTCGCCCGCTGGCGCATCCAGCGCGCGGCCGGTTACGACGATCGTCTCGGGATCAGGATCGGAAGGGGTTTGGGCCCATGCGGGCTGGGCGGCTCCGGCAAGGAGCAGGACCAGCAAGTGGTGCCGCTTACGTGACTCGAACACGTGACCCCATCATTACGAATGATGTGCTCTACCAACTGAGCTAAAGCGGCATCTCACCAGTGCTGTGGAGGCCCGAGCCGGAATCGAACCGGCGTAAACGGATTTGCAGTCCGGTGCGTAACCACTCCGCCATCGGGCCATCCATCCCCATTGGCGAACCGCAAGGGAAGCGCGCCACTAGCGCGCGGGACAACGCCTTGCAACCGATTCCGATTCAACCGGTTCGGGCAAAGGCCAGTTTGCGGGTCGCGGGATCGGCGGCTTCCAGCCTGACCCGGATCCGCTCTCCCGGCACCACGTCGCGGGCGATGGTGCGGGCCACCACCGGCAGATCGCACAGCTGGATCCGGGCGCCCGCCTCGCCCAGGTCGGTGACCACGGCAACGAAGTGCTCTCCCACCCGATTGGCCAGAATCGCGGTTTCAGCCAGATCAAGCACTGCCCGCTCAAGCTGGCCGGTGCGGGCCTGAGCACGGGCCATGGCAGCGGGCAGCCGGGCAAAGGATTCCTGCACCGCTTCCGGCACAGGCCGACCATTCGCCAGCGCCAGCGCGGCTTCGATCACATAGCGATCGGCAAGGCGGCGCAGCGGGGCCGTGGCATGGGCATAGGGTGCGGCCATGGCGGCATGCCAGGGCGGGCTGGCCGGATCGAATGCAGCATAGCTGGCCCCCTGCCCCGCGCGCCTGACGGCCAGCATGAAGGCTGCGTGGCGCGGATCGGCGGGATCGAGCCGCTTCTCAAACTGGGCAAGCGGCGCGGCGGGCGGCCAAACCAGGCCAAAAGCCTTGGCGGTCTGCCGCAAGCGCCCCTCGGCGCGCTCATCCGGCTCGGCCATTACCCGGAACAGGCCAGTGCCGTGGTCCAGCATTAGCTGCGCAACGGCGAGGTTGCAGGCCAGCGATAGCGCCGCGTTACGCGTTTCTGTGGGCAGGAGCGGACGGAACCGCAGGGCAAAGCCACCGTCCGCCTCGCGCTCCACTTCCTGCTCGGGCGGATCAACCCGCTCGGCTCCGCGCCGGGCCTCGGCTGCAGCAATCCGGCTGGCCACTTCGGCAAACCCCGGGGGCAACTCGGCATTGCTGGCTCGGTCGTAAGCCAGCTTGGCCCGGCTACGGACCACGGCGCGGGTCACGCCGTCCAGCGCGGCTTCGCCATCGGGCCGGACCCGGACGGTGAAGACCACGGCAGGGCGCGGGCCATCGGGCAGCAGGCTGGCCGCGCCCTCGGCCAGGACCGGCGGATAAAGCCCCGCCTTGCCATCAGGCAGATAGGTGGTGAGCCCGCGCGCCCAGGCTTCGGCATCGAGTGCCCCGCCATGAGGCACGAACCAGCCGACATCGGCAATGGCGTAATGCAGAAGCCAGTCTGCGCCGGCCGACTCAAAGGCAAAGGCCTGGTCCAGATCGGTCGCACTGGCCGGATCGAGCGTAACGAAGGCGCGCCCCGTCCAGTCGGCATGGGCATCCGGCCCGCGGGTGGCGGCTGCCTCGGCCTCGGCCAGCACGTCTGCGGGAAAGGTGGCGGGCACCTGAAATTGCCGGCGCAGTTCCTCAAGCCCTTCGGCCAGCAGGCAATCGGGATCGCGCAGCATTCGCATCGTGTCAGGCTACACCGCTACCCCGCAAAAGCAAAAGGCCCCTCCGGTTTCCCGGAGAGGCCCCTTGTTTAGTCACGGCAAAACTCAGAAGCGGCCGCGCAGCGTCACACCGAAGGTGCGCGGTTCGCCGGGGAAGCCGACGAACAGCTGGTTAGCCGTACCCGGCAAGCCGCTTGCGGCGGGCGAAGCGACGGCACGGAAGGTCCCACCACCCTGGAGCGGCATGTCGGCACCGATCATGTAGTACTTCTTGTTGAGCAGGTTCTGCGCCCAGAGCTCGATGCCCCACTTGCGGTCTTCGCCGTAGAGGCCGATGCGGCCATTGACGGTGAAGAACCCGTCCTGGACCTTTTCAAGGTCAAGGTCGGAACCGGTGTTGGTATCGCTCTGCAGGCGGGCATCGAGGTAGAACAGCGCGCTCATACCCGTATCACCGATCGGCGGCGACCAGCTGAGGCCCGTGGTGACCACATAGCTCGGCGCGTTCGAAACGGCATTGCCCGGCAGCTGGAACAGCACCGGCGAGAGCGGCCGCCCAGCCGTGCCTACCAGGTCCTTCGAGTACTGCGTATCGACATAGGTCAGGCCGGCGTTGACCGTGAAGTAGCGGGCCGGACGCAGGAAGGCCTCCAGTTCGAAGCCCTTCGAGGTCACGCCCGGCTTGAGCCGATCAGCCGCACAGGCACCGGTCGCGCCCGAGCCATCGACATCCCCGCCAGCCAGGCTGTCACGGCAGGCCTGGATGTTGGTGACTTCGAAGTTCACCCCGTTGAAGGTGTTGAGCTGGTAGTTGGAATAGCGCTGGTAGAACGCCGCGAAGTTCACGTCGATCCCGTCACCATCGTACTTGAAGCCCACTTCGAAGGCATCGACCTTCTCGCTGGCGAACTGCAGGTCCGAAGCTTCCGGACGGCCATTGCCCGGGGTCTGGGCCGGACGGGCCAGCGCCGCGGTGCAAGCCGCGTTCTGGGCGGCCGAACCAGCCGTGGTGCTGCACGGACGATCCAGCGCCGAGAAGTCGAGGTTGAAGCCGCCAGCCTTGTAGCCCTTCGAAGCCGAGGCGTAGACCATCAGGTCATCGGTCGGCTTGAAGCTGAGCACGGCCGTACCGGTCCACTGGCCTTCGCTGAACTCGGTGCCAGCCGAACCGCGGGCAAACGACGGAGCCGTGCCGTTGATCACGCAGGCGATCGAAGCGAGGGCCTGGAGCGACGAGTTGACGATCGCCGGGCACAGCGTGTTGGTGAACCGGGCGTTGGCGGCCAGCGTCTTCTTCTCGTGGGTATAGCGGGCACCCAGGGTCAGCATCAGCTTGTCTTCGACGATGTCGAAGGTGTTGTGGGTGAAGACCGCCCAGTTGTCGCTCTGCTGCTCAAAGCTGGAGCCGTTGTTGCCGGTGCCGTTGAACCGCGCGGTGCCGGTCAGCGCCGCGATGTTCTGGAAGCCGGGCCAGCTCGGAGCTGGTGCAACCGCCGAAATCGGCAGGGTCGAGCAGGTGGCCGAAGCCGGGTTCAGCGTGGTCGGAGCCAGGGCCGAAACAGCCAGGCAGTTGGCATAGCGCTCGTAGTCGTTGCCATAGACGATATCGTCATCAACGAAGAGGTTCTCGTTGGCATAGTAAGCGCCGACGAGCCAGTCGAGCCGGCCCTCCAAGGCTTCACCCTGCAGGCGCAGTTCCTGGGTGAACAGCTTGAAGTGGCGATCGAGGTCCGAACGGCGCAGGATGTCCATCGCCTGGAAATCGGCGTCCTGACCCTGCTCGTTGAGGTAGTCGCGATAGGCCGTGATCGAGGTCAGTGTCGCGCCGCCCAGGTCCCAGGTCAGCTCGCCCGACAAGCCCCAGTCCTCGCTGTCAGTGCGATAAGTCACGCCAGGCGTGGTCGACTGGGCGCGGACGAAGCTTTCGCCAGCCGGAGCGACCTGGAAGTTCGCGCCGAAGCCCTGCAACAGCGGGAACAGCGTGTTGGCGCTGGCAACGGGCGCACCGTCTGGGCCGCGCGACAGGTTGCGCACCGGATTGAGCAGCACGCCGCCGCAGCAGTTCTCGTCCTTCTTGGAATAGTCGGCGATCAGGCGCAGCTTGATGTCGTCGCTGGGTTCCCAGGCGACCTGACCGCGCACCAGCCAGCGGTTGCGATCGTTGATGTCGGGCTGGCCGGGGGTGGCATTCTTAATGAAGCCATCGCGCTGCTGCCAGACCGCGTCGATGCGGGCTGCAGCCGTATCGCCAAGCGGCACGTTGAGCGAGCCGTCGAGGCGCCAGAAATCGTAATTGCCGTAAGTGGCCGAGGCGCTGCCCGAGAAACCGTCGCTCAGGCTTGGTCCCTTGGTGACAATGTTGATCAGGCCAGCCGTCGAGTTGCGGCCGAACAGGGTGCCTTGCGGGCCGCGCAGCACTTCGACACGCTCGATCTCGCCCAGTTCGGACAGGCCGACGCCGGTGCGGCTGCGATAGACGCCATCGATGAACAGGCCGACCGAGCTTTCAAGGCCGGCGTTCTCGCCAACCGTTCCGATGCCGCGGATGCGCGCGGTGAAATTCACCTCGCTGGTCGCGCCCGAGACCAGCAGCGAGGGTGCCACCTGGTTGAGCTGGCGCACGTCGGTCGCACCGGTCTTGGCCAGGGTTTCACCGGTTACGGCCGAAACGGCGATCGGCACGTCCGACAGGGCTTCGCTGCGGCGGGTGGCGGTAACGATGATTTCGGCCTCATCGACAACGTCTTCGGCCTGGGGGGCGGCATCCTGCGCCAGGGCTGGGGCGGCGCTGGCGACAATGGCCAGCGAAACGCCAAGGGCGCTGGTACGCAGCAGGGTGCGGCTGAAAGACTTCATGCTCTTCCTCTCCTTGAGAATGGCCGGGTTCGGCGTAGGGGGTCGCCGCCCGCGCGGGTCACTTAGTGACCGCAGCGCGGACTAACAATATGGTCTTCCTGTAGTTAGTCGATCACTGTGGCCTGTTCGCCACAATGATGCCCCCGGATCAGGGATCGACGAACCGGGCCGGGCGCTTTTCCATCTGGCTCATCACCGCCTCGATCTGGTTCTTGCTGCCAATCAGCTTCTGCTGCTCGATCGATTCAGCCATCAGGATCTCATCCACCGAGGCGTGGAGATAGGCGTTGAACAGCCGCTTGGCCGCACGCTGGGCGTGCGGGTTGCGGTTGGCAATATCCGCCGCGATTGCCGTGGCGCGGGCCACAGGGTTAGGATCGACGATCGTGGCAAAGCCATATTCGCCAGCCTGCTCGCCAGTGAACTCGCGGTTGGTATAGGTCAGCTCGCGCAGCACGTCGTCGCGCACCATGCCGCGCCACAGGGCATAACCGGCCATGTCCGGGACCAGTCCCCACTTCAGTTCCATCACCGCCATCCGCGCGGTCGGATCGACCACCCGGATATCGGCCCCACTGGCGACCTGCAGCCCGCCGCCAAAACACACGCCGTGAACCGCGGCGATCACCGGGACGGGCAGCTTGCGCCAAAGCATCGCCACCTGCTGCGGCCGGTTGGCATTGCCGTGTGTACGGTCGGTCAACGGCACGGCATCATGACGGTTGGTGTTGGCCATGCTGGTCAGGTCCAGCCCGGCGCAAAAGCTGCGCCCTTCGCCAGCCAGCACAACGGCGCGCAGACCGGGCATCGAATGCAGCACTTCGCCCGCCTCGATCAGCGTATCGAACATGGCCGGATCAAGCGCGTTCATCTTGTCGGCGCGGATCATCCGCACCTGGGCCACGCCATTATGTTCAAGGTGGATCGACACTCGCTCGTTAGGCTTCAGCTCGCGCATAGGGACTGGTCCTGCTCCATTGGGTTTGCGGCTTCCTTGCGCAAACGCGGGGGCGCGTCCAGCCCCCTGTGCGTTGCCGGCAAGTCCTCGCCGACCCCAGACACCTCCGGCCGCAGGATTTCCTCGGCGAAGCGGTAGGCACCGTTGGCGCAGCTCTCGACCAGTCCGTCCAGTCCGGCAGTGCGCAGCTTGGCGCGCAGCCGGCTGACATGAACCGCGAGGCTGTTGGTTTCCGGACGGAAGGCCAGCCGCCAGACATCGCTGCGCAGCTCGTCCGGGGCCACCGGAACGCCGGGCTCGTCGGCCAGGCGCCACAGCAGCAGGAACTCGCGCGGATGGAGCCCGGCTCCCCGTCCGGCCACGAAGGCCTCGCGCAACATCAGGTCAAGCTTGAGCGGCCCAATAGTGCGGAGCCGCGGCAGGGACCGCGACGCCTCCTCGATCCGCAGTGCACGGCTTTCGATCTCCTCCAGCACCGGGGTCGTACCGATCGCATCGCCAAAGCCCAGCCGGAGCAAGCGGGTACGTTCCTCGGCGTCGTCAACCCCCACTGCCAGAACCCGCCGCCGCCGTACCTTACTGGCGCCCACCAGCAAAACCCAGTCGGTGACGACCGCGCGGTGCGGCATGGCGATCAGCGGCGGGGCCTCAGCCTGAGGCGGCTCGACTGCCGGGTCGACAAGGGTCCAGCCCAGACGGCGCAAGTCGCATCCGTCCGGCACCGGCCCCGATGCGAACCACTGGAATTGCGGCAACTTACGCCCTCGTTGGCTAACCTAAGTTAGCCAGAGTGACAGGCCGCGTGGCCGCTCGGCAAGACCCAATCGCACCGATCAGGAGGCTTTTGCCCATCCCGGTGCAACGCGTCACGCCGCGGTGGAATTGACCCCCATGCTGGCCAGGTAGCGCTTGATGTTGCGCGCGGCCTGCCGCAACCGCTGCTCGTTCTCGACCAAGGCAATGCGGACGAAACCTTCGCCTTCCTCGCCATAGCCGACGCCGGGCGCCACGGCGACTTCAGCATGGGTCAGCAGCTGCTTGGAAAACTCCAGGCTGCCCATGTCCTTAAGCGCCGGCGGGAGCGGAGCCCAGGCGAACATCGATGCCTTTGGGCTGGGGATTTCCCAACCGGCCCGGCCAAAGCTCTCCACCAGTACGTCGCGACGCTTCTGGTAGAGGTTGCGGTTCATTTCGACGATGTCCTGCGGCCCGTTAAGCGCGGCACAAGCCGCCGCCTGAATCGGGGTAAAGGCCCCATAGTCGAGATAGCTCTTCACCCGCTTGAGCGCGGCGATCAGGCGCGGATTGCCAACCGCAAAGCCAACGCGCCAGCCGGCCATGCTGAAGGTCTTGGAC
The DNA here is from genome assembly GCA_044238415.1 of Novosphingobium sp. Classification (GTDB taxonomy): domain Bacteria; phylum Pseudomonadota; class Alphaproteobacteria; order Sphingomonadales; family Sphingomonadaceae; genus Novosphingobium. The sequence goes on from JBIIDJ010000017.1 coordinate 20,260, forward strand.
ATCGAGGTGAACTCCACCGCGACATCTTTTGCCCCGGGCACCTGCAGGATCGAAGGGGTCGGGTTGCCGTCGTAATAAAGCTCGGAATAGGCGAGATCGGACAGGACCCAGACCTTGTTCTCCTTCGCCCAGGCCACCAGCCGCTCGTAGAATGCGAGGTCGACCGTCTCGGCCGTCGGGTTCGAGGGGTAGTTGACGATCAGGATCGAGGGGCGCGGCACGGTGAAGGCCATCGCCCGCTCCAGCGATTCCCAATAGCGCTCGTCCGGGGTGGTCGGGACCGAGCGGATCGTTGCCCCGGCGATGATGAAACCGAAAGTGTGAATCGGGTAGCTCGGGTTGGGCGCGAGCACCACGTCGCCCGGCGCGGTGATGGCCGTGGCGAGGCTGGCGAGGCCTTCCTTCGAACCCATGGTCATCACGACCTCGGTCTCGGGATCGAGCTCGACGCCGAACCGGCGGCCATAGTAATTGGCCTGGGCCTTGCGCAGGCCGGGTATGCCGGACGAGGCGGAATAGCCATGCGCGTCAGCCTTCTGGGCAACTTCGCAAAGCTTGTCGATCACGTGGGCGGGCGGCGGCAGATCGGGATTGCCCATGCCAAGGTCGATGATGTCCCTACCGGCGGCGCGTGCTGCGGCCCGCATGCCGTTGACTTCGGCGATGACGTAGGGCGGCAGGCGCTTGATGCGGTAGAACTCTTCTTCCATGACCTCGACTTCGTTAATGCGGCGGAATTGTCGCGAATTCGTCTGTAAGGCGCTTAAGCCGCGCTGGCAAATCGGTTAGGGTGCCCCTGCCTGCCGCTGAATCGGGACCGTACCATGCGCGACGACGACCTGACCAAGACCTTCGACGCCATGTTCGCCGAACCGCTCAAGCTTTGGGACCAGCTGGTCCCGGAGGGCGTGAAAGGTGGCGAACTGGGCGAATGGGCCGCCGCGCTGCAGACGATGCAAGGCCTGTGGCTGGACTTCGCGCGCGACCAGGCCACCCGCCTGGCGGGCAAGGCCCCGGCCATGGCGGCCGATCCCGGCAACTGGCTGTCGGTGTATGAAGGCTGGGTCCGTGCCTTGCCGCTGACCCGGCCGGAAGTGCAGCAAAAGTTGTGGGCCGATGGCGTGGCACTGTGGCAGGGGGTGCTCGGGCAATATGGGCTCGATGGCAAGCCGGCCGGCGGCGACGGGCCGGAGCTGCCGCGCAAGGACCGCCGGTTTGCCGATCCGAAATGGCGCGAACAGCCTTTCTTTGCCTTGGTCCACCAGACCTATCTGATGGTTGCCGAGCAGGTGCTGGCCCTGGCGGACAGTGTTGAGGGCGTGGACCAGCATCAGCGCGAACAGCTGCGCTTTGCAGCCCGCACCCTGGTCGAGGCACTGAGCCCCGCGCACTTCCCGGTGACCAATCCGCTGGTGCTCGAACGCGCCATCGCCACTAAGGGCCAGAGCCTGGCCAAGGGGCTGGAACACCTGCTGGCCGACCTCAACAAGGGCCAGCTCACCCATGTCGATCCGCAGGCCTTCCGGCTCGGCGAGAACATTGCCACCACCCCGGGCAAGGTCGTTTACCAGACCCCGCTGTTCCAGCTGATCCAGTACAGCCCCTCAACCGAGACTGTGCTGGAAACTCCGCTGGTGATCTTCCCGCCGTGGATCAACCGCTTCTACATCCTCGACCTCAGCCCGGAGAAGAGCTTCATCCGCTGGGCGGTGGAACAGGGCGTGACGGTCTTCGTCGTCTCGTGGAAGAGCGCCGACAAGACCATGGCCGACCTCACCTGGGACAATTACATCCGCGCCGAGATCGAGGCGATCGATACTGTGCGCACGCGGCTAGGCGTGCCGGCAGTGCACACGATCGGCTATTGCGTGGCCGGGACAACCCTTGCCGCAACGCTCGCCGTGCTCGCCCGCCGCGGCGAGGCAAACAAGGTAAAGAGCGCAACCTTCTTCACCGCGCAGGTCGATTTCGAACAGGCCGGCGAACTCAAGGTCTTCATCGACGACCAGCAATTGCAGGTGATCGAGAAGCTGGCCGAGGAGGACGGCTATCTCGACGGGCGCTACATGGCGACCACCTTCAACCTGCTGCGCGGCAACGACCTGATCTGGAACTACGTGGTCAAGAATTACCTGCTAGGCGACGATTATCCGGCCTTTGACCTGCTGCACTGGAACGGCGATGTTACCAACCTGCCGGCCAAGTGGCACCGCGCTTACCTGTGCGATCTGTACCGCGACAACAAGCTGGTTGTGCCCGATGCCCTCAGCGCCGATGGCACGCCGATCGACCTCACCCGGATTGAGACCCCGGCCTATATCCAGGCCGGGCGCGAGGACCACATCGCCCCTGCCGCCAGCGTCTGGCAGATCATGCATCACCTGCGCGGACCCAAGACCTTCCTGCTGGCGGGCTCGGGCCATATCGCCGGCGTGGTCAATCCGCCGGCCGCGAAGAAGTATCAGTACTGGACCAATGCCAAGCCGGCCGAAACCTTGGCGGAGTTTATCTCCGGCGCAACCGAAACGCCCGGGTCATGGTGGCCGCACTGGATTGAATGGCTGCGCGGCCATGGTGCTGCGCAAGTGCCGGCGCAAGGCAAAAGGGCGCCGGGCGGCAAGGGCGACAGGACTGTCGAGGATGCCCCAGGCAGCTATGTGAAGTCACGCTGATCCCGCAGGTTTCCTAGCCTTCGCCGATTTTTGCTGCACTGCAACAAAATCACTTGACTTCGCAGGTGCAATAACTATTTTGTGCACTGCAACATGAGGCCGGACAAGGGTGTGCGGTCCATAGCGAAGGATTATCCCGATGGCCGACGCCACCGTGAACAAGATCGACGAAGCCAAGGCCGAAGTTCTGGCCGAAAAGGCTTATGCCGCTGCCGCCGCTGCCGAAACCAAGGCGGCTCCGGCCAAGCCCGTGGCCGCCAAGAAGGCTGCCCCGGTGAAAAAGGCCCCGGCCAAGAAGGTTGCCGCCGCCAAGGTGGTTGCCCCCAAGGCCGCCAAGAAGATTGCCAAGCCGGCTGCCAAGAAGGTGGTCAAGGCTGCTCCCCTCAAGTCGAAGGACACCACCATCATGGCCAAGACCCAGCACGCCGCCGAAGACCTCACCGCCAAGGTGAAGGACGCCGTTGCCGACATGCAGGAGCGCGCCAAGACCGCGTTCGAAAAGAGCAACGCCGTGTTCGCCGATGCCGGTGAATTCACCAAGGGCAACGTTGAAGCCCTCGTCGAATCGGGCAAGATCCTCGCCGCTGGTCTGCAGGACCTGGGCAAGGTCTATGTCGAAGATGCCAAGACCGGCTTCGAAACCATGACCGCCGACGTCAAGGAACTGGCCGCCGTCAAGTCGCCGGCCGACTTCTTCAAGCTGCAGGGCGAACTGCTCCGCCGCAACTTCGACGCCGCTGTCGCCACCGGTTCGAAGCGTTCGGAAGCCATCGTCAAGCTGGCCAATGACGCCTTTGCCCCGGTCCAGAACCGCGTCAGCCTGGCGATCGATAAGGTCAAGCAGGCCGCCTAAGGGCAGCCGTTCCTCGCAGGGCGGTGCCCCCTCTCCCCACCGCTCCTGCGAGCTCCATTCCGGGCCGGACAGCCAGCAAGGCCGTCCGGCCCGCTTGGTATTTGGACCGGGTTGCCGCGCAAGGTCTTGTCCTTGCCCGCCTGCAATGCGATATTCGCCCGATGCATCACCGCCTGCCCCAAACCTTGCTGCCCACGCCTGTCCGCGCCGCGGATGAGGGCGAAGGCGATTCGGGCGGCCAGAACCAGATCGGCATCGCCACCAAGACCCGGGCCAAACCGAAGAAGCCGAGCCAGTTCAAGGTGCTGATGCTCAACGATGACTACACCCCGATGGAATTCGTGGTGATGGTGCTCAAGCGCTTCTTCAACATGGACCTTGAACAGGCCACGCGGGTCATGCTCCACGTCCACCAGAAGGGCGTCGGCGTCTGCGGCATCTTCCCTTACGAGATTGCCGAGACCAAGGTGAACCAGGTGATGGACTTCGCGCGCCAGAACCAGCACCCGCTGCAGTGCACGCTTGAAAAGGCCTGAGCAGGCCTGATCAGGGCCTGAAGCTTACCCCGGTCAGCACTTCCGACTTGTCCCACAGCGCAGCTGCCAGGGCCTCGTCGCGGATATGAGGCCAGACCCCGCTGGCAAGCGGCGGCGGATCACCGGCCATGACCCCGATATTGCAATCCTCGCAATAGACCCCGCCCATCCCTGCCAGCAACGGCGATGTAGCGCACCAGACCGCGGTGGCGGCGCCTTCCTCGGTCGATTTGAACATCGGATGGACGGCTCCGCTCTCATCGAACCAGCCCATCGCCTTTTGCTCGTCCATTGTCAGGTGGCGCTGGAGCGGCGTGACGATCCCGCCGGGGTGCACGGCAAAGGCGCGCACGGCGTGGGCCGCGCCCAGCTTGTCCAGCTGGAGCGCGAACAGGGCATTGGCCGACTTGGCCTGACCATAGGCCAGCCATTTGTCGTAATCGCGGTGCTCAAAGCTCAGGTCATCGATCACCAAGCCGTTAAGGCGGTGCCCGATCGAGGAAACCGATACGACCCGCGCCCCGCCCGCCGCCTTGAGCAGCGGCCAGAGCCGCGCGATCAGCTGGAAATGGCCGAGGTGGTTGGTCGCAAACTGGCTTTCATAGCCGCGCACATCGCGGGCCAGCGGACAGGCCATGATCGCGGCATTGTTGATCACGATATGCAGTTGGCCAGTGCGCCGGGCCACTTCCTCCGCACAGGCATCGATCGAGACCGGGTCGGACAGGTCGAGCGGCACGATCTCCACCGCGCCCGCGACGCCGGCAAGATCCTCAGCCGCCTTGTCGACTCGCCGGGCGGCAACAATCACCCGCGCCCCGGCACTGGCAAGGGCGCGGACCGTTTCGGTCCCGAGCCCGGAATAGCCCCCGGTAACCAGCGCCACCTTCCCGCCCAGATCAATCCCGTCAACCACCTGCAGCGCCGTGGAGCGATAGCCGAAGGGTGAATCGATCGGGGCCTGGGGCGTGGTCATACGAATGCTCCGTTGCAAGGACAGGCAGCAGGGTTAGGCTGCATAACCTTGATTGCAAGGAAGGATTGGGGATGGAGCGGATCGAGCAGCCGATTACCGGTGGATGCCAGTGCGGCGCGGTGCGGTATCGGGCCAGCGCGGTGATGGACAATTCCCACCTGTGCCATTGCCGGATGTGCCAGAAGGCGGTCGGCAATCTCTTTGCCGCTCTGGTGGCCGTGCCGCACGACGCCTTTGCCTGGACCCGCGGCGGGCCAGCGCGATGGCGCTCCTCGGCGGCAGTCGACCGGGGCTTCTGCCCGAAGTGCGGGACACCGCTGTTCTATGAGAACGTCACCGGCAGCCACATTTCGGTCACGCTGGGCTCGCTGGACGATCCCGCCGCCTTCAAGCCGGTGACCCACGATGGCACCGAAGGCCGGATGCCTTGGTTCTTTGAATTACCAAGTGTGCCTGATCATGGCGAAACCGAGCAGCCGAGCCAGGCCAGGTGGGCCGCAGCGATCAAGGCCAGCAACCGCCAACACCCCGATCACGACACCGAAAGCTGGCCCTAAGCGGCCAGCGGGGCCTCCGCTTCAATCGCATCGATCGCAGCGGTGAGCTCTGCTAAGGCCGTGGGAGCCAGGGCATGGCTGAACAGTGTCATATGGCGGAGCAAGGTTCGGCGGACCGCACCCGTGCCGCTGGCGGTGGGCACGCCCAGTTCGCGCTCGTGCTCAAGGCCATAGCGCAGCAGGATCGTGGCGTTGGTCGCCAGATCGGCCAGGCGCTCTCGCGGCAGCTCCAGCAGGCCGGCCGCAACCAAGGCAGTCAAATGCGCCTCGATCTGCGCAAACGTCTGCCGGGTCCAGCGAGGGGCGTTCTCCGCGATCGCGGCGGCATGTTCGCCATAAGCCGGCTGATCGCGGTAAAGGAACCGGAAGTCCCGGAACTCGGCCATCATCGTCCGCATGAGTCGAGCATAGCTGGCCACCGGATCGCTATCCGGCTGCAACGCCAGCCGGCGGGTAATCTGATCGGCAAACCGCTGGCCAATGGCATCTAGCAAGGCCCGCTTGGTCTTGAAATGATACCACAGGTTGCCTTCGGCCATGCCCAGCCGTTCGGCCAGGGTTGCCGTCGTCACCGCGCCATAGCCTGCCTCGTTGAACAGGCTGAGCGCGGTGGCGATAATGCGGTCGCGAGTGCGCATCAGTAGCGCGACAGTTCGACCTGCAGCGATTTGTAACCATGCACAAAGCACTGGGCCACGCGCTCGGGCTCACTCAGCACATTCACGCGCAGGCGGCGCTTGGCCATTTCCTCCAGCAGGGTCACCAACTGCAGTTCAGCCACCCGCGCGCCGACGCAGCGGTGGATGCCATAGCCGAACGAGAGGTGCCGACGCGCATTCTCGCGGTCGACGCGGATATGCTCGCCATCTTCGAATACGCTCTCGTCGCGATTGGCGGAGATGTACCACATCACCACCTTGTCGCCCTTCTTCATGGCGACACCCTCCAACACGGTATCCTCTTCCACGGTTCGGCGCATGTGGGCCAGCGGGGTCTGCCAGCGAATCAGTTCCTGCACCGCGTTGGGGATCAGCGTGGGATCCGCCTCCAGCTTGGCGCGCTCCTCGGGATAGCGGTGCAAGCCATAGGCATAGCCCGACATCGAATTGCGGGTCGTGTCATTGCCGCCGACGATCAGCAGGATCAGGTTCCCGACGAACTCCTGCTCGCTCATATGGTTCATCGCGTCCGAGCGGAGCATGACAGAGATCAGGTCCTTGCCGGGGCTGGCAGCTTTCTGTTGCCACAGCTCCGCAAAGGCCGCGCCCATTTCGGCGAGGGCGGCGTTGCGCTCGATCAGCCCCTGCGGATTGCGGATCCGCTCAACATCGCCGCCCATGTCCGACCACCAGGTCAGCTTGTGGCGGCGCTCCCATGGGAAGTCGAACAGCTTGGCCAGCATGCCTGTGGTCAGCTCGATCGAGACCTTTTCCACCCAGTCAAACGGCTGGCCGATCGGCAGACTGTCCAGCACCTCGCCGGTCCGGACCCGGACCTCCTCCTTCATCGCCGCAACCTCGCTCGGTCCGAAGGAAGGCGCAATGGTGCGGCGCTGAGCGGTATGATCGGGCGGATCCATGGCGATGAACATCGGCATGCGGATCTCATTCTCGAGCTGCTTGTCGGGATCGAACGCGATCGAGATGCCGCCGTACCGCCAGCTCGAGGAAAAGATCTTGGGCAGGGCCTCGATATGGACGATCGGCTTGTAGGTACTGACCGACCAATAGGGGCCGAACAGCGAATCCTGCACGTAGTGGATCGGCGCTTCGGCGCGGTGGCGGCGGAACACCTCCTCGAACGTGTCCTCGACGTAGATTTCCTTGCGCGAGACATCGAACGGATCGACATCCGCAGTCAAAGCGGCAGTGGCCATGGCATCCTCTCCCAAGTCCCTTTTTAGGGTATTTACCCTAATTCACAAGAAGTGCGCCGGGAGTCAAGCCTGCCACGCGTTGCCTCGGGCCACCGCCCGCAACTCGGCCGGGGTTGCGCGCTGACCCAGCACGGTAGTGCGATGCGGGAAGCAGCCGAAGCGGTTGCGCGGCATCCGGTCGAACAGCAGCACGGCGGCGCGCAGCAGGACTTCAAAAGGCTAGCGGAACAGGCCCGCCGCCCAGCGCCGCGGGGCAGCGGTCACGGCTTACTTTGCCGCCTGTTGAACCCGGCGATAGGGAACGAATTCACCCAGGTTGACGAAGCCGGTGGTGAAGTGGCTCATCCGGTCAACCGTGTGCACCATATCGAGTCGGCAGAGCTGACTGCCGGAGGTGCGGATCACCAGGATATCGTCCGAATCAAGGTCTTCGGGATTCTTGGGCTTGTTGACGTAGAGCGTTGAGCCCGAGCGGTAGACCAGCGCCACGCCGTCGATAATTTCAAGATCGCGGCTGTCAGCCTGCGAGATGCAGGTGGTCGGCTTGCCCGCCACGCGGCCATCCAGCAGCTTTTCCAGCCGCTGTTCCGGGGTCAGCTTGGGCTTGGCGGAAACTGCGGTGCCGCCGGCAACCAGCGCCGTGGCGGCAAGGGCAATTGCGAGAGCACGCATTAAGAGTCCTCCGGAAAATCAGTACTGCTACTCTAACACAAGATCCTGAACTGCACCTGACAAATCAGGCGGTGCCGCCGATAGTCAGGCCATCGACCAGCAGGGTGGGCTGCCCCACCCCGGCAGGGACCGACTGGCCGCCCTTGCCGCAGACGCCGACGCCTTCGTCAATCGCCAGATCGTTGCCAATCCCGCTCACCTTGGTCAGCACCGTCGGCCCATCGCCGATCAGCGTCGCGCCCTTGATTGGGGCACCCAGCTTGCCGTTCTCAACCAGGTAGGCCTCGGTGCAGGAGAACACGAACTTGCCCGAGACAATATCGACTTGCCCGCCGCCAAAGCTCTTGGCGAAGATGCCCTTCTTGACCCGGCTCAGCAGCTCGGCCGGATCGTCCTGGCCGCTGCGCATGAAGGTGTTGGTCATGCGCGGCATCGGGGCGTGGGCATAGGATTCGCGGCGGCCGTTGCCGGTGGGTTCCACGCCCATCAGCCGGGCATTGAGCCGGTCCTGCATGTAGCCCTTGAGGATCCCGTCCTCGATCAGCACGGTTTCGCTCGTCGGGGTGCCCTCGTCATCGATCGAGAGCGAGCCGCGGCGACCCTGGCTGTTCACACCCAGCAGGGTGCCATCGTCGACCACGGTCACGCCGGGAGCCGCAACGCGCTGGCCGATCTTGCCGGAAAAGGCGCTGGTGCCCTTGCGGTTGAAATCGCCCTCCAGGCCGTGCCCGACCGCTTCATGCAACAGCACGCCGGGCCAGCCGGGCCCGAGCAGCACGGTCATCTCACCCGCCGGGGCGGCCACGCTTTCAAGGTTGGTCAGCGCCTGGGCTAACGCCGAATCGATCGCCCGGTTCCAGGTTTCGGGGGCGAACAGGTCATCATAGAGCCGGCGACCGCCAATGCCGAAACTGCCGGTCTCACGCCGTCCGTTCTGCTCCGCCACGATCCCGACGTTGAGCCGCACCAGCGGGCGCACGTCGGTGGCAACGAAGCCATCGGGGCGGACGATCTCGACCACTGACCAGCTCGCAGCCAAGCTGGCGGAGACCTGCACCACGCGCGGATCGCGCATCCGGGCGGCGGCGTCGATCGTTTCCAGCAGCTTCACCTTGTCGGCAAAGGGAATCGCGTCGAGTGGTGAGGCATCGGTATAGAGGTGGCGGTTGCTGGCGCGCGGCGGCGCGGCCAGCGGGGCCGCAGCCGGATCGAGCAGGCGCAGCGTCTGCCCGGCGCGGCGGATTGCCTCGGCGCTGATTTCGTTGGCGTGGGCAAAGCCGGTCATCTCGCCCGAAACGCCGCGCAGGCCGAAGCCGGCGTCGCGCGAATAGTCGGCAGTCTTGAGTCGGCCATCGTCAAACCCGAACATCTCGCTGGCTGTGAACTGCAAGTACAGCTCACCATCGTCGCAGCGGGTCAGGACATCGCGAGTGATCGCCTGAGCCTGAGCAGGATCGAGCTGGCGGTAAAGGAGCGCGCGGGGATCAGAGAGGGTCATGCCCCCTGATATAGGTCACTCAGCGGCTGGCGCCAGAGGCGATGTCGGGCAGGGTTGACTGGTCGGCGCCATCGGCCGGCCCGCCCTTCAGCACGAAGCGGCGATCGCAATAGCCGCAGTCGACATAACCGCGCTCGTCAATCTCAAGCCAGACGCGGGGATGGCCCAGCGCTGCGCCGCCGCGGATATCGCTGGCACCATCGCAGGAAACGCGGGTCGAAGTGGCGAGGATGGTTTCGGGCGGCTGGTTCATGCCCGCGCCCCTAGCAGGCGCAAACGGCGATTTCCAGACTACTGATACTGGACCGTGACGACGAAGGTGCCGTTGTAGGTGCCGCCAAGCTGGTTGGCCCCGACATTGAGCGTACCGCCGACGCGGAAATCGAAGATTCCGTTATTGGGCTGGATCTCCCAGCGACGGCTGTTGCCATTGCCGATCGGGACCAGATCCGGTGTCGGGTCGAGCACGATGTTGTTCACCAACATGGTCGCCCCACCGCCCGCACGGGTCAGGGTGATGGTGGTAGGCAGGGTGATCCGCACCCGCATCCGCCGCACCCCCATGCCAGAGAACTCCGCCGGCTGGCAGGCACCAACCCGGACGATTGTGCCCGTCACCGTGCAGACATTGGTATCCGGGTTCAGTGCCACGGTGCCGCCAGCGGCGCTCGGCGCAATCCGGCCGAAATTCATCGTCTGGTTGGATACCAATGACAGCGGGGCCACGACTACGGCCTGGCTATTGGCCGTGGCGGACACGGCCTGGGCCTGGGCAGGTGTGGCAACAGGCCACAGGCAGGCAACCGCCAGTGGCGCCGAAAGCACGCGTTTCAGCCGGTTTGCCGGCGAAATAGTGGTAATCCCCCTGATCATCGCATTAACTTTAGTCGCTACCCCGTGAAAGCATGCTGTGCGCTTATGGTTAACGCACCGGTAGCATTTAGCAACTTTGCGGGGCTTTACGCCGGGGCAATCCTGCCCCTAGAGCAGCGGCATGGACAATCCCGCTGCCATTCGCATCCGCGACCTCGTCAAGCGCTATGCTCCTGCCGGACAGGGCGAAGGCAAGCTGGCGCTCAAGGGCGTCAGCTTTGACGTGCCCCAGGGCGAGATTTTTGGCCTGCTCGGCCCCAATGGCGCGGGCAAGTCCACCCTGATCAACATCCTCGCCGGCCTGGTCATGAAGACCAGCGGAAGCGCCGAGATCTGGGGCTTCGACATCGACCACGACCCGCGCAACGCCAAGCGCTCGATCGGGATCGTGCCGCAGGAGATCGTGTTCGATCCCTTCTTCACGCCGGTCGAGGTGCTGGACATCCAGGCCGGGCTCTATGGCGTACCCAAGGCAGCACGCCGCAGCCTGGAACTGCTGGGGCAGGTCCACTTGTCGGACAAGGCGAATGCCTATTCGCGCACCCTGTCGGGGGGGATGAAGCGCCGCCTGCTGATCGCCAAGGCGCTGGTTCACCAGCCGCCGGTCATTGTCCTTGATGAACCCACCGCCGGGGTCGACGTGGAACTGCGCCGCCAGCTGTGGGAACTGGTCAGCGAACTCAATGCCCAGGGCGTCACCGTGGTGCTGACCACGCACTACCTCGAAGAGGCGGAAGAGCTCTGCCAGCGCATCGCGATCATCAACCACGGCGAACTGATCGCCAACAAGCCAACCCGCGAACTGGTGGAAATGGCGCGCGAGAAGGTGGTGGTGGTGACGGTAGACAATCCAGCGGCAGAATGCCCTGCGCACCCTGCCATCCTTAAATGCGAGAAGACTGGCGAGCAGACGCTCGAAATCACTTATGACAAGGACAAGACTAACGCCGGCGAAGTCTTGTCGCTCGTCCAGAACCTTGGCTTTGGCATTGTCGACGTTTCGACCCGTGAGGCCGATCTGGAGGATGTCTTCGTCAGCCTGACCAGCAACGCGGCGCAGGCGGCGTGACGGCGTGAACCACGACGTTATCATCGTCGGCTCTGGCGCGGCGGGGCTGACCGCGGCGCTGGCCCTGGCCGACAAGCTCAAGATCCTGGTGCTGGCCAAGGGCAGCCTGACCGGCGGGTCCACCGCCTGGGCCCAGGGCGGGATCGCCGCCGTGCTCGACGCAGGCGACACATTCGAGGACCATATTCGCGACACGATGGTCGCGGGCGCGGGCCTCAACCGGATCGAGACGGTCGAATTCGTGGTCGAGCGTGCGCCCCATGCGATCGACCGGCTGATCGACCTTGGCGTGCCGTTCAACACCGATGGCCCCAACCTGCACCTGACGCGCGAAGGCGGGCACAGCCATCGCCGGATCGTGCACGTAGCCGATGCCACCGGATGGGCGGTGCAGTCCGCGCTGGTCAAGGCGGCGGAGGATCATCCCAACATCACCCTGTTGTCGGGCCGCGCGGCGATTGACCTGATCACCGGTCGGCACGAGGAACGCTATTCCGGCTCGGGCCGGGTCTGGGGCGTCTATGCCCTGAATGAGGCGACCGGCCAGGTCGAGGCGCACACCGCCCGCGCCACGATCCTGGCCACGGGTGGGGCGGGCCGCGTCTACCAGTTCAGCACGGCCCCGCGCGGCGCGACCGGCGATGGCATCGCCATGGCCTGGCGCGCGGGCTGCCGGGTGGGCAACATGGAAATGATGCAGTTCCACCCGACCTGCCTCTACAATCTGGAGGTCAAGAACTTCCTGATTACCGAGGCAGTGCGGGGCGAGGGCGGCCGCCTGCTCAACCCGAAGACCGGGCACCGCTACATGCCCGATTATGACGAGCGCGCCGAGCTTGCCCCGCGCGACATCGTTGCCCGCGCCAACGACAGCGAAATCAAGCGTGACGGCCTCGATTACGTCCACCTTGATATCAGCCACCAACCGCCTGAATTCGTCCGCGAGCACTTCCCTAACATCCACGAGAAGCTGCTGGGCCTCGGCCTAGACATGACGAAGGAGCCGATCCCGGTCGTGCCAGCGCAGCACTATACCTGCGGCGGGATCGTGATCGATCTCAACGGCCGCACCGATCTCCCCGGGCTCTATGCCGCCGGGGAATGCACCGAAAGCGGCCTGCACGGCGCCAATCGCCTGGCCTCCAATTCCCTGCTCGAATGCTTCGTCTTCGGTGAGGCCGCAGCCGCAGACATCCTCGCCCGCTGGGACGAGTTCGAGGCTCCGCCGCCGGTCCGCGCCTGGGATGAAAGTCGGGTAACCGACAGCGACGAGGAAGTGGTCATCCAGCAAAACTGGACCGAGATCCGCCGCTTCATGTGGAACTATGTCGGCATTGTCCGCACCACCAAGCGCCTTGAACGGGCCAAGCACCGGATCGAGCTGCTGATGGAGGAAGTGGACGATTACTACGGCCACTTCCGGGTTTCGACCGACCTGATCGAACTGCGCAACCTGCTACAATGCGCCGAACTGATCGTTCGTTCGGCGCTGGAACGAAAGGAAAGCCGGGGTCTGCACTATACGCTCGATTACCCGGATCTGCTGCCCAAAGCGCGCGATACGGTGCTGGTGCCGTGAACCCAATCCTGCCGACATTCGCCGCCGTGGCGATCTTGTGTGCCGCACCGGCTCCGGCGCTAGCCGAGGCGACAACCAGCGAGATCGTTGTTACCGCACAGCGATCGGGCGCGCCGATGTGGACTATCGACACCCCGCGCGGTGCAATCGTGCTGGTTGGCGAAATTCGGGCCGTACCCAAGGCAACACCGTGGTTTCCCGATCGGCTGGAGGAAGCCACGGCGGGCTCCGATCGGGTAATCCTGGGGGTCAAGGCCAAGTTTTCGCCCGGCGATCTGTTCCGCATGATCTTTGCTGGCGGCAAGATTACCAAGCTGCCCAAGGATAGCCTGGCCAGAGACTATCTCGACGAAACCCGCCAGCGCCGTCTTGGCGCGCTCGAGCAAAAGTACGAGAAGGACTATTCCCGCTCCAGCTTCCTGATCACGGCCTTCGATCTGCTCGCCCGTCGCCTCGGCTTCAGCCGCGACACCGGCAAGGATGCCTCCGATGTGGTCGAGCGCGCCGCGCGCAAAGCGAAAGTGCCGACCGAGCCGGTCGGGACCATGCGCGGCGAGGACATGCTCGACAGCCTGGCCGAAGCGGCACCCACCACGCATCTGGCCTGTCTCGACGCGGCGATGACTGCAACCGAGATCGGCCCGGAGCTGATTGCCCGGCGCGGCGCGGACTGGCGCGCCTTCGATGTGCCCGCCGTGATGGCCAACCCACTGGAGC
>JBIIDJ010000169.1:0-3035 GCA_044238415.1 Novosphingobium sp.
AGACCGGGCCACCGCAGACGCCCAGCAGGACACCGGCCGACGAGGCATCGTAATCGTTGAAGGCGTCGTTCTCGGCCCCGGAGAAGCCGGTCAGACTGACGATCCGCACGCCATCCAGCTTGTATTCTAGCTCCAGCGACCCCTGGCGGGTCTTGGCGGTCGTTTCCGGAATGCCCGGGCTGATGTCGTTGATCTTCTGTGCGGTCAGGGCACCGCAATAGAGCTGGCGCAGACCCAAGGTCACTGCAGCGGTGCTGGTGGTGCCGCAGTTGAAGGCGCTGATCGCCGGCTGGCTGACCGGGCTCATTTCGGTCTTGCTGTCAGTGATGAAACCGGACAGCGTAGCAGTGAAATCGGGGCTCGGTTCCCAGACTATCGACCCGCTGACGGCCCACTTCTTGGTCCCGCCCAGGTTGTCATCCGGCGCGGCGCGGTTTTCGCCCCAGCCATCATAGGTCAGGTAGCCGCCCGACAGGCGCACCCGCAGGGTATCGCCCAGCGGGGCCGAGATCGAACCCTTGATGCGATAGTCCTTGTCCACCCCAACCGTGGCCGAAACATCGGCCGAGAAATCGCGGCTCGGCTTCTTCGTTGCGATGCTCAACGCACCGGCAAAGGTCGAACGGCCAAACAGCGCCGATTGCGGGCCCTTGGCCACTTCGATCTGGCCGACATCGAGCACCGAAATCATGTCCAGCGTGTTGCGGCTGGTCTGGTAGATCCCGTCGATGAACACGCCGACGTTGGCTTCGGTATTGAGGTCGTTAGCGGTGTTGGCCGGGGCCAGGCCGCGCACGAAGACCTGCTGCACCGTGCCGCCGGCAATGCTGGTGATGGCAATGCCCGGTGTCGAGTTGCCAAGATCGTTGAAGTTCGAAATGCCGCGTTCGGCCAGCTGTTCAGCAGTATAGGCCGTGATCGCGATCGGCACCGTCTGGATATCTTCGTCGCGCTTACGCGCCGTCACGACGATATCGTTGCTGCTCGCGCCATCTTCTTCGGCTTCCTGGGCATAGGCCGGAAAAGCCGTCGCGATAGTGGCGAGCGCGGTACCCGAAAGCGCGGCGCGCTTGAGAATCTTATGCGCAGTCAGATTCATGTTACCCTCCCTGTGTCGCCCCGCTCGCAGATGCAGGGACCCGCTCCGGAGGCTATAACTTAGTTGTCCGGACAATACCTTTGACCGACCTTTATTCGTCAGGTGGATAGAGAATCAGATTGCACCCAGTTCCGCCGAGATTGCGCGTGCGGTCTGGATGAGCGGAGCCAGGAACTGATCGATTGCCTTTTCCATCGGCATAGCAACCGAGAAGAAGATGATCGTGATTGCCCCGGCCACCTCTGCACCCCGGAACAGCGGCACCGCAATCGACGAGGTCTTGCCCGGGTTAGCGGTGTAGGCATTGCGCGATTGCGTCGCGTAGCCCTGGCCGCGCACCTCACGCAGCAGGTTGTCGTTTGACAGCAGCAGGGTGGCCATCTTTTCGGCCGCACCTTCGATCGTGCGCAGCCCTTCGAGCAGGTGCTCGCGCTCGGCATCGCTGCAAAAGGCCATGTAGGCTTTGCCGCTGGAGCACTCCATGATCGGCAGGGTGAAGCCGGGGTAATAGTTGTTGAGCGTCAGCGAAGTTCGGGTGTGCGTGGAATCGCGCACCATCATGTGCGCCCCGACCCGGCTGGTTATCGAAATCGGCCAGAGCAGCTTGTCGGTCAGCGCCTCGATATGCGGACGGGCGATTTCGACCAGTTGACTGCCATCGTGATAACCCGAGGCCAGGCTCTGGACTAGCGCGGTGGCGCGGTAGCGCTTGCGCGCCGGTTCGCGCTCGATCATCCCTTCGTGGAGCAACGTCTGCACGATCCGGCAGGCGGTGGGATAGGGCACCTGGCTGGTCCGGGCGATTTCCATCATCGTGATCGAACCGCCGCGGTTGACCGCCTGAAGCACGGAGAGCCCCCGCGTAATTGCCCGGATCGGAACGCCTTTTTCCATGGTCATCGCTGGACTTACCCCTCGATCTATCCGCCTGCCGGTCAAACTAGCGTGAGTTTCGTGTTGGTCCAGATGGCATGGCAGGATAGCTTTCGCATTTATCCACCTAGCGAGGAAAACCCGAATGGACCGCCGCGACTTCCTCTCCTCCGCCGCGATGCTCGCTGCCGCTTCGAGCGTTATCCCGACCGCCGCAGGGGCCAAGCCCGCCACCGGCAAGGGCTCCGGGGTGCAGACCTCGATAAAGGGCCCGCACCTTGACCTCACCACCTCACGCGGTTGCCGCGAGGCCTGGGCCAAGCTGGCCGGCAATATCGACATGAAGTCCACCAAGTATGGCTGGTACAAGGGCATCGTCCAGGGCGTCCGCCCGGGCGAGGCGCTGCGCGACCTGGTGGGCTTCACCGGCTTTTCCTGCGCCCGGCTGATCCCGAATGACGGCGAGGACGGCGGCTACAAGAAGATCCTGCGCGAGATCGGCTATTACACCGACCTCAAGAGCGGCGAGATCATCGAGGAATGGACCAACCCCTACTTCAATGAAGTGGTCAAGGTGGTGCCGATCGCTAACGATCCGTTCAACCACACCATCACCGATTTCTATCCGCCGCCGCCGTCATACGGGGGCCTCAACCGCGACAAGCCGCCGAAGGTGCCGGTGAAGCTGGACTTCCGCCGCCGCGATAACCGGCTGCACTGGTTCAGCCACATCAACCTGTTCTACCCCTCGGCACTCCAGCCCTCTAAATGGCCGCGCGAAAGCGGCGCGCCGTTCAACCAGGTGACCGAGACCTTCCTGTACCAGATCGACTGGCAGGACATGCAGAACCCGAAGAAGACCTCGGTCGAATATGACGGCACCTGGACCCGTACCACGCCTTGGCTGCCGTGGATGCTAATGGGGCCGACCCCGGGGCACTGTGCATATCAGTGCTTCATGGGCGCGCATGACAATATCGAGGTGGTCGACCGCAAGGTGCTGGACTACACCGAAAAGCACTTCCCCAAGTACATGCAGGCACCGGACGCCTGGTCGGATGTC
>JBIIDJ010000170.1:0-2978 GCA_044238415.1 Novosphingobium sp.
GTCGGTCGGCACCTCGAACCCCTACAACATGATCCGCGCCACCTTCGACGCGCTGACCGACCAGACTTCGCCGAAGTCGGTGGCTCAGCGCCGCGGCAAGAAGGTTGCCGACCTGCTGGGTCGCGGCGGTGCGAGCGCAGCTGAGGCGGAAGCCGAAGCCGCTGCGATCACGGAGTAAGCTGACATGGCGAAGATCAAGATCAAGCAGATCGGCTCGCCGATCCGTCGCCCGGAAAGCCAGAAGAAGATTCTGGTTGGCCTGGGCCTGGGCAAGATGCACCGCGTGGTTGAGGTGGAAGACACCCCGGAAGTGCGCGGCGCCATTGCCAAGCTGCCGCACATGGTGGCGGTGGTCGATTGACCTAACCAGCATCCCGGCTTCGGCCGGGATGTTTCTTTTAGCGCGACAAAAGCGAAAGCGAGTGCAACGACATGAAACTCAACGAAATCTCTGACAACAAGGGCGCCCGCAAGGGTCGCATGCGCGTCGGCCGTGGTATCGGTTCGGGCAAGGGCAAGACTGCTGGCCGCGGCCAGAAGGGTGCCAAGGCTCGTTCGGGCGTCTCGGTGAACGGCTTCGAAGGCGGCCAGATGCCGCTGCACATGCGGATCCCGAAGCGCGGCTTCAACAACATCTTCGCCAAGGACTATGCCGAAGTGAACCTGGGCCTGGTCCAGAAGTTCATCGATGCCGGCAAGCTTGACGCCAAGGCCGTGATTGATCACGCCGCACTGAAGGCTGCTGGCCTGGCCCGTGGTGGCAAGGATGGCGTGCGCCTGCTGGGCAAGGGCGAATTCACCGCCAAGGCCAAGTTTGTGGTCGCCGGTGCCTCGAAGGGCGCGGTCGCCGCAGTCGAAAAGGCCGGCGGTTCGGTTGAAGTTCCGGCTGCCAAGGGCGGCGAGGCGGAATAAATCCCCATTTGCGCGGGGCAGGGGTTATTGCATCCCGCCCCGCGCACTATATGGACACGATCCAATAGAGGGGGATGGCTGGCCAGGGTGCCGGCCTCCAAGCAAGGCTTGATCGATCCATGGCTTCACGCGCCGACAATATTGCGAGCAATCTCAACCTCGCGAACTTCTCTAAGGCCACCGAGCTGAAGAACCGCATCTGGTTCACGCTGGGTGCCCTGATCATCTTCCGTTTCCTGAGCTTCGTGCCGCTCCCCGGGGTCAACCCGCTGGTGCTTGAGCAGCTCTATGCCCAGACGCGCGGCGGCATTCTCGACATCTTCAACACCTTCTCGGGCGGTAGCCTTGAGCGCATGAGCCTCATCGCGCTGGGCATCATGCCTTACATCACGGCGTCGATCGTGGTGCAGCTGGCCGCTTCGCTCCATCCCACGCTGATGGCGCTGAAGAAGGAGGGCGAAAGCGGTCGCAAGAAGCTTAACCAGTACACCCGCTATGGCACGGTCCTGCTGACCATCGTCCAGGGTTGGTTCGTGGCTTCGGGCCTTGAGGCCTATGGTGCCTCGAGCGGGCTGCAGGCCGTGGTCAATCCGGGCCTGATGTTCAAGATCGGCGCGGTCATCAGCCTCGTTGGCGGCACCATGTTCTTGTTGTGGCTGGGTGAGCAGATCACCAGTCGCGGTATCGGCAACGGCACTTCGCTGATCATCATGGCCGGGATCGTGGCGCAGATGCCGACCTTTGTCGCCAACCTGTTCGAAGGTGGGCGCACCGGCTCGATCAGCGGGTTCACCATCATCATGGCGATCACGGTCCTGATCGTGCTCGTGCTGTTCATCTGCTTCATGGAGCGGGCCACGCGGCGGCTGCTGATCCAGTATCCCAAGCGCGCCAGCCAGCATGGCATGATGCAGGCCGATCGCAGCCACCTGCCGCTGAAGATCAACACTGCGGGCGTGATCCCCCCGATCTTTGCCAGCTCGCTGCTGCTCCTGCCGCTGACGATCACGCAGTTTGCCGGCAACTCGATCGACCCATCGACCACCGGTGGCTCGATCCTGCAGCAGGTCAACCAGTACCTGGCGCATGGCCAGCCGCTGTACATGATTCTCTATGCGATCGGGATCATCTTCTTCTGCTTCTTCTACACCGCCGTGGTGTTCAACCCGGAAGAAACGGCAGACAACCTCAAGCGCAATGGCGGCTTCATCCCTGGCATTCGCCCGGGCAAGAGCACGGCCACTTACCTTGACTATGTGCTGACGCGCATCACCGTGATCGGCGCGCTTTACATGACCGTGGTCTGCGTGATCCCAGAATGGTGGATCGGCACGACCGGCCTCAACATGATGTTCCTGGGCGGCACCAGCCTGCTGATTGTTGTCAACGTGACAGTTGATACGATCACCCAGATCCAGTCGCACCTGCTGGCGCACCAGTATGGTGACCTTATCAAGAAGGCGAAGCTGAAAGGGCGTATTCGCTGACCATCTTGCGGGGGTAACACGTGAATATCATCCTTCTTGGCCCCCCTGGTGCGGGCAAGGGTACCCAGGCCCAGCGACTGGTTGAACGTCACGGCATGCGCCAGCTGTCGACCGGAGACATGCTGCGCGCAGCGGTCAAGGCTGGGACCCCGGTCGGGCTTCAGGCCAAGGCAGTGATGGAGCGTGGCGAACTGGTCTCGGACGCGATCGTCTCGGCCCTGATTGGCGAGGAACTGGACGCCATGGGGCCGGACATGGGCGCCATTTTCGATGGCTACCCGCGCACGGCAGCCCAGGCGGAATCGTTGGATGGAATCCTGGCCCAGCGCGGCCGGACGCTTGATGCAGTGATCGAGCTGGCCGTTGACGAGGACGCGCTGGTTGAACGGATCACGGGGCGCTTCACCTGCGCCAACTGCGGCAAGGGCTATCACGACAAGTACGAGCAGCCCAAGGTTGCGGGCGTCTGCGACAAGTGCGGCAGCACCGAGTTCAAGCGTCGTCCCGACGACAACGAGGAAACCGTCCGTACCCGCATGGCCGAATACCGCGCCAAGACAGCGCCGATCCTGCCGATCT